>NZ_JACBZD010000001.1:1917500-2235000 GCF_013407765.1 Allostreptomyces psammosilenae
CCAGGCCGGAGTCCTTCAGCAGCCGCACCTCGGCGTACGGGGTGGCTCCGGCGCGGTCGCGTGCCGCGGCGTCGGCGGCGAGGACGGCGGCGACCTCGGTGGCCCGGGCGATCCACTCCTCGGCGGTCCGCGGCGCGGGGCGGGTGGTCCAGTCGGCGGGGGTGGCGGTGCTCATGGGTGTGGGCCTCTCTGCGCGGTGGGGGTGGGTCAGGCGTGGGCGGGGGCGGACGGGGCCCCGGCGTCGGGGAGGTGGGCCTCCAGCTCGCGCACCAGGGGCAGCACCCGGCGGCCGAAGTACTCCACTTCCTCGTGGTAGTGCAGGAAGCCGAGGAGGAAGAGGTCGACGCCCCGCTGCTTGTAGGCGACGATCCGTTCGGCGATCTGCTCCGGGGTGCCGATGAGCCCGGTGCGGAAGCCGTCGTTGTACTGGACGAGGTCCTCGAAGGTGGAGTCCTGCCACATGCCGGTGGCGTCGGCGGTGGACTGCCCGGCCTGCTTCACGGCGGCGCCGAAGCCCTCGACGGCCTCGGTGTCGGCCTTGGCGATGATCTCGCGCAGGGTGGCGCGGGCCTCCGCCTCGGTGTCCCGGGCGATCAGGAAGCCGTTGAGGCCGAACCTCGGCGGCCTGCGCCCGGCCCGGCGGGCGGAGGCGTGGACGTCGTTGATCTGTTCGACGACCCCGTCGAAGTCCCTGCCGTTGGAGAAGTACCAGTCGGAGACGCGGCCCGCCATGGCCCACGCGGCCGTGGAGTTGCCGCCCTGGAAGATCTCCGGGTGCGGGCGCTCCGGGGTGCTGAGGGGCTTGGGCTTGAGGGAGAAGTCGCGCAACCGGTAGAAGTCGCCGGCCAGTTCGGCGTGGTCCTCGGTCCAGATCTTCCGCAGGGCGCGGATGAACTCCTCGGAGCGGCGGTAGCGCTCGTCGTGCTCCAGCCACGGCTCGCCGAGGGCGGTGAACTCCCCCTTGAACCAGCCGCTGACGACGTTGACGGCGAACCGGCCGCCCGACAGGTGGTCCGCGGTGGCACCGAGCTTGGCGAGGACGCCCGGGTGCCACAGGCCGGGGTGGACGGCGGCGATGACCTTCAGGCGTCGGGTGGCGAGCAGCAGGGCGAGGCTGAAGCTGGTCGACTCGTGCTGGTACTCGGCGCCGTAGCTGGCCATGTAGCGCACCTGGCTCAGCGCGTACTCGAAGCCGTTGTCCTCGGCGAGGACGGCCAGTTCGCGGTTGTAGTCGTAGTCCCAGTGGGTGCGCTGCTCGATCCTGCTGGTGACGAGTCCGCCGCTGACGTTGGGGACCCAGTAGGCGAATTTGACGGGTGCTGCGGGCATGCGGAACTCCTGTTGCCGAATTGTGGGCACGCCGAATTCGGACGGCGCGGCGGCCGGAACTCAGGCGGTGGGGAAGCAGCACACGGCACACGGCTGCCCCGAGGTGAAACAGGCGTGGCGTGGGGGGAAAGGCGGCCGGGGGTCGGGTCAGGCCGCGGGGCGACAGGAGGCGCTGGAGACGTGCGCGAGGTCGACGTGCCGTCGCCGCGTCAGGTCCAGTCGCTTCGTCATGTCGTCGATCGTGGCAGTCACCGGTGAGCGTCGTCAAGGAGTCGCCCGGCGGCGGGGGCGGGCCGGGTGCGACCGGCCACCGGCCGCAGGTTTCGACCATTAACGGTCATCTTGTTGACCCGCCCTCAGAGCAGCCCCTACTTTTCAGGCCGACAGAACATCAATCGCTACCAAACGACTACTTTCGATCAAATTCGATCACGACTCTCCGTGCCGGGCCCAGTCCAGACAACGACGGGAACTCCCCATGCCACGTGCACACCGCCTCACGGCCGTGACGGCCGTAGCGGCTGCCATCTTCTCGCTCGCCGGCGGCGGCCTGCTGGCCCCGCCGGCGACCGCCACTCCGGACGCCACGCCGTTGGCGGCCCCGCCCTCGGCCACCACCCGCACCGCCCTTCCCGAGCTCCGCCTCGACGACCCCTCGATCCCCTGGCAGGAACTCGTCGTCGACGGCGACGACGTCGAGCGCCGCCCGGACGGCACCCCGTACAACGCCTTCGGCGGCTTCGGATCCGTCTCGTGCAACAACACGTCGAACCTGCTCCTCGACTACAAGGAGGAGAACCCGGACGCCTACTGGGCGATCATGCGGATGCTGTTCGACCCGGAGACGGGCGCGGGCCTGAAGCACATCAAGGTGGAGCTGGGCGCGGACAGCAACAGCTCGTCGGGCGCCGAACCCGCCACCAAGCGCAGCGCCGACGAGCCCGCGAACGTGCTGCGCGGCGCCGGGTTCCACTTCATCTCCGACGCGCTGTCGATCAACCCGGACATCGAGATCGAGGCCCTGCGCTGGGGCGAGCCGTCGTGGACCGGCAACGACTGGACCAAGCGGTACCAGTGGTACAAGGAGACGATCGACGCCGCGTACGACACGTTCGGCGTCGAGTTCGACTGGATGAGCCCCTCCCAGAACGAGGTCCGCGGGGCCGCCTACCAGGCGTCCGAGCTGGCCTGGACGGTGCGGTTCGCCGAGTGGCTGGAGCGCGACGCCGCGGCGCCGGACGCCCGGTACGACTACTCGCGGATCAAGATCGTCGCCCTCGACTCCTACCGGGAGGGCGACGCGGTGGCGGGCCGCATCCTCGCCGACCCGGCCGCCCTGGAACAGGTGGACGCCCTCGGCTACCACTACGACATCGTCGGCGGCCCGAACGTCACGCGGCTCAACAAGGAGTTCGGCAAGGAGATCCTCTACTCCGAGGGCGTCGCCCCGATGATCGACCCGCAGTACCGGGTCGCCGCCGACCCGGCCCGCGGCGGCGTGGGGGGCACGGTCTCGGCCGCCGACATCGCGGACCGGTTCATCAACGCCTACCGCTGGAGCGGCGCGGGCGACGACCCCGCGCACATGACCACGTTCCTCTTCCAGCCCGCGGTCAGCGCCATGTACGAGGGCACGCAGTACTCCCCCAAGCACCTGATCCGCGCCTCCGACCCGTGGTCCGGCTACTGGGAGGGGGACGTGGGCCTGGTCGCCGTGCGGCACTTCCACCAGTTCGTCGAGGACGGTTGGGAGTACGTCGAGGGCGCCACCGGCGGAGACGGCACGAAGGGGGACGGCGGCACGAACGTCGACACCTCCACCCGCACGGTCCTCACCGCGCGCACGCCCGCGAGCGCCGCCGGAGAGCCCCAGTGGTCGCAGGTGCACGCCAACAACACCCGCACCGACCGGTACTTCGAGGTCAAGGTGGCCGACCTGGGCGAGGGCGGCAGGCCGCTGTACGCGTGGGAGACGCGCGGGCCGGACGCCGGCCAGGCGTACGACGCGAACTACTTCCGGAACACCGGCTACTACGCGCCGGTCCGCACCGAGACGATCGACGGCGTCGAGCACGACGTCTACCGCGTGGAGGTGCCGGCCTACTCGATCGTCACCCTGTCGACGCTGGCGCGGGGCGTCCACGGCACGACGGCGGAGTACGCGCCGGGGGACTTCGCGCCCGACGCCGAGGACACCATCCTCGAACTGCCCTACCGCGACGACTTCGAGTACGACGACTACCCGGTGACCACGGTGGGCGGGCGCGAGATGACGTATCTGGAGCGCCGGGGCGGCACCCCCCGCTACACGGCCGACCAGGACGGCGCCTTCGAGGTGGTGGCGAGCGGCGAGGCCGCGCACCGCCACGTGCTGCAGCAGCAGATCCACGCCGAGAACCGGGGCTTCACCTGGAACGTGTGGGGCGACGGGCGTCAGAACGTGCTCCAGACGGCCGCCCCGTCGACCGTGCTGGGCGACCACCGCTGGGCCGACTACACCGCCGCGGTGGACTTCCGACTCGACGCCGTCGACCGGGACGCGACGCTGGAGAACTTCGCCGGGCTCGGCGTGCGGCAGGTGTACGCGCGCGGCGGCGACCAGGCCACGTACGCGGTCCGGGTGCACGAGGACGGCCGGTGGCAGCTGCGCAAGCTGGACACCGTCGTGGCGTCCGGCACCGTGGCCGGCTTCGACGGCGCGGCGTGGCACAGGCTCGCCGTCGAGGCCCGGGGGAACGTCGTCACGGCCACGCTCGACGGCAGGCGGCTCGCGCAGTACGCCGACCCGTCCGCGAACCCCGTGCTCACCGGCCGGATCGCCCTGGTCAGCGGCTTCTACAACACCCGCTACGACAACCTGGCGGTGACGCCCATCAGGGGCTCCGCGTGGGCCTCGGAGAAGATCGACGACGCCGACGCGCGCCTCGCCTACCCGGACGGGGCCACCTTCACCCAGGCCGGCTACGCGCACTTCAACCGCACCCAGCACGTGCTGCGCACCGGCCAGTCCGTGACCATCCCCTTCACCGGCACCGGCCTCAACCTCTTCGGCGCCACGGGCAGCGCGACGCTGGAGGTGCGGATCGACGGCGGCGCGCCGCGCACCGCGCAGGTCGGGCCGGTGGGCACGCGGCAGACGTCGTACTGGCTGCGCGGCCTGCAACAGCGGGCACACACGGTCACCGTGCGAGTGGTCAGCGGCACGTTCACGCTCGACGGGGTCGACGCGCTGACCGGCGGCGCCAGGGTGCGCCCCGACCGGCCGGCCGTGGCGGACGGCGGCGAAGGCTGACCGGGGGGGGGCAGGCGCGCCAGCGGTCGGGGCGCGCCTGCCCACCCGTGACGGCACCGACCGTCGCGCCCACGCGTGCGGCGGGCGGTCCAGGAGGGTCACCCCGTACCGGGCGGGCATGTCCGCGTGGTCCGTGTCGTCACGTGCGTCGGCGGGACCGATCGAGCGGCGGCAGCCCTCGATGGCCGCGGAGCCCAGGCAAGGAACAGGAACCCGATCGGCTCGTTTCGCCCGCGACGCCGGCCCCCGCCGAGGAACGCACGACGCGCCGGCGACTGGTGCTCCGTCCGGCTCACAACCGCTGGCGGGAGGTCGTCGGGCCTCCGCCGTGGCCCCGCACCGCGGCGAGGCACTGGTCGTAGAGGTCTGCGGGGTCGGGTCGTCCGCCTTCCCTGACCCACAGTTCGGTCGCCGCGTCCATGCAGGCGAGGACCGTCACGACGATCGCCTTGGCGCGCAGGTGAGGGGCCGGGTCGGGGCCGGCGGTCAGCCGCGCCCGGACGACCGGGACCAGTTCCTCCTGCCAGCGCAGCCGCTTCTCGATGTAGCGCGCGTGCAGCGAGGGGGTGTCGAAAATGAGGCGGGACAGCTCCAGCGCCCGCTCCCGGGTGTGGTTGGCGGTCAGGACGGCCTCGAACCCGACACGCAGGGCGTCCCAGGCGGACACCTCGGCCGGCTGCTGCTCCACGGTCCGCTTCAGCAGCTCGCCCAGCGCCTCCTGGTCGCCGCAGACCAGGTCCTCCTTGGTGCCGAAGTAGCGGAACAGGGAGCGCTGCGAGATCCCCGCCTCCCGCGCGATCTGCGCGATCGTCGTCCGCTCGTAGCCCTGCTCGACGAACAGACGGACGGCCGTGTCCAGGATCACCCGGATGGCGACCTGCCGCGACCGGTCCCACAACGTCGTCATGGACGTCAGGCTACCCCACTCGGCAGCAGCCGCCAGTTTGGCATTTACTGCCAATCCAGCCACCGGATGCGGAGCGGTGGAGTTGCCGGCAGTTTAGGAACGATCGTTCTTGACTGAACATTCCTAAACTGCGTAGCATCGCGGCATGGGACGACCCAGAGGCTTTGACGAGGCGGAAGTGGTCCGGTCGGCGGCGGAGCTGTTCGCCGTCCGTGCCTACGACGGCATCTCCATCGACGACCTGGTCGCTCACCTCGGTGTGCACCGGAACAGCCTGTACAAGACGTTCGGGAGCAAGCGCGGGCTCTATCTCGCCGCCCTGCGCCGGTCGCTGGAGCACGACTTCGCGCCCCTGGTGGACCGTGTCGCCCAGGCGGCCGGGCCGGCCGAGGGGATCCGCGAAGCCCTGGCCGAATCCGCCACCACGGGCCTCGACCTGCTCCTGCTGGCCGCCGTCGAACGCGCTCCCGTGGACCCCGAGGTGGCCGAGCTGGTCGCCGGGGCGTTCTCCGCGCTCGACCGGGCGATCGGCGCCCCACCCCCACCCGACGACGCCGACGGCGGAACCGATGCCGCCGCCTCGGCCGCGGCGCTCACCGCGCTCCTCCTCGGCCTGCGGGTCCGGGCGAGGTCCACAGCCGCGACCGTGGACGCCGCCCGAGTCGGCGCCGTACTGGCGCGGCGGCTCGGCCGCCCCTGAACCGACCCCTGAACCGAACCAGCGTTGAACCGACCACCGTGAAGGGAACCACCATGGCGCAGGTCCACATCGACGGCGACAAGCTGATCGTGGAGATGGAAGGGCTCGACAAGCTCTGGGCGCTCAAGAGCCGACTGGTCATCCCGCTGGCCAACGTCCGTGGCGCGACCGCCGACCCCGGCATCGCCAGGGAGCGGAAGGGCGTGCGCGCCCCCGGCACCCACGTTCCCGGCGTGCTCACCGCCGGCACCTTCCACATCGACGGCGAGCAGGTCTTCTGGGACGTCCGGGACCCGGCCAAGGCCGTCGTCATCCAGCTGGCCGACGAGCGGTACGCCCGCCTCGTCGTCCAGGTCACCGACCCGCGGGAGACGGTCGAGCACATCGAGGCCGCCCTGCGCTAGCCCAGGGGCGGGCCGGAAGGGCCGACACGCTCGGATCCGACCGTGTCGGCGACTCCCTAGCCGCCGGACGGGAGCCGGCGGCCGTAGGCGAGCAGCAGGAGTTCCTGAGCGGGACGCGCCACGGCCGTGCCCGCGCCGTACGACCACTCCAGATCGGTGGCCCGCAACTCGACGCCGTCGAGGCGGGCCCCGAAGAAGCGGAGCGTACGCGGTCCGACCGTCCCGAGCACGATCCGCAGCCGCTCCTCGGGGACCCGCCGCCCCAGGCCGAGGGCCACGGTGATGTCCAGGCCGTGGATCACATCGTGCCCGAGCGCCGCCGGCAGGCCGCCCACCGGGGGTTTCCACGGGTGGTGGGCGTTCTCCCGCAGCGCCGCGGCGAGTTCCCGGGGGGCGAGGGCGGCGGCGTCGCGGTGGGCGAGGCGGTCGGTCATCCTGTGCAGGTGGCCGCCCGCCCGGGCGAGTTCCCACGCCGTTTGGCCGAGGGAGTACCGGAACCCCATGCTCATGTGCGCGGCGACCTCCCGCACACGCCACCCGCCGCACAGGCTCGACGCGTCCCACTGACGCTCCGTCAGTCCGTCCAGGACGTCGGCGAGCTCGCGCCGTTCGGCCGCTATCGCGGCACGCACGTCCGCCGCTGCAGTCTCCATGATCACCAGCGTGCCCAACCACCGATCAGAAGTCCAAGAGCGGCCCCTTCTCGTCGCTAGCATTTCCGCTTATGGAGCTCCGCCAGCTGCAGTACCTCCTCGCCGTCGTCGAGGAGGCCAACTTCACCCGCGCCGCCGCCCGCCTCCACCTGGCACAGCCGGGGATCAGCGCCCAGATCAGGCAGCTGGAGCGGGAGCTCGGGCAGCCCCTGCTGGACCGCTCCGGTCGGACGGTGACCACGACGGCGGTCGGCGAGGCGGTGCTTCCCTACGCGCGGGCGGCGCTGGCCGCCGTCGAAGGGCTGCGGCAGACGGTGGACGAGTTCACCGGCCTGTTCCGCGGCCAGGTCACCATCGGTCTGGTCTCCGGTGCCGCGACCGACGAGTTCGACGTGGCCGCCGTACTGGCCGACTTCCACGACGAACACCCGCGGGTCGAGATCTCGCTCACCGAGGACACCTCGGCGCGGATGCTCACCGCCCTGCGCCGCGGTGAGCTCGACCTGGCCGTCGTCGGCCTCACCGGCGAGGACCCGCCGCCCGGCGTCGGCGTCCAGGTCATCGTCGACGCGCCGCTGGTCGCCGCCATGGCCCCGGGCCACCCGCTGCTCCCACCGGTCGGCCACACCTCCCTCCCGCTGGCTGCGCTCGCCGGCCATCCGCTGATCAGCCTGCCGCGCGGCACCGGGCTGCGCGGCGTACTCGAGCAGGGCTGCACCCAGGCGGGCTTCGCCCCACGCATCGCCTTCGAGGGTGCCGCTCCGAACCTGCTGGCGCGCCTCGCCGCCCGCGGGCTCGGGGTGGCCATCCTCCCGGAGCTCCCACCGGAGGCGGCGGCCGAACTGGGCCTGCGGACCGTCCCCCTCACCGCTCCCCGCCTCCGCGGCCGGATCGCCCTCGCCTGGCCGACGGACGGTCCGGCCGCCCCGGCGGCCAAGGCCCTCCTCGCCCGCATGCGGAAGGCGTTTCCCCCGGCGCACCCTCCCGAGCCGCGGCGACCGCACCCCGGCGCCGATCTCCGCGCCGGCGGTCACCGCGACCCGGTGGTGGACCGTCCCGCCTGACCGCTACCAGGGCAGGGGGCCGGCCTCGCCGAAGAACCCGGCGGTCGGTCCGTCCGCGCCGAGCGTGGCCAGGCGCACCACGACGGCGGCGCCCTGCGCGGGGGTGAGGAACCCGCGGTGGCCGTTGATGTCCGTGTCGACGTAGCCCGGGTCGGCGGCGTTGACGAGGATGCCGTCCTTGCGCAGCTCGTTGGCGTACTGCACGGTCACCGCGTTCAGCGCGGTCTTGGAGGGCGTGTACGCGGCCGAGGTGAACCCGGCCAGCGGGCCGTCCGGGTCGCTGTTGACGGTCAGCGACGCGGCCGAGCTGCTGACGTTGACGATGCGTGCCGCGGGTGACCGCCGCAGCAGCGGGAGCATGGCGTTGGTCACCGCGATCACCCCGAAGACGTTGGTCTCGAACACCGCCCGGACCAGGTCCAGGTCGACGGTGCTCGGGACTCGGTCGAGGGCGTCCTCGGGCGCGACCTGCCCGGATCCGCTGATGCCGGCGTTGTTGACCAGCACGTCGAGGTGGCCGAAGCGTTCCTCGACCCACCGCGCCGCCTCCTCGGCGGCGCCCCGGTCCGTGACGTCCAGGGTGACCGCGTGCGCGTCCCCGCCCGCCGAACGCACCGCCTCGGCGGCCTGTTCACCGCGCTGCGGGTTCCTGGCGCCGACCAGGACCGTCATGCCCAGCGCGGCGAGCTGCTCGGCCGTCGCGCGGCCGATGCCCTTGTTCGCCCCGGTGATCAACGCCACCTGCCGGTGGGTGGTGGTGTGCTCGTTCATGGCCAAGCTCCTGTCCGAGAGGGTCCGTGGCGTGGAGTCGCGTGCCGCGCGTACCGTTCGCGCGGCGTCCTGACGAACACCAGATGCCGCCCAGCCGGTCCCCGTGACAGCGCGCAGCTGTGACCTGCGTCACCGGCCGGAATCCGGCGGACCGCCCACCGGGCCGCTCACGGCATGACCACCACGACCTTGCCGCGGGCGTGGCCCTGCTCCAGGTGGCGGACGCCCTCGGCCACGTCGGCCAGGGGGTAGGTCCGGTCGACCACCGGGGCGAGCGTGCCGGCCTCGATGAGCGCGGCGACGGCGAGCAGGTCCCCCTGGGTCGGCCCGGCCGGCGCCGCCGGGAGGATCACCCGGAGCTGCTGCCGGACGAACGCGTTGGCCGCGGCCAGTCGCAGCATGGATCCCACCGCTCCGAAGACGTGGCCGGGCGAGCCGCCGCCGTTGGCCACCAGGGTCCCCGTCGGGGTGAGCGCCCGGCGCAGTCGGCGCAGCGGGCGGTTGCCGACGTTGTCCAGGATCAGGTCGTGGCGCACGCGCCCGTCGGTGAAGTCCTCGCGGGTGTAGTCGACGACCCGGGTGGCGCCCAGTGAGCGCACCAGCTCGACGTTGCGGGTGCCGCACACCCCGGTGACCTCCGCGTCCAGGGCCGCGGCGATCTGCACGGCGAACGTGCCCACGCCGCCGGCGGCCCCGTTGACCAGGACCCGCTGCCCGGCCCGTGCCCGGCCCACGCTCCGGATGCCGCGCAGGGCGGTCACCGCCCCCATCGGCACGGCCGCGGCCTGCTCGAACGTCAGGTTCGCGGGCTTGGGCACCAGCAGGTCCGGGGTGGTGCGCGCGTACTCGGCGAAGGCGCCCGGGCAGAAGCCCAGCACCTCGTCGCCGGGCTCGAGCCCGCTCACCTGCGAGCCGACCGCCGCCACGACTCCGGCGGCGTCGATCCCGGCCACCCGGGACTTCGGCCGGGTCAACCCCACGCCTCCCATCAGCCGCGCCACGTACGGGTCGCCGCGCATCATGTGCCAGTCGTAGGGGTTGAGCGCGGCGGCGCGCACCCGCACCCGCACCTGGTCGGCCCCGATCTCGGGCGGCTCGACGTCCGCCAGTCGCAGGATGTCCGGCGGGCCGAACACCTCCTGGACGATCGCCTTCATTCGATCCTCCCCGTCCCTGGTGATCGACGACGTGCTCGCCGACGCGGCCGGCACGGCGCCGGGCGGTCGGGAACCAGCACGGAGGTGTACGGCGTACACCTTCACCGATCACGGTAGGTGTATGCCGTACACCCGTCAAGGGGTGCGCAGGGCCCGGCCCGCGGCTCACGCGCGAGCGGGAATCACCGGGGAGCGAGCGGGTCCGGGTGCGTCAGACCGCGCCCCGGAGCCGTTCGAGGCCGTCCAGCGTCAGGTCCAGCGCGAACTCGAACTCGAACTGGTCGTCACAGCCCGAGCCCACGACGGAGTCCGGATCGTGGGCGACCGCCATGGCCAGTTCGGTGAGATGGGGGTAGCGCGCGGCCATCTCCTCCGGCGGCAGCGCGTCCGGATCCGGCTCGCCGCCGGGACTGTCCTCGAACAGCTCCTGGGAGAAGCCCAGCAGCCGGCTGCCCATGACGTGCATGGCGTGATGGACGAGGTCGACCGGGAACCCCCCGGCCCGGAAGATCCCGACCATCGAGTCCAGGTACTCCAGCACCGCGGGGGTCGGGGTGGCCCGCGCCTTGATCCGCGACTCGATGACCCCGGGCGCCCAGGGGTGGCGCAGCAGCATCCGGCGGGCCGACAGCACCCGTCGACGGATGGCGGTCTTCCAGTCGGTGTCGGTGGCCGGCGGGTCGATCTCCCCCACCAGGGCGTCGATCATGCCGTCGAGCAGCTCGTTCTTGTTGCTCACGTGCTTGTACAGCGCCATGGGCACGACACCGAGCGCCTGCGCGATCCTCCGCATGCTGAGCGCGTCGACCCCGCCCTCGTCGGCGAGGGCCACGGCGGTGGCCAGAACCCGTTCCCTGCTCAACGGCGCGCGGGGCCGCGTCGAGGTGTTTGCCTGCCCGGCGATCTCCACCATCCCCTCTCGTCATGGGGAGGGCCCGGAGCCGGCCGCCTTCCCCTGGCCGGTGTACAGCGTCCACCCACTCTACTCGCGCAGGAGGTTGCCGCCGGTCACCCCTTGTCGCCGGGCCCGGTCAGGCGGCACGGGGCGGCGGGGAACGCGGCGCCGACCGGGATGGGCACGCCGTCCTGCCCGGCGGTCGGGGGACATCCCGGCCCGGCGCCGGGGATCTCGCCACCGCCGCGCCCGATCATGGGGTGCGTGGGGCCGGGCGGTGGTTCGCCCGCAGGCCCTGACCTGCGGCGGCCCGCTCGGCCGCCCGCCGGACGAGGGCGGCCGCGTGCTCGGGCAGGTACCGGTCGAGGTGCAGGCGGCTCGCGGCGGCGGCCATCGCGTCCCTGCGCGACCGGTCGGTGAGCAGGTCCACGCAGTGCCGGGCCAGGCCGTCGGCGGTGTCGGCGACGGCCAGGTGCTCGCCGGCGACGACGTCGAGGCCCTCGGCGCCGATCGTGGTGCTGACCACCGGCACACCGTGCGCGAACGCTTCGAGGATCTTGATGCGGGTCCCGCTGCCCACCCGCAGCGGGACCACGACCAGGTCGGCGGCCCGCAGGTACGGCGTCATGCTCGGGACCGCGCCGGTCACCGTGACGTGCGGACCGGCCAGTGCGTCGACCTCCGGGGTGGACCTGCCCGCCAGCACCACCCTGGCGTCCGGCACCCGCGCGCGGATCCGCGGCAGGATCTCACCGGTCAGCCAGCGGGCGGCGTGCGCGTTCGGCGCCCAGTCGAAGGAGCCCTGGAACAGGATGGTCGCGCCGCAGCCGGCGCTCCGCGGCACCGGCGGACGGGCGGGGTAGGTGTTCGGCACCACCACCGTTCGCCCGGCGTCCAGCCGGGCGGCGTCGGCGGCGCAGGCGACCACGGCCACGTCCACCTCCCGCGCCACCCGCCGGTGGACCCGGCCCCACCAGGCGATCGACCGGCGCGCCTGCACGCGCTGCCACGGCGTCAGCGGCACGCCCCACACGCCGCGGCCGAGTCGCCGCCAGCGGCGGATGAGCACGTCCTCGAAGTCGTCCACGTCGACGACCGTGCGGCCGGCGAACCGGCCGCGCAGCGGCAGCCAGGCGCGTTCCCGGTTGAACCACACCAGGGCGTAGTCGGTGCTGGTCGCCCACTCGGGCAGGGCGGGGGCGAGCGCGCGCCGCTGGTGACCGGCGTAGGCGGCGGACGGCCCGCGCGCGGCGATCTCCCAGAAGGCGCGGGCCCCCGTGTACGGCGGCACGGTGACGACCCCGGTGCGGGCGAAGCGGGCGGTCTCCTCCGGCGGGGGCCCGGAGCCGGGCGGCGCGAGGAAGAGCGCGTCCACCGGGCCCAGTTCGGCCAGCGCCCCGGTGACCACGTCCATCCGCTGCACCGCGCCCCCGGCGGGGCGGCGGGGCAGGATGTCACTGACGAACAGCGAACGCGTCATCGCCCCGCTCCTACCTTCTGGCCGCGTCGTCGGGTTGGACGGCCTTCTCCGCCGGTGGCGGCGGCGCGGCCACCGCCTGCCGGGTGGCCACCAGCGTGTAGGCCAGTCCGACGGCCCAGCCGATCACCGTCGCCCAGATGACGCCGTCGACGCCCCACGCCTGCCCCAGGAGGTACGACAGCGGCAGCCGCACCACGCCCAGCGACGTCACCGTGCAGATCAACGGCACGACGGTGCGGGCGATGCCGTTGAACCAGCCGTGCAGCACGACCATCAGCGTGTAGCACACGAAGAACGGTGACGTGATGAGGATGTACCGCTCCGTCACCGCCTGTGTCTCGTGGCCGCCGGAGAACAGCGCGGCGATCGGCCCGCGTCCGGCGACCAGCAGCACGGACACCAGCGCGGTCAGCGCGATGCCCAGCCACACGGCGCGGCGTGTCCCCTCGCGGACGCGCGCGGTCCGGCCGGCGCCGGTGTTCTGCGCGGTGAACACCATCAGCGCACTGGACAGGGAGAGGAACAGCGCGCTGGTCAGCAGCTCCAGCCGGGCGACCACGGTGAGCGCCGCGAGGGTCGCCTCCCCGAACGGCGTGACGATCCACACCAGGGCCAGCACGCCGACGCCGATCAGCAGGTACTGCACGGCCATCGGGGTGCCGATGGTCAGGCCGTGCCGCACCTCGGCGCGCACCGCGGCGGCGGTGACCGGGACCGCCCCGGTCGGCCGCCGCCGCTGCTCGCGCACCAGGCCGGCCAGGCCGGCCGCCGCGGTCAGCGCGTTGGCGGCCAGCACGGCGAGCGCCGCGCCTGCGATCCCGAGCCGCCAGGGGCCCACGAACAACCAGGCGAACAGCGCGTTCAGCACGCTCGCGGTGATCATCAGGGCGGTGGCGCGGCGGGCGTCGCCGCGGCCGGTCAGCACCGCGCACACCGCGCCGAGCGCGTAGATCGCGACCATGCCCGAGCACAGCGTCACCGCGAACGTGCGCGCCTCGGCGGCGACCTGACCGGTCACCCCGGTCAGCGCCAGCAGTGGCTCCGCGAGCAGCACCGCGGCGACGGCGCAGATCGCCGACCACGCCGCGGTGCAGACCGCGAGCGCCAGCAGCGTGCCGGGATCGTCGCGCCGCCCGGCGCCGGCCTGGTGCCCGAGCCGTACCGCGAACGCGTTGGAGACACCGGTGAACAGCGAGGTCAGGATCGCGTACAGCGGCTGCGCCGCGCCCATCGCGGCCAGTCCGGTGACGCCCACGTACCGCCCGACGACCATGCTGTCGACCAGCAGGTAGCCCTGCTGGAGCAGATTGGCCAGGGCCAGCGGGGCCGCGATCTGGACGATGCCGTTCAGGATCGGGCCCCGCGTGAGGTCCGACACGTCAGTCTCCGGGTGTGGTCAGCAGGTCGTCGAGCCACGCGTCGTCATCGCCGTCGGCGTCCGGCGCGTCCGTGTCGTACTTGGTCTCGATGAGCCGGCCGACGGCGGCCACAGTGCGCTCGCTCATCAGGTCGACGGTGTCGAACTGGCGGCCCAGGCAGGCGGAGATGCTGTTGCCGATGGTCAGCGCCATGATCGAGTCCGCGCCCAGGTCCCGGAAGTCGGCGTGGACGTCGATCGTCGGGTGCCCGAGGGTGTGCGCCAGGCAGCGGCCGACCATCCGTTCCCGTTCGGTGTAGTCGCCGTCCGGGCGCCCGGTGAGTCGCACCTCGGTGGCCTCCACGGCCTCGCGCACCCGCGCCAGGTTCTGCCGGGTCCGCTCCGCGAGCTCCGCGATCCCGGTGTCGATCTTGTGCTCGATCTCCGGGGAGAGGGCCACGTGGTACGTAGGCAGCACGCTCATCAGGTCGCTGCCGTAGTTGACCTCGCCGGCGAAGAAGCCGGCCCGGCCCCCGCGCAGGGCGGCGTCGATCAGGTCGAGGCCGGTGCGGGTGCGCAGCGAGCGGAACGCCAGGTCCTCGTTGGTGCCGGCGGCGACCGCCATGCCGATCTCCCGCCAGGCCACCCACTGCACGCTCACGACCCGGTGCTCCGGCGTGTCCAGCGTGCGGGCCAGGTGGTCCAGGTAGAAGTTGGCGGCCGCGTAGTCGGCCTGCCCGAGCGCCGGGAACACCGCGGCCACCGAGGACATGTGCAGCACGAAGTCGGGCCGGTCGTCCCGGGTCAGGTGGTGCAGCAGGAACGCACCGCGCAGCTTGGGCCGCAGTACCGAGGCGAACCCGTCGGCGTCGCGGTACGCGATGAGGTTGTCGCCGGGCACGCCGGCGGCGTGCACGACGCCGTCCAGCCGGCCGTGCGCGGCGCGGATCGCGGCGAGCAGGTCGGCCAGGGCGGCCTCGTCGGCGACGTCGGCGGCCACCGGGTGCACGGTGGCGCCGAGCTCGGCGATCTCGCGGACCGCCGTGACGCGCGCCGCGGCGGGGTGCTGCGGGTCGGCGGCGACCGCGTCCCACTCGGCCTCGGGCGGCAGGGCGGTGCGGCCGAGCAGGTACAGGTGGACGTCGGGGGCCGAGGCCGCGAAGTGCCGGGCCGTCTCCAGACCGATGCCGCCGAGGCCGCCGGTGATCAGGTAGGCGCCGCCGGGCCGCAGGTAGGCGTCGCGGACCGCCGGCACCTCCGGCAGTTCGGCGAAGGACTCGCGGTACTTCTCCGTGCCGCGCAGCGCGTACACGCCGGACTGCGTGGCGAGGATCTCCTCGCGCAGCAGCGCGGCCGGCACCGCGTCGTCGACGTCGAGCAGCCGGACGCTCAGGTACGGGTACTCCCGGGCGATCCCCTTGGCCAGGCCGGCGAGCGCCGCGTGTTCCGCGACCACACCGGACTCGCCGGGCACGACCGCCAGCGCCCGCCGGGTGAGCACCACCAGGTCGATCCCCGCGCCCGCGTGCATCAGCGCCTTGGCCAGCCGGAAGAGGCCGATCAGGTGCTCGTCGACGCGGCGGTCCAGTTCCGCGGGGTCGGCCGCCGACTCGTCGTCGAAGGCCAGCGCGTACACCAGGTGGGTGTATCCCTCGTCGACGAGCTCCTCGGCGAGCCGGTCCGGCTCGGCGTCCGTGCCGCCCGGCGTGCGCAGCACCGCGTCCGGCGGCAGGGCGGCGGCCACGGCGTCGACCGCGGCCGGGCCCACCAGCGCCATCACGTGGGCCGACGGGCCGCCGGACTCCGCGAGCGGCGCCGGCGCGAACCCCGCCTCGTGGGTCAGCGGGTGCTCGGTCCGGGGCGCGGCCAGCGCGAACCGGTCGCGCCAGGTCTCGGGGAAGTCGATCCAGGCCCGGGTCTCGTCGAACTCGTACGGCGGCAGGTGCACGGTCCGCGGGGGCTGCCCGTCGTACTGTGCGCGCAGGTCGACCTCGGCGCCGCCGACCCAGCGGCGGGCTTCCTCGGTGCCGGCGGCGTCCGGCACCTCACCGGCCTCGGTGGCCGCCAGCGCCGCCCGCAGGGCGGGCAGGTCGGCGACCGAGTAGGCGAGCCGGTGGCGGTGTCCGGCGCGGGAGGTGTTGGAGGTCCAGCAGACGTCCCGGACACCGCCGGCGATCCGGCCGTCGTCGATCGCCTCGCGGTAGCGGGTGACCAGCCGGCCGAGGGACGCCGGGCTCTGCGCGCTGAGGGTGAACAGGTAGGGCCGCCGGTCTTCCGCGGACTCCGCCGGCGAGGGCGCCTGGAACTCCTCCAGCACGACGTGCGCGTTGGTCCCGCCGAGTCCGAAGGCGCTGACCCCGGCGCGGCGCGGGCCGTTCCCGTCCGGCCACTCGCGCGCCTCCAGCGGCACGTACACCGGGCCGTCGTCGAGATCGATCGCCTTGTTCGGCTGCGCGTAGTTGGCCAGTGGCGGGATCACGCGGTGCCGCAGCGCGAGCGCGGCCTTGATCACGCCCATCACGCCCGAGCCCTCGAAGAGGTGGCCGATGTTCGCCTTCACCGTGCCCACCGCGCAGAACCGCCGGTCGTCGGTCCGGGAGGCGAACGCCCGCCGCAGCCCCTCGAACTCGATCGGGTCGCCGACCCGGGTGGCGGTGCCGTGCACCTCCAGGTAGCCGATCGTGCGCGGATCCACGCCGGCGTCCCGCCACGCATCCTGGAGCAGCTCGGCCTGGGCCCGGGCGTCCGGCGCGGTCATCATCTCGGACCGGCCGTCGTGGTTGACCGCGCTGCCCTTGATGACCGCGTACACCTGGTCGCCGTCCGCCAGCGCCCGGTCCAGCCGCTTGAGCACGACCGCCCCGGAACCCTCGCCGAAGCCGGTGCCGTCCGCGCTCTCGTCGAACGTGCGGGTCACGCCGTCGGAGGACTCGATGCCGATCCGGGTGTGCGGGTGCCGCATCGGCGCCAGCACGATCCGGGTGCCGGCCACCACGGCCATCTCGCAGTCGCCCAGCAGCAGCGCGCCCCTGGCCTGGTGCAGCGCCAGGAGCGAGGCCGAGCAGGCGCTGTCGATCACCATGCTGGGGCCGCGCAGGTCGAACAGGTAGGAGAGCCGGTTGGCCAGCATCGTGACGATGTTGCCGGTGATGCCGAGCTGCCCCAGCGCGGGGTCGATGCGGCAGAAGTACTCCATGTACGACCAGCCGGGGTTGCCCGCGTAGCCGACGTACACGCCGGTGCGGCTGCCGGCCAGCCGCTCCCCGACGTAGCCGGCGTCCTCCAGCGCGCGGTACATCGTGCGCAGGACCAGGCGCTGGTGCGGGTCGGTGACCGCGGCCTGCTTCGGGGTCATGCCGAAGAAGGCGTGGTCGAACAGGTCCACCCGGTCCAGGAAGCTGCCGTCGTGGAACTCGACGCGCTCGTCGGCGTCCGGCACCAGCGCCGACTCCCGGTGGTAGCGCAGGTACTCCTCGACCTCCCGGCGCCGCTGCGCCGGGAACGGCCGGGTGAGGCTGCGGCCGGTGCGGACGACGTCCCAGAACGCGTGCTGGTCCGGCGCGTCCGGCACTTCGACGGACAGTCCGATGACAGCGATGTCCGTGGTCATGCGTGTTCCTCCGTTGGCTGTGCCGAGATCTGGGCGATGAGGGCGGTGAGGGTGGTGCCGTTGACCTCGTCGAAGTGGTCGACGCCGGCGGCGCGCAGGGCCCGGACGGTGCGCACCCACTCCACCGGGCGGTGGATCTGCCTGCTGAGCAGCTGGGCCGCCTGGTCCGGGGTGAACTCCGCGGCGGTGACGCTGGACATCACCGGCGTGTGTCCGGCGCGGAACTCGTACTCGCGCAGGACCGCCGCGAACGCCCGGCCGGCCGGGGCCATCAGCGGCGTGTGGAAGGGACCGCTGACGGACACCGGCAGCACCCGGACTCCCGGGCCGCGCAGCGCCTTCACCGCGAGGGCCAGCTGCGGCCGGTCCCCGGCCACCGTCACCTGCCGGTCGCTGTTGCGGTTGGCGACGTGCACCAGGTTGAGCCCGGCGCCGTGCAGCGTCGCCTCGACCCGCGCCGAGCTCATCCCGACCACCGCGGCCATCGCGCCGCGGGTGATGCCGGCCATCAGCTCGGCGCGGCGCCGGACCAGTGCCAGGCCGTCCATCAGGTCGATGACGCCGGCGGCCACCAGTGCGTTGAACTCGCCCAGGCTGTGCCCGGCGAAGTAGTCGTACCGCCGGCCCGCGCGTTCGAGGTCCATCCAGGACAGCGCGTTGACGAGGAAGACGGCGGGTTGCGCGTAGCGGGTGTCGGCGAGCCGGCCGTCCGGGTCGTCGCGGCACAGCCGTGCCACGGGATAGCCGAGCAGTTCGGACGCGGCCGCGGTCTCCTCGGGATAGCGGTCGAACAGTTCCTCCCCCATGCCCTTGCGCTGTACGCCCTGGCCGGGGAAGACCAGACAGTGCATCCGTGGACGCTCCTTAACTCACGCGGTCGGTGCGGGGATGCTGCGGTAGCGCAGGCCGTTGTGGCTGCCGCGCAGGGTCTCCCGGGTGAACACCCGGGCCGACGGGCCCGGTCCGAAGTCGACGATCTGGTCGGGCCGGCAGCCGTCGATCGCGGCGCGGACCGTGCCCGGCCAGTCCAGCGGGCGGCACACCCCGTGGGCGATGACCTCCGGCAGCAGGTCGCCGCGGTGCTGGAGGTTGACCGGCGAGTCGGCGACGTACACCGGTATGGCCAGCCGGTCGCCGGTGAGCGGGAAGGTCATGAAGTGCCGGTCCTCCAGCGCCGCGCGCACCGCCGGCTCCAGCAGCGGGGTGTGGAACGGCGCGGTGCTGCGCAGGTAGGTCCACTGCACCCCCGGCTCGGCCAGCCGCCGCGCGTGCCGGGTGCGCAGCTCGGCGAGGTCGGCCGGGTCCCCGGCCAGCACGTGCGAGCGGTCGGAGTTCGCGAGGGCCAGGTGTACCGGGGTCCCCGCCACCAGCTCGCGCACCCGCTCGGTCGGCATGCCCAGCACGGCCGCCATGGGGGTGGCCGCGCCCGTGCGCGGCGGCGCCGATTGGTGGCAGCGGATCAGCGTCAGCGCGGTCATCGCGATCAGGTCGTGGCAGAAGGCCGTGTACTCCCGGCGGCTGGTCATTCCCAGCCCGGCGGCCATCGCGCCGATCAGGCCCAGGCTGTGGCCGATGGCGGCCACCGGCGCGGGCCGTTCGCCGGCCGCGCGGCCCACGGCCGGTTGCAGCAGGCAGAGTTGGTAGATGTGGGCGAACAGGCCGTCCACGATGGAGTGTTCCATGGCGCCGGCGTCCGGCGTGTCGCCACGCAGCCAGGCGGTCAGCGGGATGCCGCCGGGCAGCTCCCGGCGGTACGCGTCCGCGCCGACGTGGTCGAGCACGCGCGCCACCGCTTCGGCCGCGCCGGTGAAGTACCGCGCGTTCTCCGGCCGCGCGTAGAGCGCTCTCAGCGCCGCGAGCGGCGGGCCTTGCACGCCCGCCATGCCACTGAACAGGTATAGGTGTCGCACGCACGTTCCCCCGTGTTGTGCGGTTAGCGGCCGCTGTCCGCGGTCGGCAGGATCCGAGGGAGGCCGGCCGCCTCTTCGACGAGCATGCGCGCCGCCCGCTGCTCGCGCGTCCGCAGCTGCGTGAGGCCCCGGCGGATCTGGTCCGCCGACAGCGCGGGCAGCCCGGCCTGGAAGGCGGTGACCCGGTCCGACAGCACGGTGGCCAGCTGCGCGATGCGGGCGTAGGCGGCGCGAACCGGCTCGCCGTGGTGGGTGTGCGCCAGGAAGCGGCAGAACAGGGTCCGTGAACCGGCCAGCAGCGCCAGGCTGTTGACGCCGGGCGCCCGGTAGGTGGCGGCCACCGACGCACGCTCCACGGCGAGGTTGTCGCCGATGACGTCGTAGAGCTCGAAGCCGTCGCGGAACCCGGCCAGGAAGGCCCGGTAGGCGGCCTCGAACCCGGCCCGGTCGGGGTCGGACACCTGGCGGACGGTGGCGCAGCCGGTGAACCAGCGTTCGGGTTCCCGGGCGTAGCCGTCGCGCAGCACGTCCCAGCCCACGGTCAGTGGGAAGTACTCGTGGTCGTCGGCGGTGTTGTCGACGAGCAGGACGTCGGTGCTGCTCGCTCCGCAGACCAGGAAGGAGTGCAGGAGTCCGTACTCCTCCGGGAGCGTGCCGACCCGGCGCATGAACTCCACCCAGTAGGGGAAGTGGTGCCGGGGCGCGTAGAAGAACACCGGCTGTCCCGCGCCCAGGAACTCGGCCAGGCCGGACTCGAAGCGGGCCAGGTCCACGGTCCCGGCCGAGAACACCTCGAAGCCGAGCAGGCCCAGGTCGTCGTCGTCCACGTACGGGGTGTCGAAGGCCCAGCGGTCCCCGCCGCGCAGGTAGCAGTGGCGGTAGATCGCCGAGGTGGAGCCCAGGGCGCGGTACATCAGCAGGTCGGACCAGGGGGTTCGGCCGCCGACGTACGCCAGGAGCTGGGTCTTCCGGCAGTGCAGGTGGTTGTTGGGATCCCGGGTGCGGATCCGGTCCACGCCCGGTAACTGGATCATCTGATCGACGGACAACGGTGTAAGACCTCCGTTCGGCGACGCGCTCGGCTGCACCTACCGGATCGGGGACTGCTGCGCTTCCCGCAGGATTCGATCCGTCAGTGCCGGGACGGCGGCGCCGGGACAGGTGAGAGCGCTCTCACCACGCACATCGATGTGCGGGTGCTTCTCACGGCTCACGCCGCAGGTTCCCGCCATTGGGCGATCTCCGGCGAGGCGCACGGAAGGACGAGCAGACGGGCCCGCGGGCCCGGTCGAGGGCTTGTTGACGGCGACTCAGATGAGCGTTCAACTGTTCGCCTGATGCGTTCAATCATGTCAGCCCCGTCGGCGCCGGTCAACAAAAGTCATATGATTCGGCCTGCCTCGGGGATCGCCGCAGCTCAGCGGGGTCGGCCACGCTGAGCTACGGCACCGGACGACGCCGACGGGCGGCGTACGCCGGCGGTGCCGGGGTACGCCGCCCTGGGGCGGGAGGGGTCGCGGGGATCGGTCTCCGAGGGTTCCTGCTGCCTGGTGTCAGCTCAGGCGAACAGCTCGCCGAGCAACTCGGGGCCGATGGCGATGGGGGCGGGGCGGTAGGCGGGCGGCCGCGTGCCCATCAGCTCGCGCACCAGGAAGTCCCAGCAGCGCCTGCGGACGTAGGCCAGGCAGTCGATGAACGTGTGCTCGGCCCCGGGCACGATGAGCAGCTCGAAGTCCTTGTCGGCGGCCAGGAGCCGGTCGGCCAGCCGCAGCGTGTGGTGCGGGTGGACCTGGTCGTCCATCTCGCCGTGGACGAGCAGCAGCTTGCCCGCCAACCGGTCCGCGAGGTCCACGTTGGAGGAGCGGGCCCACGCCTCGGGATTGTCCGCGCCGTCGTATGCCTCCACGAAGCCCAGGTTGAAGCAGGGGGTGTCGTGCGGGCCGGAGAGGGCGACTCCCACCTTGTACACCTCGGGGAAGTCCAGCATCGCCCGCGCGGCGGCGAACCCGCCGCCGGAGTGGCCGAAGGCGCCCACCCGGTCCAGGTCCATCCACGGCCGGGTCCCGGCCAGCTGCCGCAGCGCCGCCACGTGGTCGGCCAAGCCTCCGGCGTCGCCCAGGCGGCCGTAGGAGGCGTCGTGGAAGGACTTGCTCCGCCCCGGGGTGCCGCGCCCGTCCAGCGCCACCACCACGAAGCCCAGCGCCGCGACGGGCTCCGCGTCGAGGCCCATGCCGCCCGGGTCGAAGCACGGGGCGACCCGGTTGACCTGCGGGCCCGGGTAGAGGTTGTCCACCACCGGGTACCGCTGGGCGGGGTCGAAGCCCCGCGGCTTGTACAGCACCCCGTAGATGTCCGTCACCCCGTCGGCCGCCTTGACGCGGAACCGCTCCGGCGCCGTCCAGCCGGTCTCGGTGAGCCTGCCGATGTCGGCGCGCTCCAGCTCGACCAGCACCCGCCCGTCCCAGTCGACGACGCGGGCCACCGGCGGGGTGTCGACGGTGGACGCGGAGTCGACGAAGTACTCCGGGTTCCCCGGCAGGGTGACCACGTGGTCCAGCTCGTCGTCGGTGACCCGGGCGAAGCCGGAGCCGTCCAGGCCGACCCGGCACACCGTGCGCCGGTACGGATCCTCCTCGACCAGCCCGGACGCGGTGAAGTACACCACCCGCTGCGCCTCGTCGACGCGCAGGATCTGCCGCACCGCCCACTGTCCGGAGGTGACCTGGCCGAGCAGGGCGCCGGTGCGCAGGTCGTACCGGTACAGGTGGCCCCAGCCGTCCCGCTGCGAGTACCACAGCGCCTCGTCGGCCAGCACCCGCACGATCGGCGGCTCGTACGCCCACTGGTTGGGCTCCACGCGGGTGTCACCGGTCTCGCTGAGCACGGTGGTGACCTCGCCGGTGGCCGGGTCCAGCCGGTGCAGGGTGAGCGTGCGCAGGTCGCGGGGGCGGCTGAGGTAGTACACCGCCGAGCCGTCCGGTGCCCACCACGCCCACCGGGTGCTGATCGGCGACATCTGCGGCATGAGCAGCGGCTCGGCCTGCGCGCGGACCACCGTGCCGGCGGCGACGTCCAGCACCACCAGCTCGGCCAGCGGCATGCGCTCGTCCCCGGCGTGGGCGTACCGCTGGGTGTGCAGTTGGGGCGCGCCGCCGTCGGCGGGCCCGGCCTGCACCAGGTGGGTCTGCCGGACGCCGCGCTCGTCGGTCCGGTGCGCCAGCACCTTGGTGGAGTCGGGCGACCAGGCCACCGCGGGCGGCAGGTGCGGCAGGCCGATCTTCCGCAGCAGGGTGCCGTTGCTGGTGCAGTCCGGGCCGGAGCCGTACCGGTGGTCGGGTTCGCCGTCGGTGGTCAGCGCCCACTCGCGGCCGTCGGACAGCGATCGCGCCCACAGGTCGTGCCCCCGCTGGGACACCGCGAGCTTGCCGTCGGGTGACGGCACCTCCAGGGGATTGCCCGGCGGCGTGAACTCGGCCCGCTCGCAGGCGTAGTCGTCCAGGCGGCAGCGCCAGTGCTCGCCGAACGCGTCGAACTCCACGGTGCCCGCGGCCAGTTGGACGGCCAGGAAGGGCAGGGCCTCGGGATCGATCTGCTGCCCGGAGGCGTCGGCCAGCGCGGCGGCGAGCCGGGGGTGGTCGAAGGCCGGCTCCCGGGTGCCCGCCGCCGGGTCGACCAGCACGAACCGCCTGCCGACGCCGTTGCTCACCGCGTACCAGAAGCGGGCGCCCCCGTCGATCCACTGCGGCCTGACCTTGTCGCCGATGACGAGCTCGCCCGGGCGGGCGGAACGGCGGAGGAGTCGCTCCGCGGCCTGGTAGTGCTCAGTGGTGACCATGTCCCTCTGTTCTTCCTCGGTGTCGGTGCCGGGCGGGCGGACCCCGGTGGTGCGCCGGCACGGCAGGGGTGATGCGGGCGTGGATGGGCTCCGGCGAGGGCGCTGGCCGTCTCGCGAGCCGAGTGGGGCGGGGGTGGGCGCGGTCGGTGCCGCGTCGTCAGAGTGGGGCGCGGGGGACTCGGGGTCGGGCGCGCCTCCCCGGAGGGTGGTGGTTCTCGCCTGCTTCCCCTACAGGCTGCGGGCGGTGATGTCGCCGTGGGCGGTGGTCGCGTGGATGTTCAGGTCGGCGGCGGGGCCGGTGGTGTTGGTGAGGGAGTTGTGGATGCGGCCGTAGGAGGTGCCGGCGTCCAGGGAGGCGGAGACCCCGCGGGCGGCGCCGACCGAGATCCCGCCCTGCTCGGTGCGCAGGGTGACGGTGCCGCGGACGGCCTCGGCGATGTGGATGTCGCCCCTGCGGGTGGTGATCTCGGCGGGGCCGCCGAGGCGGCCGACCTGGACGTCGCCGGCCTGGAGGGTGAGGCGGGCGCCGGCGGTCTCGTCGAGCTTGGCGGAGCCGTGCGCGCCCTCGTAGGTGACGTCGCCGAGGCGTCCGACGCCGCGGAACTCGGCGCTGGCGGCCTTGGCCTCGACGTGGGAGCCGGCGGGCAGCTGGACGGTCACCTCGACGGAGCCGGAGGGGCCGAGGAGCTCGTTCTTCGCCGGGGTCGCGATCCGCAGCACCCCGTCGCGGTAGTCGATCGTGGTCCGCTCCGCGGCCTTGGCGTCGCGGCCGTTCGAGGCGTTGGCGGGCAGGACCTCGACCGCGGTGTCGGCCCGGTCGGCGGCGATGAACCGGATGCGCCCGGCGGGGACGTCGAGGACGGCGGAGATCGGGGCGGGGGTGGCGAACGTCTGCATCGTGCTCTCCTTCGGCGGTGTTCCGACTCGGCGGTGCTCCGACCCGGTGTTGTTTCCGACGACGCAAACGCTACGTTGCATTCACAGAGCTGACAACATGCTCGTTGCAGAAAAATGCCATCGATGCAGGTAAAGCCGAGAAATCATTGCAATGGCGCTGCGAGTAACGCAACGCCAGCTCCCCCGCCCGTTGCAATGGATTGGAGGTGAACGCCGACGGTCAGGGCCGGCCGAGCGAGATGTCCTCGTGCGAGGTCAGCTCCCGCCAGCGCTCGCGGGCGGGAGCGGCGGCGGCCGCGGGCGTGACGGGCATCAGGTCGGCCGTCACGAGCGGGTCGAGGTCCAACCCGGTGATGTCGGCGACGTCCCGCACGGGCACCTGGAAGGTGCGGAACGGGCCGAGCGGCGGCGGGTTGCCAACGGCCTCGGCCATGGCCAGCGCGGCCGGCACGTTCGCCAGGTCCGGGACCTGTTCCAGCACGTACGCCGTGGCCGCCAGCGCGCCGTCCTGGCGGAACGCCGCCACCTTCCAGAAGTGCAGCGGGATCCGCACCCCGCGGTAGAGCGGGTCGGTGTCCCGCAGCACCGGTCCGGAGTGCACCACCAGTCGCCGGTCGAACCGGGCCGCGTGGTCCAGCAGGAAGTTCTCCAGCCCGAGCCACAGCTGCATGCCCTGGTTGAACACGTCCGCCTGCGGGGCCGCGTTGGTGTAGTGGAAGGTGTCGTCGTCCGCCCGCTCCGCCTCCGCCGGGCTGCCCCAGACCGGGTCGAGGCGGCGGACCAGGTGGCCCTTGTCGAGCCTGTTGCGCCGGTACAGTTCGTGGCCCGCCTGGCTGCTCGCCGGGACCCGCGGGTCCAGCCGCCAGTCGCTGTCCCGGTCCGAGTCCCGCAGGGTCGCGCCGTCCACCGCCACGGTCGTCGCCGCGGCGAGCTTGCGGTCGGGGCGCAGCAGCACCGTGAAGTGGGTGTAGGGCAGCGGGACCGTCACGATGCCGGGGTCGGTCGGACGGGGGACGGGCACGTCGATCCCCAGGAAGGCGGGGTCGTAGCCGGTCCGGCCGGCGAGCGCGTCGGCGGTCAGCGTGGTGGTCACGCCGGTGGCCGACCGGTGGGGACGGGGTGAGCTTGCCATGATGGCCTCCCGATCCACGTCGGCGTCCAGCGGCGCGTGACACCGACGCTGTCGTGCGCGTTGTCGGTGCGTTCCCCCGTGGAATGGGTCTCCCCGTCCATGGTCCCGCGCCCCACCTGCCACCTCAACCAAGTGAGCGACACGCTGTTCTGTTGATTCGTCCAGCAACCGTGCGCGACCGCCGGGGCCGCGCGGTGTCACGGGAGGGGTGTGGCGGGTAGGCGCTCCCAGCGCCCTACACCGCCGCCGCGTCCCCCGCCGGCGTCTGCCCCGCCCCGCGGGGGGTCGGCTCGGGCCGCGCCGGCGGCACGGCGTGACGGTGCTCGGCGGCCTCGGCCGGCGTGTAGGAGGAGGCGAAGGTGAACGCGCGCGGGGACGGCCCGTGCGCCCGCAGGTCCGCCAGCCGCTCCAGGGCCTCGCCGACGGTCGGCAGGTGGCCGGCGGGGACCCACCAGAGCACGAGGTGCGCCTCGACGTGCCGCTGGAACCACTCGCGGCGCCGCCGCATGACCTCCAGGTGGCCGCTGCGGTAGGTGAAGTCCCACAGGGCCTCCTGGGTCTCCCACACCGACAGGTTGACGATGACGTCCTCCCCCGCCGGGCGCAGACCGGTGGCGTCGGCCGCTCCCTCCTCGACCAGCCGCCACACGAAGCCGGGTGCGCGGTCGGCGGCGGCGTTGACCGAGTCCAGCATCTCGACGAACGGCGCGATGCGCGGGTCGTCGAGGGGGTGGCGGAGCGTGGCGACGTTGAGCTCGGCGAGGTGGGCGGCGTGCGGGGAAGCGGTCATGACCTCATCCCAGCACGCCCGCCTTTTCTATGTCAATGATCATTGCTTTTAGAGGGTTCGACCACCACGCAGCACTCCCCCGGCCGGGCGTCCATCCGCGCGCGGACGGGCCCGCCCGCGCCCAGCAGCCCCTCCAGCAGCGCCAGGTTCATGCCGCAGACGAGCGGCGGGAAGCGTTCGGCGACGGCGTGGAAGGGGCAGTTGCGCATGCGGACGACCTGCCCGGCCGCGCCCTCCGCGCCGTCCGCGACCTCCAGACGCGGTTCGTAGCCGCGCGCGGCCAGCATCTCCACCGCCTCGTCGAGGCCGCCGCAGGGCGCCGCCGAGCCGCGCAGGGCCTCGCCCCGCCGCCGCGCCGCCGCGCAGAGCCCGGCGTCCAGCCCGGCCTCCTCGGCGGCCTCGGCCAGCAGTTCGGCGGCGGTCCGGTAGTCGCGGGCGGGCAGCGACACCGACCGCTCGCCCCGCGCCCGCGTGTACACCTTGGCGGGGCGCCCCGCCCCGGGGCCCGAGCGGCCCGTCAGACGGCGGCTGCCGCTCTCCAGCAGCCCGGCCTCGGCCAGCCTGTCCAGGTGGTGCGCGGCGAGCGTGCGCGCCACCCCGGCCGCCTCGGCGGCCTCGTTCCGGCCGACCTCGCGGCCCTGCGCCGCCACGTACTCGTACAGACGGCGCCGCACCGGATCCTGCAGCACCGCGATCGCGTCGATGTCCTCCACCAGCCCATTCTAGGAACAACACAGGTTGGAGATAGAAGCGCGGAGCCCGCCCGCCGCTGCGCCCGCCTCCCCTCGCCGCCTCCCGGCAGCGGGCGGGGGGCCGCTCACACGCCTTGACTTCGCCCCAGCGCCCCCACACGCTATGTCCCGAGGGACGCCACCCCGGTCCCCTCCCCGGACAGGCCCTTCCGCTCCCCCGCCCCCGAGGACGGGTACCTGTCATGTGCATGCCACAGCACGCGCACGCTCCGTTCCGCCTTTGTGAGCGCTCACATCACCGTGGGCGATGTCCCGAGTCCGCACAGCAGCACCGCCGACCGGAACGATCGGCACCAAGGCAGCGCAGGTCGAGAAGCCAACGCCATCTGGAGTGCTACATGACGCCACGCAAGGGTGAGTCCGAGGTCGCCGGGCCGGAGTCCGTCAGTCGGAGGTCCGTGCTGGCGACGATGGGGGCCCTACCGGTGCTCGTGGCCGCGCCGGCGGCCCTGGGGGTGCTCGGAGCACCGTCCGCGGCGGCGGCCACCGCCGCGGTCGTCGATCCGTCGGCGCGGCGGCAGACGATCCGGGGCTTCGGCGGCATGAACCACACGCTCTGGATCAGTGACCTGACGCCCGCTCAGCGCGACACGGCGTTCGGCAACGGCGAGGGGCAGCTGGGCTTCACCGTGCTGCGGATCCCGGTCCACGAGGACCGGGCGAACTGGAGCCGCGAGGTCGCGACCGCCAGGCGTGCCGTCGAACACGGGGCGCTCGTCATCGCCTCACCGTGGAATCCCCCCGCACACATGGTGGAGACGTTCGTCCGCGGCACTCAGACCGACGCGAAACGGCTGCGGTACGACATGTACGGCGCCTACGCACAGCACCTGAACGACTTCTACCTCTTCATGCGGGACAACGGGGTGGACCTGTACGCCATCTCGGTGCAGAACGAACCCGACTACGCGCACGACTGGACGTGGTGGACCCCGACCGAGATGATCCGCTTCCTCCGGGAGAACGCCGGCTCGATCCAGACCAGGGTCATCGCCCCGGAGTCCTTCCAGTACGTCAAGAGCTTCTCCGACCCCATCCTCAATGACCCGGCGGCCCTCGCCAACGTGGACGTCCTCGGGGCCCACCTCTACGGCACGCCGTTCGGGAACTTCTCCTACCCCCTCTTCAAGGAGAAGGGGCAGGGCAAGGAACTCTGGATGACCGAGGTCTACCACCCCAACAGCAGTGACTCGGCGGACCTGTGGCCGCAGGCGCTCGACGTGGGCGAACACATCCACCGCGCGATGGTCGACGGCGAGTTCCAGGCGTACCTGTGGTGGTACATCCGGCGGGGCTACGGCCCCATGCGCGAGGACGGGCGGATCAGCAAGCGCGGCGCCAACATGGCGCACTTCTCGAAGTTCGTCCGCCCGGGATACGTGCGGGTCGACGCGACGGCGAACCCCCAGCCGAACGTCTACACCTCGGCGTACAGGGGCGGCGACTCCACGGTGGTCATCGTGGCCGTCAACAAGGGCACCTCCCCGGTGAGCCAGCAGTTCACCCTGGCGAACACCACCGTGTCCGGCGTGTCCTCCTGGGTGACGGACGCGACCAGGACCCTCGCGCCGCAGGCCGGTGGCGGCGCCTCGAACGGTTCCTTCACCGGTGAGCTCCCCGCCCAGAGCGTGACGACCTTCGTCCTCGACGTGGCACCTCCCACGGGGGGCGACACCGAGCCGCCCACCGCGCCCGGCGCCCCCAGCGCCTCCCAGGTCACCGCCGGCTCCGTCACACTCGACTGGCCGGCCTCCACCGACGACGTGCGGGTGGCCGGCTACGACGTGGTGCGGGTCAGCGGCGGCACCGAGACCCCGGCCGCCTCGTCCACCACCACCCAGGCCACCGTCACCGGCCTGACCGCCGGCACCGCCTACACCTTCGCGGTCTACGCGCGCGACGCGGCCGGCAACCGCTCGCCCCGCTCCGCCACCGTCACCATCACCACCGCCGACGCCTCGACGGGCACCTGCGGCGTGCGTTACCGGACCGTGGACGACTGGGGCAGCGGCTTCCAGGGCGAGATCGTCGTCCACAACACCGGCACCGCTGCCCTCACCGGCTGGACGCTCGCCTTCACCTTCACCGCCGGCCAGACCATCACCCAGATGTGGGGCGGCACGCCGGCGCAGAACGGCGGCGCGGTGAGTGTCACCCCGGTGGCCTGGACCTCCACCATCCCGGCCGGCGGCTCCGTCACCGTCGGCTTCATCGCCGGCCGGGGCGGCAGCAACCCCGCCCCGTCCGCCTTCACCCTCAACGGCGGCGCCTGCACGGCCGTCTGATCCCGGCCGCGGAACCGCCGGCGGCGCGGGGGTGCCCGGCCCGGCACCCCCGCGCCGCCGCGGAGGGCCCGCGCACCGTGCCGCGGTGTCAGGCGCCGCGCCGGGCCGCGGCCGGGGCGAAGGGTCCGTCCAGGGCCGCCCACTGCAGGAGCAGGATGGTCTTGCCGTCGGTGATGCGTCCGTCCCGGGTCATGGCCAGGGCCTCGACGAACGGCAGTTCGAGGACCTCGATGTCCTCGCCGTCCTCCTCCAGTCCGCCGCCGGGTCCGGTCCGGTCGGCCGGGGTGTAGGGGGCGGCGAAGAAGTGGAGGCGTTCGGTGACGGAGCCGGGGCTCATGTAGGCGTCGAGGACGTGGGTGAGCGGGCCGAGGGCGACGCCGAGTTCCTCGGCGCTCTCGCGCCGGACGGCGGCGGGCGGGTCGTCGGCGTCGAGCAGCCCCGCCGCCGCCTCGACGAGCATGCCGTCCGGGTGGTCGTTGACGTAGGCCGGGTAGCGGAACTGACGGGTGAGCAGCACGCAGCCGCGTCCGGTGTCGTAGGGCAGGACGACGGCGCCGTTGCCGCGGTCGTAGGTCTCGCGCTGCTGGGTCTCCCAGCGCCCGTCGCGGCGGCGGTAGTCGAAGGTGGTGCGCCGCAGGACGTGCCAGCCCTGGGAGGTGAGCTCGACGTCGCGGACGACGACGTCGGGGTTGCGGTCCAGGCCACGCCCGGCCTGGTCGAGGCCGGTGCGGCCGCGATGGTCCGGGATGTCGACGCCGGGCCGGCTGGTCACGCGGCCTCCCGGGGGTGCCGTGCGGGATCCCGCGGGGTGGGCATGGGCTTGTCGGTCATGGGCGCTACGATACATGCAGAAACGTGCAAGAACAGGAGAGAGTGTGCATGCTGGCTGCTGAACGGCGTGACCACCTGCTGGGCCTGCTCGCCCGCGAGGGCAAGATCGTGGCCAAGGACGTCGCCGCCGAGCTGGGGATCTCCGAGGACAGCGTGCGGCGCGACCTGCGCGACCTGGCCGCCGAGGGACTGTGCCAGCGGGTCTACGGCGGCGCGCTGCCCGTGTCGCCGGCGGTGGTCGACTACGCCGCCCGGCAGGCCGTGGCCCCGCACGGCAAGCAGAAGGTCGCCGCGGTGGCCGCCGGGCTGGTGCGGCCGGGCGGCGCGCTGATCCTCGACGGCGGGACCACCGCCCTCGCCGTCGCCCGCGCACTCCCGCGGGACCTCGCCTGCACCGTGATCACCCACAGCCCGACGATCGCCGCGGCCCTGCTCGACCATCCACGGGCGGAGCTCTTCCTGCTCGGCGGCCGGGTCTTCAAGCACTCGGCGGTCGCCTGCGGTGCCGCCGCGGTCGAGGCGGCGCAGAACGTCTCCGCCGACCTCTGCCTGCTCGGCGTCACCGGCGTGCACCCGGAGGCGGGACTCACCACGGGCGACGCCGAGGAGGCGGCGATGAAGCGCGCCCTGGCCGCGCGGGCCGCGGACACCTACGTCCTCGCCTCCTCCGAGAAGATCGGCACGGCCTCACGCTTCCGCGTCCTGCCCTGGGAGGACGTCAGCGCGCTGATCACCGACGCCGACCCGCACGCCCCAATCGTCCGTCAGCTCGCCGCGCTCGGCGTGGAGGTCCTGGCGGCCTCCTGAGCACGCACCGGCGAACACGCGACCGCGAACGGGGTGTCACCCCCCGTGCGGGGCCACCAGGCCGGACTCGTAGGCGATGACCACGAGCTGGGCCCGGTCGCGGGCGTGCAGCTTGGCCATGGCGCGGTTGACGTGGGTCTTCGCGGTGAGCGGGCTGATCACCATGTGGTCGGCGATCTCGTCGTTGGACAGCCCCCGCGCGACCAGGACGACGGCCTCGCGTTCACGGCTGGTCAGTTGCTCCAGCCCCCGGCGCCCGGTGTCGGCGGGCAGCGGCCGGGTGAGGTAGCGGTTGATCAGCTTCCGGGTGATCGACGGTGCGAGCAGGGCGTCGCCACGGGCGGCGACGCGCACGGCGTGCAGGAAGTCCTCGGGAACGACGTCCTTGACCAGGAATCCGGCGGCGCCGGCGCGCAGGGCGTCGAAGACGTACTCGTCCAGGCCGTAGTTGGTCAGGATCACGACGTGCACCCCGGCCAGGGCCGGGTCCGCGGCGACACGCCGGGTCACCTCGATGCCGTCGAGGACCGGCATCCGGATGTCGACCAGCGCGACGTCGGGCAGGTGCTCCCTGGCGAGTTCCAGCCCTTCGCCGCCGTCGCCGGCCTCGGCCACGACCTCGATGTCGTCCTCCAGATCGAGGAGCGCGCGGAACCCACTGCGAATGAGCGGCTGGTCGTCGACCAGCAGGACCCGGATCACGGCGTCCGCTCCACGGGCAGTTCGGCCTGCACGGTGAAGCCGCCCCCACCGCGTGGTTCCGCGCGCAGCCGGCCGCCGAGGGCGGTGACGCGTTCGCGCATGCCGAGCAGCCCGAGGCCGGGCACCGTGGCGGTGGACGGCGTCGCCCGGCCGTCGTCGTCGACGCTGACGGCGAGGGCGTCCGGACGGTAGTGGATCCGCACCGACGCCGTGGCGGCGTCCGCGTGGCGGGCGATGTTGGTGAGCGACTCCTGAACGATCCGGTACACGGTCCGGTCCACCGCGGCAGGCACGTCCTGGCGCAGGCCCTCGACCGTCAGCGTCGCGTCCAGGCCGAGCGTACGGGCCCGCTGCACCAGTTCCGGGACGTCATGGAGCCCGCGCGGCGGGGCCGTGTCGTCGTCCCGCAACGCCTCCAGGGTGGCGCGCAGCTCCCGGCTCGCCTCGCGTCCGGCCTCCTGGATCGCCAGCAGGGACGGCGGCACCTCCTCGCCCCGCCTACGGGCCACGTGCACGGCCACCTCCGCCTGCACCTTGATGACCGAGATCTGGTGGGTGAGCGAGTCGTGCAGTTCCCGGGCGATCCGGAGCCGTTCCTCGTCGGCGCGGCGCCGCGCGGTCTCCTCCCGGGTCCGCTCGGCCTCGTCCGCCCGCCGCTCGGCCTGCCGCAGCGCCTCCCCCGCGGCACCGGCCGCGATCAGCCAGGCGATCTCCAGGGCGCCTCGGGCCTGCGCGAACGCCTCGGCTGTGTCGTGTGCTCCGGAAGCCAGGGCCGCGAGCGGGAGGGTGGCCAGCATGACCACGCTCGCCGCCACCGTGACGGCGCGGCGCCCGGCCCGTACCGCCGCGTAGACGGCGAACAGGTACGCGACGACCGGCACGTCGAACCCCGCCGCCTGGTACCCCACCGCGCACAGCCCGGTGACGGCCAGGACGGCGACCGGCGCCCGGCGGCGCGCGGCCAGTGCCAGCCCGCCGGCCGTCAGCAGCGCGTACCCGAGCGCTTCCGGGCCCGTGGCGGAGCGCTCCCCGGACAGCCCGGTGGTCAGCAGCGCCGCCGACACCCCGGCAGCGATCCCCCAGTTCGCGACACGGCCCCAGCGACTGGCCTCACCTGCACGCATGCGCGCACCCTAGCCGGTCCGCGCCGTCGGGCGGGTCCCCCTCGTGGAGGAGCCGTCGGCTACCGCGCCCGCAGTAGTTCCACGCCTCCCTGCGGTGTCCGTGGCAGTGGCGGGCGCCATCGGCGGCAGTGCGAAGTGTCCGCGTCCGCCGGACGACCGGGGGTGGGGCCGGAAGGGAGGCTGGGGGCCACACCCGGTCACGGGAAGGGAAGGAGCCACCGCACATGTCCGTCCACCGCCTGTTCGCCGCCGCCCCCGCCGCCCTGCTCATCGGCGTCGCCATGGCCGACCCGGCGGCCGCGCGCACCTCGGCGCAGCCGATCGCCGCCAGCGTCTACGACTTCAGCCTCGGACGGCTCGGGGCCTCCACGGGCGCGCTGCTCGGACTGGCCGGCGTGGTCATCGCCTGCCTGGCCCTGGCCCGGCCCGGCGGTCGCCTCGGCACCGCCAACGGACCGCTCGGCGCAGCGATCGCCACAGCCGCCGGGCTGGTGGCCATGGCCCTCGGCGGGCTGGTCGCCGCCACCGCCGCCGGCGGCCTCGGCACCGGCAACGGACTGGGCGGGGCGTACGTGGCCCTGCTGGTCGGGCTGGTCAGCACGGTCCTCGGCGGGTTGGCCCTCGCCCGCTCCCGCCGCACCGGCTGACGGCTGTCGCCGGCGTTCCCGGGGGTGGCGGGTCGCGCCGGGCGGGTGTGGTCACCGCCCGGCGCGACCCCGCACAGGAGGGCGAGCCGAACTACATGCACACGACATGCATTCGCCCCTCGGGACTCCCCGCGGCCTCCGTGGCGCTACGCCGGCATGGAACGACTCGCCGCCCTCGCGGCGGCGGCGACGGCGTCGCGGTCCGCCGCCGAGAAGAGCGCCTGGGAGAACCACCCGCCAGCGAGCCCAGCGACCCGTCGGGTGAAGTCCACCCGCGGCCGGCCACGGCACGCGTGGCCGAGCGGCGCTTCCGGTCGAGGTGTGCGGACCGTGGCAGTACGTGGCCCCTCAGCGGAGGACGAGGCCCGTGTGCGATCCACGGGCACGCCGTTCCCACACGACCGATGGGCGTCCCTTGGGTGCCGCTGCCGGGATCCACTCCGGCTCATTGTCAGGGACGCCCTGACGGCCTAGCCTGTCAGGGCATCCCTGACACCATGAGGAGTGTTCGGTGACCACAGCCGTCTTCCCACCGACCGAACCGACGCACTGTTCGTTCTGCGGCAAGCCGAGATCCGAGGTCGGCAAACTGGTCGCCGGCCCCGGGGTCTACATCTGTGACGAATGCGTGGCCCTGGCCCGATCCATCGTCGAGGAGCACCTCGGCAAGCCCACCGCACCAAGCGATCCGGTGTGGGCGTCCCTGGCGGACGCGGAGATGCTGGACCACCTTCCGCGCGTGGCCGCGCACATCGAGCAGGCGGAGGCCGAGCTGCGCTCGTGGGTCCTGGAACTGCGTCGACGCGGTGTCACCTGGACCAGGATCGGCGAAGCCCTGGGGATCACCCGCCAGTCCGCGTGGGAGAGGTTCTCCGGCGAGGAGTGACGGACGCCTCCTCCCCCGCCCCGCTCGCCCCGGTCTTCCACCAGGAGTGACGGACCGGTACGGCCCCTCCCCCGGCAGGGCGGGAGCGGCAGCGGCGTCCGCGGCCGGCGGACGCGAGGTGACGTCCCCCTCGTCGATCACCTCGCGCCCTCGCCCCGCGTGGGCGACGCGACAGGGGGCCTCGCGTTGGGCGGGCGGGTGGCGGGCCCGGCGCCGTCGGGGGGCGTGCCGGTCGGAGAGTGAGTACTACTGGGTGACCTCGTCACGGCCCGGCCCGCCGACGAGGCGGTCGGCGCCCTCGCCACCGTGGAGGGTGTCGTCGCCGTGGTTGCCGTGCAGGACGTCCGCGCCCTCGTCGCCGGCGAGGACGTCGTCGTCGTGGCCGCCGAGGATGACGTCGCCGCCCTGGCCGCCAGAGACGTGGTCCTCGCCGGAGCCGGCGTACACGGCGTCGTCGCCACCGTACGCCTCGATGTGGTCGTCCCCGCGGCCGCCGCTCAGGTACTGGCGCCCGTCATCCCCCATCAGGTGGTCCATGCCGTCGCCACCATCCATCACGACGCGCCCCATGAGCATGTCGTCGCCGCCCCCGCCCAGCACCACCTGCGCGGAGTGGGCGTGCAGCTCGTCGCTTCCCGCGCCGCCGTCGACGAGCCGGACGCCCGGCGCGTCGGTGAACATCCCGTCGTCGCCGTCACCGAGCAGGATGCGGATGTCGTCGAGCAGGGGGCTGTCCGCCGGCAGCTCGCACACCACCCGGGTCGCGTCGTTGGGATCGGGCTGCGTGCAGGGCTCTCCGGCCTGGATGGGCACCTCGTCGTTGAACGCCACCCGGCGCGTTTCGGTACCACCAGGCATGTCCATGACCTGCAGGTCGTTGGCCTGCCCGGCCGCGGCGCGGTAGGTGAGGGTCCGCTTGTCCCAGTCGGCGACGACCGTGGCCGTCGCGGGGGCGTCGGCGGTGGCGGCGATGGCGGACGTGGTGGCCGAGGCGGTGGTTAACAGGGTCAGGACTACGGCGGTCAGCGCGGAAGCGGTCCGGGGCTGCACCATGGCTGGGTCCTCACTTCACTAAGGCAACGATGTCATGGTCGGTACAACTCTGCCCGCGGGATCGACATCCCGTCTACACCGAGGTCGCCTCCGGACGACGGCCGACGGGGCGGCGCCGCGGCGGACGGAAGGCGTCCGCCGCGGCGGCGCGAACTAGCCGGCGGCGCCCCGGTGGTCGTCCTCGACACGGGCCAGGAAGAACTCCCGGACGTCCTCGGCGAGCAGCTCCGGCACCTCCATCGCGGCGAAGTGGCCGCCGCGCTCGAACTCCGACCAGTGCCTGATGTCGTACAGCCGCTCGGCCAGCGGTCGCACCGACTGCGTGATGTCGTGCGCGAACACCGCCACGCCGAGCGGCACCGGGCACGGCTGATGGGCCCCGCGCGGGGCGTCGTGGTGGAGCCGCGCCGAGGAGGCCGCCGTGGCGGTCAGCCAGTACAGCGAGACGTCGGTGAGCATCCGCTCGTCGCTGACCGGCGTCTTCGGGTCGGTCCACTGCGCGAAGCGCTCGGCGATCCAGACCAACTGGCCGACCGGCGAGTCGGTCAGCGCGTAGCCGATGGTCTGCGGGGTGAGCGCCTGCAGGGCCTGGTACGGCGGACGGTTCGCCATCAGCGCCCGGACCTTGTCCAGCCGGGCCTCGTCCGTCTCGGACAGTTCGACGCCGGCGTCCGGCGCCGGCCGGGTCGGCAGGTAGTTGACGTGCACCCCGACGACGCGCTCGGGCGCCACCGCGCCGAGGGCGATCGAGATGCCCGCGCCGAAGTCGCCGCCCTGCGCGCCGTAGCGCTCGTACCCGAGACGGCGCATCAGCTCGGCCCAGGCCCGCGCGATCCGGATGGCGTCCCAGCCGCGCTCGTGGGTCGGCCCGGAGAAGCCGTACCCGGGGATGGACGGGATCACCAGGTGGAAGTCGCGCGACAGCGGCTCGATCACGTCGAGGAACTCCAGGAACGAACCGGGCCAGCCGTGGGTGAGGACCAGCGCGAGCGCGTCCGGCTTCGCGGAGCGGACGTGGACGAAGTGGACGTTCTGGCCGTCGATCTCGGTGGTGAAGTGCGCGAGCTCGTTGAGCTTGGCCTCGTGCTCCCGCCAGTCGTAGCCGGTGCGCCAGTACTCGGCCAGCTCCCGCAGCCGCGCCAGCGGGAAGCCGTAGTCCCACCCGGCGCCGGCGACCTCGTTGGGCCAACGGGTGCGGGCGAGCCGGTCGTTCAGGTCGTCGAGGTCGGCCTGGGGGATGTCGATGCGGAACGGCTTGATCACGGTGGCAGCGGACATGACGCCTCCTTTGATGGTTACCCCAACATTGGTGGGACCAACATTATGGGAGGAGTGTTGGTCTTGCCAACACCGCTAGGGTGGTCGCCATGGACGAGATCCCCGAGCGTTTGACGGCGAAGCCCAGCTGGCTGATCAACCAACTCTCCGTACACGCCCGCCGGCTGGTGGCCGAGGGCTTCGCCGCCGCCGGGGCGCGCGGGTACCACTACCGGGTCCTGGCGGCGCTGCACGAGTTCGGGCCGGCGAGCCAGGCGGAGATCGGCCGCCGGTGCCACATCGACCGCAGCGACATGGTGGCGGCCGTCAACGAACTGGTCGAGCAGGGCTTCGTCGACCGGGCGCCGGACCCGGAGCACGGCCGGCGCAACCGGGTGACCCTCACCGGGGACGGCCTCCGGCAGCTGCGGCGCATGGACGAGGTCCTGGACCGGGTGCAGGACGACCTGCTCCAACCGCTGTCGGCGGAGGAACGGCGGACACTCACCCGCCTGCTCGGCAGAGTCCTCGCCCACCACCAACCGGAGTGACCACCGACCGCGCCCGCCCCCTCGGCCACGGCCCGCTCTTCCGCCACCGGGTCCCCACCGAACACCTCCTCCCCCTTGTTGATGCTCCGTCAGTAGCGCAGGATGGTCGCGATGTCGGCGGGGGGATCTCGTCCGCGCCCTGCGGCGCGGGCGCGCACGGTCACGGTCCGGGGGACGAGCAGGGCGCAGGGGCCCCGTTCCGCACGGTCGGACCCCTCTCGCCATGCCCACGGCACGAGCGTCCGCACCCGGCAGGGTGGGGTGACCGAAAGGGGAGAAGCAATGCGTGCGAAGCTCGGGGTGTTGTCGGCGGGGGTCGCAGCGGTCGTCGGCCTGACCGCGGCGCCGGTGGCGGCGGCGCCGGCCGCCGAGTCCGCCGCCTGTTACGGCGCGGCCTGCAACGGCCTGGACCCGGTGGCGAACGGCTGCACCGCGGACTCCCGCCTCGTCCACTACGGCTACACCGAGGCGGACGGGGTGGTCGAACTGCGCCACAGCACGACGTGCGGCACCATGTACGCGCGGGTCCTGTTCTCCTACCCGGGCGCCGAGCTCTACATCGGTGGCGCCAACGCCGGAACGCCCGGCTACTACCGGGTCAGGGTCCCGGAGGGCAGCACCTCCGTGGTGTCGCCGCTGCTGGCGGGCGCCACGCTCGCCTACTCCGGTTCGGCGTTCGCCTTCAACATCGGCGCCTGATCCGGCCGTTCCCGGCCTTCCGTGAGGGGCCGGGGCCGTCTCCACCGACGCCCGCGGCACGGGCTCGCAACCCGATCCGCGTCGCGGGCCGCCCCGTCCCGAACAGCCGCCGGACGCCGTGGGAGCCCCGCCCCCCACCGGCGTCCGCCGGCTTGACACCGCGATACGCGCGTGGTCTGCTGCTGCCCAACTTTGACGGGAGACCAAACAAAAGGGCGTGTTCGCCGGGCCGGGAACCGAGGGGGGCGCATGGCTGTTGACGCGGCTTCGCGGACGGTGACCCCGCCCCTCCCACGGGGACGTGCGGTCGTCGCCGTGGTGGCGCTCGCGGTGGCGCTGTTCGCCTACGTGACCGTGGAGAACCTGCCCGTCGGGTTGCTGCCGCAGATCTCTGACGGGCTCGGCGTGGCGCCGTCGTCCACCGGCCTGCTGGTGACCAGCTACGGTCTCGTGGTGTTGGTCACCTCGGTGCCGCTCACCCGGGCCACCCAGCGTGTCCCACGCCGGCGGCTGCTCACCGTACTGCTGACCGTCTTCACCGGGGCCACACTGCTGTCCGCGCTCGCCCCCGACTACGCCGTCATGCTGGCGGCGCGCGTACTGGTCGCGCTGACCCACGCGGTCTTCTGGTCGGTGGTCGCGGCGACGGCCGCCGGCCTGTTCCCGGAGGGCGTCCGCGCGCGAGTGGTGGGTGCCCTGTTCAGCGGTTCCTCCCTGGCGAGCGTGGCCGGCGTCCCGGCGGGGACCTGGCTGGGCCAGCAGACCGACTGGCGCGTCCCCTTCCTCGCCATGAGCGCACTCGGCCTGTTCGCCGGCGTCACGGTCCTGCTCCTGCTGCCGTCGGCCTCCGTCGAGCAGAACCCGGCGTCCACCGCCCCGCACCCCAACAGATCCCGCTTCGCGCTGCTGGTGGTGGCCACCGCGGTGATCGCCTCCGGCGTGTTCACGTTCTACACCTACGTCACCGTCTTCCTGACCGACGCGGCGGGCCTGCCCGCGGCGACCGTCAGCGGGGTGCTGCTGCTGAGCGGCCTGGCCGGTCTGGCCGGCACCACCGTCGCCGGAGCGCTGTCGGACCGCGATCCCCGTGCCACCCTGGTCGCGGCGGTGTCACTGCTGACCGCCGCCCTGGCGCTGCTGGCCGTCGCCGGCTCCAGCGGGCCGGCGTCGGTCACGGCGGTCGCGCTCATCGGCGCCTCCATGTCCGCCCTGGTGACCGCGTTGCAGAGTCGCATCCTGCGGATCGCCCCGGGCAGTGTCGATGTCGCCTCGGCGACCAGTTCGGCGGCGTTCAACGCCGGCATCGCCGCCGGCTCCTTCCTCGGCGGACGCCTCCTGGACGGCTACGGCCCGCACAGCATCGCCCTGACCGGCCTGCTGCTGACCGCCGCGGGTCTCCTCCTGCTGCTCGCGGAACGCCCCCTGACCGCCACCCGGTGACCGGTTCGGCCGCCGGTCCACCACCCGGCCCCCAGAACGCGATCGCGCCGCTGCCCGCGTGCGGATCCTTCGAAAGTTTCCGCCGCGGACGCGTCGTTAGACTTCCGGCATGACCGCACCGGACCGCGCAGCGCCCGTCGAGACCGCCGTCAACGAGCCGCTGACCATCGCGCAGATCGCGGAGCGGGCCGGGGTGTCGCTCGCGACGGTGTCCAAGGTGGTCAACGGGCGGGCGGACGTCTCCGCGGAGACCCGCTCCCTGGTCGAGAGCGTCATCCGACGCCACGGCTACCGGCGCAGGAAGAGGCCCGCCGGACCGGCGCCCCTGCTGGAGCTGGTGCTGCACGCGGTGGAGGGGCCCTACCCGGTCGAGGTGTTCCGGGGGGTCCAGCGGGTGGCGCGCGAGCACGGGCTGGCCGTGGTCCTCTCCGAACTCGAGGGGCACCACACCCCGGGGCGCGGCTGGGTCGAGGACGTCCTGGCCCGCCGCCCGACCGGCGTCATCTCGGTCTTCTCGAGCCCCAGCGACGATCAGGGGGACCGGCTGCGCTCCCGCGGCATACCGTTCGTCCTGGTCGACCCGACGGGCGAGCCGGCGCACGCCTGCCCGTCGGTGGGCGCGAGCAACTGGAACGGCGGGTTGTCGGCCGTCCGGCACCTGCTGGAGCTCGGGCACCACCGCATCGCGGTCATCACCGGCCCGGAGCACATCCTGTCCAGTCGGGCGCGGCTGGACGGCTACCGGGCGGGGCTGGAGATGGCCGGCCTGGCCGTGGATCCGGAGCTGATCCGCGTGGGGGACTTCCACATCGAGTCGGGGCTGCGCCACACCCGCGACCTGCTGCGCCTGCCCGATCCGCCGACCGCCGTCTTCGCCTGCAACGACGGCCAGGCCCTCGGCGTGTACCTGGCCGCGGCGGAGGCCGGGGTGCGCATCCCCCAGGACCTGAGCGTCGTCGGTTTCGACGACCTCTTCCCGTCGGCGTGGACTCCCCCGCCCCTGACCACGGTGCGCCAGCCGCTCGCGGAGATGGCCGCCACCGCCGCGACCATGGTGCTCGCGCTCTCCCGGGAGGAGCCGCTGCCGCAGCGCCGGGTCGAGATGGCCACCGAACTCGTCGTCCGGGGCAGCACCGCCCCGCCGCGCTCGTAGCCGCCGGGCGGGTCAGAACGCCGGGGGCGTCCGGGGACCGCTCCCCTCGACTTGATAGGCAAGCGAACGGTTGCCTATCCTGGAGTCGTGGCTGCCGACCTTTTCAAGGCCTTGGCCGACCCCACCCGCCGCACCATCCTCGACGAGCTCGCGGAGAAGTCCGGACAGACCCTGTTCGAGATCTGCTCGCGACTGAGCATGAAGCACCGGCTCAGCATCTCGCGCCAGGCGGTCTCACAGCACCTCGCCGTGCTGGAGGAGGCCGGACTCGTCGAGACCAGGCGGGAGGGCCGCTACAAGTTCCATGACCTCAACACGGCCCCGCTTCGGCAGATCACCGAGCGGTGGCCCGTGCCCGACACCTCAGGACCGGAGCAGAGCATCCCATGAAGATCCATCTGACCAGCATCTTCGTCGACGACCAGGCCAAGGCCCTGCGCTTCTACACCGAGGTCCTCGGCTTCGTGAAGAAGCACGACGTCCCGGTGGGCGAGAAGGACCGGTGGCTGACCGTCGTCTCGCCCGAGGATCCCGAGGGCACCGAACTCCTCCTGGAGCCCGCCGGCCACCCGGCCGTCGCCCCCTACCGCGACACCCTCGTCAACGACGGCATCCCGCTCGCCCAGTTCGCCGTCGACGACGTGCGGGCCGAGTACGAGCGGCTGCGCGGCCTCGGCGTCCGCTTCACCCAGGAGCCCCTGGAGATGGGCCCGGTCACCACCGCGGTCTTCGACGACACCTGCGGCAACCTGATCCAGATCGCGACGAAGCCGCAGTAGGACGCCGCAGCAGGGAGCCGCAGCAGGCGGTCGGCCGCGCACGGGTCTCAGCCGGCCGCCTCCGGGTGCGCGGGGCTGAGGTACCGCACGGCGGTCTGTCCGCAGTGCGGGTCGAGCAGGCGCCGCAGTTCGGTCGCCGCGGCCTGGAGCAGGTCGCCGTCGCGGCTGCCGTGGAGGGTTTCGAGGACGAACGCGACGCGCGTGGAGTCCTCGGTGACGCGGGTGCGGTGGGCGTCGCGGTGGTTCCAGTGGCGGGTCAGCACGCCGGCGCCGTCGGCGTAGACGATCTCCCCGGGCCTGGGGTTCTCGACGGTGCCGGGTTCGCCGAGCGGGGTGAAGGACTCGCCGCCGTCCGCGTGGCGGATCACGACATCACCGGTGACGTGGTCCAGGTCGAACGCGCCGGCGGGCAGGCCGTGCCGCACGGAGACGGCGTTGTACGAGTCGACGGCCGGGTTGATCCGCGGCAGGGCGCCCTTCTTGGCGAGGCGGCGGCCGAGGGCGTCGACGCTCGGCCGGACGCGGCGCGGGTTGGTGCCGAAGGAGCGGTAGGCGGCGTGCCACGCCTCGATCCGCGGATCGGTCTCGTCGGCGGGCCGCCAGGTGCCGTCGGCGAGCCGCCGCTCCAGGTCCGCCACCGCGGCGGCCGTGTCGGCCCAGGGTTCACGCCCGCGCACGCCGGTGGCGGTGACCAGGGCGATGAGGGTGCCGGGGAAGGCGTCCGCGACGGCGGGGGCGAGACGGAAGACGGTCATGGGAGTGCGGTTCCGTTCCTGCGTGGGTGCGGGGGAGGGTCAGGGCTTCCAGGTGCCGATGCGGTCCAGGCGGCGGCGCTGCTGGAGCGCGGCGGGGGCGTCGAGCCCCTGGCCGCGTTCGGTGAGGTGGTCGGCGACGGCACCCCGGTGCTCGACGGGCTTGTGGTCGTCGTACTTGAACTTGGCCAGGACGTCGGCGACCTCCAGCCGCAGGCCGCGGATGCCGGACAGCATCCGGCCGTAGGGCGGCCGGCCCACGGCCACGGGGGCGTGGTCGCCGTCGGGCTGGAAGTGGGCGAGCTGGCGGCGCAGCAGTTCGGCCTTGGCCTCGGGGTCGTCGACGATCTGCGCGCGGCCGGTGAACTGGACGGCCGTGTAGTAGCTGGTGGGGACGCCGTCGCGGGGCGGGGTGCCGGGCCCGGCGCGCCACGGGCCGGGGACGAAGGCGTAGTCGCCGATGACGGTGAGGACGACGGCCGGGTCGTGGGCGATCGCCTGCCAGACCGGGTTGGGGCGGGCGAGGTGGATCAGGATGTGGGGGCCGTCGCAGGAGAAGTGGGTGGGGACGGTGCTGGGCGGGTGACCGGGGAGGCCGTTGACGCTCAGGAGTCCGAAGTCGTGGCCCTCGGCGATCCAGGTGCGCCATTCGGCTTCGTCGAGGCTGGCGTCCCAGGGCTGGATCAGCACGCGGTTCTCCTTGCGGTGGTCGGCGGTGCGTGGGGTGGCCGGGTGTGGCCGCGGGCGTGCTCAGGTCAGGGCGAGGAGGCTGACGGCGACGGCGGCGGCGCCCAGGCCGGTCAGCTGGCCGCGGTGGACCCGTTCGGCGAGCACGACGCGGGCGAGCAGCACCGTGCCGGCCGGGTAGAGGGCGGTGATCACCGCGACGACGGCGAGGTCCCCGCTGCGGGCGGCGAGCAGGAACAGCAGGTTCGCCACGGAGTCCAGCGCACCCGCGGCCGCCGAGGTCGCGTACGCGGGCCGCTCCGGGCCCAGCGCGCGGCGCATCACCCCGGCCACGGTCAGGGTGACGGCCGAGGAGACCGCCCGGCCGATGATCAGCGGGGCCACCCCGCTGTCCGTGGGTGCCTGGTGCAGGAAGACCAGTTGCAGGGCGATGGCGGCACCCGCGCCGAAGGCCAGCAGCAGGGCCGTGCGGGAGGGACGCGCCGAGCCCGCGCGATCCCCCGCGCTGACCAGCACCACCGCCACCAGCGCGAGCGGCAGTCCGACCAGGCCGGCCGCACCGAGGTGCTCCCCCTGGAGCAGCCCCACGGCGACCGGCAGCGCGGCGGACACCAGCGCGGTCACCGGCGACAGCACGTTCATCGGTCCGATCGCCAGGGTGCGGTAGAGCAGGGCGAACGCGGCGGCGGAGGCCAGCCCCGACGCGGCGCCCCAGCCGACGGCGCCGGCGCTGAACGAGGCGCCGAGCAGCGGCCACAGCAGCAGCTCGACCGCGAGGCTGGCCGGGGCCGCGATCACCACGGTCCGCAGCACGTGGGCCTTGCGGGCGCCGAGGCCGCCGAGGAAGTCGGCGCACCCGTAGGCCAGTGAACTGCCCAGGGCCAGCAGCAGAGCGAGCACGGCACATCCCTTACCATTCAATGGAACGACCGAACCGTACAACAGACCGACCGCCGCGTGTCAACCGAACGACCGCACGGTGCATTCCGATGGTCCCGGTGTGAGGATGGTGATCAGGTGGCCGAGACGGCCGCGGCCCTGCGGACGGTGGCGCACAACGTCCGGGCGGCCCGCACCCGGGCGGGGCTCTCCCTGGAGGAGCTCAGCCGGCGCGCCCAGGTCAGCAAGGGCGCCCTGGTGGCGCTGGAGAAGGCGCAGGGCAACCCGAACCTGGCGACCCTGGTGCGGCTCGCCGACACCCTCGGCGTCTCGGTGTCCGCTCTGATGCAGGGGCCGCCCGAAGGCCGGGTCCGGGTGGTGGCCGCCGGCAGCGTGGCACCGCTGTGGACCGGGGAACGGGGCGGCGAAGCCCGGCTCGTGCTGACGACCTCCGGCCCGGCCCCCGTCGAGGTCTGGCGCTGGCGCCTGGAACCGGGCGAGGAGTACCCCAGCCACCCCCACCAGGCCGGAGTCGTGGAGACGGTCAGCGTCACCGCCGGCCGGATGACCCTGGTCGTCGACGGCACCGAGCACACCGTCGAAGCCGGCCAGACCGCCACGTTCGACGGCGACGCCCCGCACACCTACCGCGGCTCGGGCACCGAGACCTGTCACCTGATCATGACGGTCCAGCTCCCGCCCGGTCCCGTCTCCCCCGGGTGACCCGCGGGGCGGCACGTCGGGCGGGGCAGCGGTCCGGTGGTCACGGTCGGCCCTGGGGGCCCGAAACCGACCAGCGCCGAGCGGGCGACCCGGCCGGCGTTCGGAACGTCAGCTCCGCGGGACGTCCCTGACGAACACGAGCCCGTCGATGTCGGCCAGGTGGGCCGGGTCGAGCGCGGCGTAGCCGAACCAGGGGGACACCCGGGCGGCGGGCCACACGTCGCCGAGGGCGGTGGCCAGCCGGCGGGCGTCGAGGAGGTACCGGTCCTCCGGGAGGGTGTACAGGAGGCCCTCGACGGTGTCGGGCGGCGGGGTGTCCACTCCCTGGTGCCGGATCGTGCCGAGGGCCGTGGCCACGAAGGCGTACTCCGCGCCGAGCCGGGCGCTCACCAACGCGCCGGCGCCCCACCACTCCAGCGGCGTCCCGCCCATCCGCACCGTGCTCTTCGCCCGCTGGAGGTGCGTGTTGTGGGCGTGGACGAACACCGGGCCCCGTTCCGCGACGGCGAGGAGGTTGTGGGCCATCATCTGGTCCCGCACGCTCGCCAGCCGGGTCATCCGGGCCGGTGAGGTGTCGGCCATCCAGTGGTGGTAGCGCAGCAGGCCGGTCGCGGTGCGCCCGTACAGGCACGCCCGGTCCCAGTCGGCCCGGGGGGTCGCGGTGATCAGGTGCGGCGTCTGGGTGTCGAGCAGCGCCACCAGATCGTCGGCGAGCACCCGCAGCCGCCTCGCCTCCACCGACTGCCCCACGGAGCGGGTCGGGTCCATCATCGCGGCGGGATCGGACCAGCGGTCGTCGGTGCCGAACAGGCGGTCGAGCGTTTCCGCGGTGCAGGGGAGCAGATCGGCGTCCACCTCGGCCGCGAGGTAGCGGTGGAGTGCGGTGAGGGCCTGCCGGGGGCTCGCGGCGGCGGCGATCTCCAGCGGGCCGTCGAAGCCGGCGAAGCGGACCTGCTCGGAGGCGGGCCGGCCCTCGTTGTAGTCGCGCATCCAGCGCACCAGCTCGCGGTTGCCCGAGAAGGCGCCCCAGCCGTGGCTGAACCCGTGCTCCATGACCTCGTCGAGGGTGCCGGTGCCCGAGGTGACGTGGTCGTCCACGACCAGCCCCATCAAGCAGTCGCTCTCGATCGCGATCGTCCGGTAGCCCTCCTGCTCGACGAGCTGCCGGAAGAGCTCGTTGCGCAGGTCGAGCAGGGCGTCCTCGCCGTGGGTGGGCTCGCCCAGGGCGAGCATGCGGGGCCGGGCCGGGAGCAGCCTCATGACGGCAGCGGCCTCGACGGCATGGGCGGTGTCCTTGATGTCAGTCGCCATGCCTTCAACGCTATCGTTGAACGATCGGTTGAAACTCTCCCGCGGATTCTTCGGGTTGATGGGGCAAAACCTTCAAAGGCGGTGCAGCCCAGGCTGGTTGCCGCCCGGTTGCCTGCCGGCAACCGGGCGGCTGACCGCGGTGGTTCGCCGTCAGGCCGCGGCCAGGAAGGCGGTCAGGCCGTCCAGGAGCATGTTGCTGCCGAGCTCGGCCTGGTCCCGCTCCTCGGCGGTGTCGAAGGTCTGGGACAGGGTGATCCGGGTGCTGCCGGCGCCCTCGGTGGCCAGCTCCAGGGTCATCAGGGCGGGCTCCTCGCGGCCGGGGACGTTCATGCCCATCACCAGCCGCTCGTTCTCCACGACCTCCGTGTAGATGCCGGTCAGCGGGACGCGGGCGCCCCCGGGGATGACCATGACCGAGCTCCAGGCGCCCCCGGGCCGGACGTCGAGGACGACGTCTTCGGCGCTGGCCCACTTCCCGTACCGGTCGGCGAGCGTCCAGGCGGCCCAGACCTGGTCGACCGGGGCGTCCAGGGTGCGGGTGCTGGCGTAGTCGAAACCTGCGCTCATGGCTGTTCCCCCTCGTGTCCGCGATCCCGCGGGGGCGGGATCAACTGCGACCTACGTTATAGTCACGGTGCAATACAGTCAAGAGTCGTGACTATCGTGATCCGGGAGGAGCTGGGATGGCATCCGACGCGGAGGAGCCGGACCTCGGGATGTTGATCGGTCAGCTGGCACGCGCGCTCCGCGACGAGCTGTTCGCCCGGCTGGCGGAGCAGGGCCACCCGCGGGTGCGGCCCCGCCACGGCACGGTCCTGGCGGTGCTGCCCGCCTCCGGCGCTCGGGCCACCGAGTTGGCCCAGTGGTCCGGTCAGCACAAGCAGATCGTCGGCGTCATCGTCGACGAACTGGAGGAGCTGGGCTACGTGCGCCGGGAGAGCGACCCACGCGACCGGCGCGCGAAGCTGGTCGTGCCGACCGCGAACGGCCTCGACGGGATCGACAAGGCCCGTGCCATCCTCGCCGACATCGAGCAGCGGCACCGCGCCGCGCTCGGTGACGACACCTACGCCGTCTTCAGGACAGCCCTGGAGGACGTCACCCGCGCCCAGCGCGCGTGGCAGCGGTAAGAGCCCCCTCCCGGAAGAACCGCCACCACCCACCCGCGACCGCCACCACCGACTCTCCCACCCGGCACCGACAACGCCCCTGCGCCTCCCGGTCCGCCGCGGCCGGTCGTCCCGGCCCCCCCGAACGGTCGGAGGGCCGTCAGGCCTGGGGGTTGGCGTCGGCGGCCGCCCGGACGAACGCCAGTACCCGGGCGGTCGTGTTGGCCTCCAGCCAGACGGGTCCCCGCCGGATGGGCGGCGCGTCGTGGATCGGGACGTAACTGATGTCGGGGCGCGGGGAGTACTCCCGGGTGAGCTCCCCGACCGGCAGCACGCCCTTGCCGAGCGCCACCAGGGACAGCATCTCGGAGACCGTGTTGCCGACCGGGCCCTTGCGGACGGGCCGGCCCGAGGGCGTGTGGTCGGGAGTGCGGTCGCGTTTGAACGCGGCGGAGGTCACGGCCGGGTACTGCACGACGGGGTGGTCCGCCAGTACCTCCAGGGAGACGGACTCCGCGTCGGCGAGGACGTGGCCGACGGGGACCGCCAACATGCGCCGCTCCCGCATCAGCGTGGGGCCGTTGGCCATGCCGTCGAACGGGAACGAGGCGATGAGCACGTCGATCGAACCGTCGACCAGGCCGGAGCGCGTGGTGGACAGGTGCGCCTCGCTGACCTCCACCTCGCAGTCGGGGTGGCGCTCGGCGAACAGGCTCACCGCCCTCATCAGCACCGGTGCCGTGGAGTCGCCGACGAAGGCGACACGCAGCCGCCCGGTCACCCCGCGCCCGGCCTGGACGGCCCGGCGCACCGCCTCCTCGATCCCGGCCACGTGCGGACGCAGGTCGTCGGCAAACTGCCGGCCGGTCGGGGTGAGCCGCACGACCCGGCTCGTGCGCTCGAAGAGCCGGGCGCCCACCCGCCGCTCCAGCTTCCTGATCACGTGACTGACCCGGCCGGTCGTGACGCCCAGCCGCTCGGCGGTGCGCCCGAAGTGCAGTTCCTCGGCGAGCGTCAGGAAGGACTCGATCTCGTGTCGCTCCAGCACCGGCCCCGCCTCCGATCGTTTACCCCTGTTCAACGATCCTAGACCGATCATGGCTTGGTCGGCTCCCCCGCCCGGGAGATCGTGGATCACGTCAGATCCACACCAGCCCGGACAAGGACCCGACCCCCATGCGCGTCACCGGATTCGACCACCTCGTCCTCAACACCGCCGACCCGGAACGGGCCCTGGACTTCTACTGCGGCACCCTCGGCCTCGAACCCGTCCGCGTCGAGCGCTGGCGCGCCGGCGAGGTCCCGTTCCCCTCCGTCCGCGTGTCCCCCGACACCATCATCGACCTCGTCCCCCGGCACCGCGGCGCGACCAACGTCGACCACTTCTGCCTCGTCGTCGACCCGCTGGACTGGCAGGAGGTCGTCGACTCCGGGCTCCTCGACGTCGTCGAGGGACCCGCCGAGCGCTACGGCGCCCGCGGCGCCGGGATCTCGCTGTACGTCCGGGACCCCGACGGCAACACCGTCGAACTGCGCTGGTACCCCCAGGACGCCCCCGGCGCCTGACCCGCTCCCCCGCCGAACGGCGTCCGGAGCGGACGCCCGGCCCGACCCCTTCCGGAAGGAACCCGATGACCGCCACCGCCCCCGCCACCACTGCCACCACCGGCACCGTCCCCTCCCCCGCCGCCTCCCGGCGGACCGGGGCCGCGCTGTGGGCCGCCCAGATCACCCTCGCGCTGTTCCTGGTCGTCGCCAGCGGCGTCCCCAAGCTCGCCGGGGTGCCGGCCGCCGCCGAGTCCTTCGACCTGATCGGCTACGGCGACTGGTTCATGTACCTGGTCGGCCTCCTGGAGATCGCCGGCGCCGTCGGCCTGGTGATCCCCCGTCTGGCCGGCCCGGCCGCCCTGGCCCTGATCGGACTGATGGCGGGCGCCGAGATCTTCATCTGGCTCTACCTCGACACCACCTTCTGGTACACCCCCCTGGTCTTCGCCGCGCTCTTCGCCTGGATCGCCCACGGCCGCCGCGCCTCGACGGCCCGCCTCCTGCGGCGACCGCACCGCCGCGCCGCCTGAACCACACCCGCCCCCGGCACGGACACCACCAACCCACGAGGAGGCAACCGCCATGACCGAACCGGCCGCCCGCGTCAAGGGACCCGCCAGCTACTTCCCCTCCATCGAGAAGAAGTACGGCCACCCCGTCTCCCACTGGGTGCGGATCATCCGCGACTCCCCCCTCACCCGGCACTCGGAACTGGTCGCCTGGCTCAAGACCGAACACGGCCTCGGCCACGGCCACGCCAACGCGCTCGTCGCGCACACCCTGGCCGAGGACGCCCGTCGATGAGCGTTCCCCCGGGAGCGTGCCCCCGTCAGGGCCGGCTGGCGGTCGGAGGTTCGTCCGCCAGCCGGCTCAGCGCCCGCATGGCCTCCCGCTCCATCCGTGCGAGGTCGTGGAGAACGGCGCCCGCCTGGACGAGGGGCCCCGCCTCGCCCGACTCCCCCGCCCGCGTGATCAGTTCCGCGACTCGCGTCCACAGTACGGCCGCTTCGGCGTACAGCCGGTGGCCGGTGCGCAGGTGGCCGCTGTCGAGCAGTTGGGCGCATTCGGCGAGGAAGTCACGGTAGAGGTTGCGGAACAGCGCGCCGCCGGTGCCGGCCCTCTCCATCAGCAGGGCGGCCTGCGGCAGGTCGCGCCGCGGGTCGTCGGTGCGCCGGTGCCAGGTGCCGATCAGCCGGCCGGCCTTCTCGATGCCGCGGTGGCCGAGGTTGGCGATCGGCGGGTCGAGGAAGGCCGCGGCGCAGGCGGTGATGGCGGGAACGATCCGCTCCCGCGGGGAGGGCGGGTTCCTCGGAGCGGTGAGGGTGAAGGACCGGTGTCTGGCGGTCATCGGGCCACGCGCGGCCCTGGCCTGGGCGAGGCTCGTCAGGCTGGTGGTGACCGTTCCGCCCTGCGCGCCGGTGTCGACCAGGTGGGCCTGGTGGTCGTCGTAGCCGTACATGGCCACGACATGACCGCCGAAGTGCACCTTCGCCCGGAAGTAGTCCAGGTGGTAGCTGTCGAGCTGCAGTCCGACCGGCTGGCCGGCGTCGATGCGGGCCGCCACGTTCTCCCACGCCCTGCGCGGGGAGGTGGTCTCCTGGACCAGCAGCTCCAGCCCGAGCCTGGCGGCCAGGTTCCTGGTGAGGTCGAAGGGCTTGACCCGTCCGCCCAGGAAGGGGAAGTCCATGGACCTGCTGTCCCAGTAGACGAAGGACAGGCCGGAACCGAGGCCGAAGCACATGGGCTCGGACAGATCGATTCCCTGGTGCCGCAGCAGCACCCCCAGGGCCGTCGTCTCGCAGTGCTGCCCACCGCGCGCGTCGACGTCTATCACCGTGCTCATGCCACCTTCTCCTGGACGGGGACGACCAGTCGGGTCATCAGTTCCTCCTGCGGCGCCTCCGCCGGTCCGACGAGGTACGCCTCGCGTACCGGGGCCTGCGGGCGCAGTCCGCGCTCGTGGACGGCGGCGAAGAGAGCGTTGTAGGCCAGGGGCAGCTGGGCGTAGGGGCCGATGTGCACGGTCTCGGCGACGTCCCCGCCGGGCAGCACCTGGAACTCCAGGCCGGGGGTCCCCCCTCCCCCCGGCGTCGGCGCCCCGACGGCGATCTCCGTCCGCTCCTCCAGATCCAGCGGGTACAGCCCGCACAGCGGCGGCTCCCAGGCGACCCCCGCCCCGCCGAGCTCGGACAGCAGCCGGCCCACGCACTCGGCGAACCTCTGCCCGATCTCCGCGGGGGAGCAGACCGCTCGCACCACCGCCAGCCGTCGCTCCGGCTCGGTGCTCATCGTCACCTCGTAGTCGGGCAGACCATCCTCCGCCAGCCGCTCCAGCACCTCCAGCCGCGCCTGGTCCCTGCTGATGCGTGCGGCCAGCCGGTCGCGTTCCGCCCGCAGGATCCGTGCCCTGCGCTCGGGGTCGGCGGTGAGCGCCTGGGCGATCACGGCCAGCGGGAGATCCATCTCGCGCAGCAGGGCGATGGTCAGGGCGTCACGTGCCTGCTCCGGCGCGTAGTAGCGGTAGCCGGAGAGGGCGTCCACCCGGACCGGGGTCAGCAGCCCCGTCTCGTCGTAGTGCCGCAGCTGTTTGACGCTGAGTCGGCACAGGCGGGCGAAGCGCCCGATGGTGAGAAGTTCGTCGTGCACGTGATCAGGGTGCACCCTCCCACGGTGGGAGAGTCCATCTCGGTGGACGCCCCGGCCGCAGGCGCCCGGCCGCGGGCGTCCCAGGGCCCCGCGGTCTCCCCCGCGGAATTCCCTCACGGATTTCCGCTGTGAGCCATCCAGGGGTAACCGTGCGCAGTCGGAGCACTGAACTCGAGGACTCCGCACCGGCGCGGTATGAAGATCATGTCGCGCATACCCCAAGGAAAGGGAGCCATATGAACCGCAAAGGCATCACCGCCGCCGTGGCCGGGGCGATCATCGCCGCGGGGGCCCTCACCCCCGCCGTGGCCACCGGTGTCGAGGGCGGAGGCATGCCCCCCGCGACGACCTCCTGCGAGGAGGAACCAGGCGACGGCTGCGAGGACTCCGGGGAGGACCAGGGCGACGGCTGCCCGGAGGATCCCACGCCACCGGACGGCGGCTGCTCGGATGATCACGAGCACGGCGGGTACGGCCCCGACTGCTGGGGCCAGCACTATCCCGGAAAGCCCGGCTACCGGCCATTCCAACCCGAAGCAGAAAATCCCGGCACCAACGACGGAACGCTCCTCAGCCCCCTGTCCGGCCTCCTCGGGCTGATCACCGGAATGCCGGCATAACCGGTACGCCCTTTCGGCGTTTCGCGGTTTCCCGGCGTTTCCCGGCCGTCTCCACGCCCCGCCTTCCACACCGCCGTTCTCGTGCCGGTGCCACCGACACCGGCACGAGAACGGCGACGGTCGTGCCCCGCGGCCCTCTCGGGGGCTACTCCGCGTAGGGCTGGTCCTCGCCCTGGGCGCTGTATCCGAGGCTCCAGACGTAGCCGTCCGGGTCCGCGAAGGAACCGCCGTAACCGCCCCACGGCAGAGGACCGGCGGGCTTGAGGATCGTGGCGCCGGCCTCCTCCGCCTCCGCGATGATCTCGTCGACCCGCCCCTCGCTGCGGACCACGTAGGTCAGGACCAGCCCGCTGAAGCCGCTGCCCTCCGGGCTCGTGCCCACCTGGGCGGCCAGGCCCTCCCGGCCGTAGAAGCCCACGGGCGAGCCGCCGTCCGGCTCGAAGAACACCGAGACGCCGTAGTCGGCCTTGATCTTCCAGCCCAGCCCTTCCGTGTAGAACCGCTTGGAACGCTCCATGTCCGCCACGCCGAGCAGGATCGAACTCACATGCGCCTTCATGCCGTGTCCCCTTACGTGTGTTGATGCCAGGCACGTGTGAATCACGCTACGAGCGGCCGCGTTCGCACCGCTTCTCGAATCCTGATCGCTTCCCCGGGGGGTCCCGCCGAGCCGGCCGGTGGCGCGCGTCACATCACATTCCCGGGGGCTGCGTCGTCTTACCGCTGGGACACACTCCGACACGGACCAGAGGAGACAGACATGTCGGCAGCCGGGGCAACACCCACGACGCAGACGCTCCACCGCTTCCACTCCGCGGTGAACAGCGGCGACCCGGACGTCATCGCGAAGGCCATCGACGAGTTCGTCGCGCCGGACGTGCTCTTCCACGCGCCGGTCCCGATGGGCGGAACGGGAGTGGAGGCCCTGAAGCGGGTGTGGGAGGTGCTGTTGCGCGCGTTCCCGGACATCCGCGTCACCGTCGAGGAGACCATCGCGGAGGGCGACAAGGTGGTCTCCAGGAACACGGTGACCGGCACCCACCTGGGCGAGTACCGGGGTCTGCCGCCCACCGGAAAGACCGTCACCTACAGCGAGATCTTCGTCTTCCGCTTCGCCGACGGGCGGATCGCCGAGATCCGCGGCGTCGTCGACGTCCTGACGCAGCTGCGCCAGCTCGGCGCCCTTCCGTCCTGACGGGTGCGAGGACGCCACCCGCCGCCGGGGTGAGTGGCGGGGGCGGGGGCGTCTCCGGGGTGGGGTGGGGCGGCGCGGCGGTCGCGGGCGGGGCTCAGCCGAGGCTGGCCGTGTCGGGTGGTGCGGCCACGCCGCCGGCCGTCCCGCGGCATCTCGGCGCCCAACCGGTGCCCGCCCGCGGATCCGCGGGTACCGTCTGGTACATGAAGCCCGTCACCGTGTCAGTCGACGTGCCGCAGACGCCGGAGCAGGTGTACGACTTCCTCGACGTGATGGCTCACCACGAGCGTTTCACCGACCACTACCTGACCGACTGGCGCTACGGCGGCCCCGGCCGCGGCGTCGGGTCGCGCGCCACGGTCACCGCCGCGCTGGGCGGCACGAAGACCGACGTCACCATCGAGGTCGTCGAGGCCGAGGCACCGCGGCGGATCGTCGAACGCAACGTCAGTGCGTCCGGGCGGCGGCTGGCCCACGGCGTCTACGACATCGGACCGCTGCCGCGTGGCGGGAGCCGTGTCTGGTTCACCTACGCCTGGGTGCGCGCGCCCCTCGGCGACCGCCTGCTGGCGCCCGTGGTCCGGGCCGCGATGCGGCGGGCCAACCGCACGGTGATGCGGCGCCTGGCCGCCGAGTTGGCGCGCCACGTCTCCGCCGCCGACTCCTGACGGCGGCGGCGTCAGGGGTGTTTCCCGACCCGGCGGGCACGCAGGCCGCCGGCCAGGCACAACACCGCACCGAGCGCGAGCCAGGTCACCAGGACGACGACGGACGAGGTGGCGCCGTGGCCGTCGAAGAAGGCGGTGGAGCGCAGCAACTGGCCCCCCGCCCCGGGCGGCATCAGCTGGCCGAGCGTGCCGGACCAGCCGGGCAGCATCTCGGGCGCGGTCGAGACGCCGGACAGGGGGTTGCCGACCAGCATCATGGCGACGGCGCCGAGGCCGAGGCCGACGTACCCGAGCAGCGACTCGAGCCCGATGATGCTCAGCGAGGTGGCCGCGATGGCCAGGGCGACGGCACCGCTGTTGGCCGCGTAGGAGCCGTCGAGCGAGCCGAGCCAGAACTGCAGGATCGCCGCCACCGCCAGGCCGCCGGTGACCGCGAAGGCGAGCGCCCCGGCGGCCTGGCGGGCGGTGCCGCGGACGAGTCTGCTCAGCAGGAACGCGGCGAGCATGCCGCCCATGACCAGGGGCAGGGCCCCGGCGGCCAGGCCGGCGCCGCGCGGGTCGTCGGCCGGCAGGGGGACGAGGTCGCGGACGGCGGGCGGCGCGCCGCCGCCCTGTGCCGGTGCCTGGCCCGGTGCCTGGCCGAGCCCGGTCGCGACGCTCTGCAGGGTCTGGGCGACCGCCGCACTGGCGGCGGAGGCGACGAGGACCCGCGGGGCACCGGAGGTGACGTCGATCGCCCCGTACACCTCCCGGTCGCGGATCAGCCGTTCGGCGGCGGCGGTGTCGGCGACCTCGGTGATCGCGAAGCCGTCCGGCAGGCGTTGGTCCAGGGCGGCGCCGACCTGTTCGACCGCGCTGCCCGGCCCGGCGACGGCGATCGGCACACCGTGCGCCGACGACCGCACCGATGGCCAGGCGAAGGCCGTGAGCAGCACACTGATGACCGCCGTGAGCAGGACGACCGCCCGGACCACCGTCGGCCAGGGGGACGGCGGCGCGTCGGCTGTGGATGGGGCCTGTGTGGCCATGTCTGTTCCTCGGATCGTAGGTTCGCGTGGGTGACGTGACGACGGCGGTGCCGGACGGGTCCCCGCGGCCGCCGCTCGCCGCGGCGGGCGGGGAACGTCCATGGGCGGCCGTTCCATGCGCCCCGGGCTAACCCGCCTGTCCCGCGGGGGTCGCCGCCTGGTCCCGCCTGGCCCGCAGCAGCTCCCGGCGGTGGCCGCCCTTCGGCCAGGTGTGCGAACCGGGCTTGCGTGCCTCGTCCGTCAGGTGCTTGACGCTGGACGCGCAGGACAGCTCCTTGAGCTTCGCGCCCGCGCGGCCACCGACGTACAGCCGCATCGCGGTGTCGTCCCGGTGGGCGAACTGGAAGATGCCGACGCGACGCCCCAGGCTGACGCACATCGCGGGGAAGGACAGGTTGACGGGCGCGGGCTGCCTCCCCGCGACGCGGTCGAGCACCGTGTCGGCGGCATGGGCGCCGAGGCAACCCGCGGCGTAGGCGCTCATCCGGAACGGCAGGTCCGACGGGGCCGCGGAGTCGCCGGCGGCGACGATGCGCGGGTCGTCCACGCTGGTCAGCGTCTCGTCGGTGAGCAGGCGGCCGACGGCGTCGGTGGTCAGGCCGCTGCGCGCGGCCAGGTCCGGCACGCCGAAGCCGGCGGTCCAGACGGTCACCGCGCTCGGCAGCTCGCGGCCGTCGGCGAGCCGCACGGCGTCGCGGGTCACCGCGGTCACCTTCGCCCCGGAGCCGTCCAGCACGGTCGCCCCGAGCCCGGCGAGCTGCTTGGCGGCGGTCTCGCGCGCCCGCGGGTGCAGGTAGGGGCCGAGCAGCCCGCCGCAGACCAGGGTCACCCGCCGGCCCTGCTCCGCCAGTTCGGCGGCGGTCTCGATGCCGGTCGGACCGGCTCCGACGACCGTCACCGGGGCGGTCGTGGGCACGTCGTCGAGGCGCGACCGCAGCCGCTCGGCCTCCTCCAGGGTGGCGACCGGGTAGCCGAACTCGGCCGCTCCGGGCACGCGTGGGGCGGCGCTGCCGCTGCCGACCGCGTAGACCAGGTAGTCGTAGCCCACCGTGCCGCCCGACGCCAGCTCCAGGCCGCGCCCGGCCGCGTCGATCCGGGTCACCGTGTCGACCAGCAGTCGGACGCCCCCGGCGAGGGTCTCCCGGTAGTCGAAGACCGCGTCGTGGGACCCGCCCACCAACTGGTGCAGACGGAGCCGCGCGACGAAGGCCGGGCGGGGGTTGATCAGCGTCACGGCCACGTCGTCGCGCCGCATCAGGCGGTTGGCCGCCATCACGCCGGCGTACCCGCCGCCGACCACGACCACCTCGGTGTTCTGGCTCATGGTGTCTCCTCCGGTGCTTGGGGTTCGGCCTCAAGACACCGCGGAGCCCGGCGCCGTGACAGCATGTGAGCCGGATCACGCCGGTGGCGTGGCGGCGTGCGGAGGGGCCGGCCCCCGACGGGGCCGGCCCCTCCCATCGGGGGTGTGCGGGTCAGTAGCCGATGGTGAACCGGCGTTGCACGAACCGGGGCAGCTCCACCTCGTCGACGAGTGCGACGGCGGCGTCCTCGACCGAGATCCGGCTGAGGCCGTCGGCGTCGAGGACGGGCTGGTCACCGCCGATGCGGAAGCGGCCGGTGCGCTCGCCGGGGGCGATCTGCTCGGCGGGGCTGAAGTAGGTCCACAGCCGGTTCGAGGTGCGCAGGACGTTGAGGGCGTCACGGTGGCCGCGGACGGCGGCCGCGTACTCGCGCGGGAGCCCGATGGCGTCGAGCGCCTCGTGGAGGAGTTCGTCGTGGTCGGCGCGGACGACTCCGGGGGCGACCTCCAGGCTGCCGGCGCCCCCGATGACGATCAGTCGGGTGCGGGGGTGGCTCTCCAGGGCCGTGAGGAGGGCCCGGGCGGCGGTGGCGTAGACGGTCGGGTCGGCGATGGAGCGCCGGATGGTGTCGGCGATGTCGTTGGCGCCGTTGCCGGGCTGGAACGCGCTGATCAGGACGTCCAGACCCGGCAGGACGCGGGCGATGCCGGCGGCGTCCAGGACGTCGACGCTGGCCCAGGTGAGGTTCTCGCGCGGGTCGTGGATCGCGGAGGCGTCCCGGCTGAAGGCGGTGACGCGGTGCCCGCGGCCGAGGGCTTCGGTGACGACCCGGCTCCCGATGGTGCCGGTGGCTCCGATGACTCCGATGTGCATGGTTCTCCCCTTGGTCATGCCGGATGGACGCGGCGCGGGCCAGGGGCCTTCACGCCGCACAGCAACTATACGGCGTGAAGTTTTCGCACAGCAATCGGCCCAGTGACGCTGTGCAGTGACGCTGTAGAGTGGGCGCATGGCAGGCACTCGGAGCACCGGACGACGCGAGCGGCTGCGGGCGGAGACCACCGCCGAGATCAAGAGCACCGCCCTGGGATTGATGCGCTCGGGCGGCCCCGACGCGATCACCCTGCGGGCGATCGCCCGCGAGATGGGCATGACCGCGAACGCCATCTACGGCTACTTCGCCACCCGGGACGACCTGGTCACCGCGCTGGTCGCGGACGTCTACACCGCGCTCGCGGACGCCGTCGACGCCGCCTGGGCCGCCGCGCCGAAGGCCGATCCGGCGGCCCGGATCCAGGCCTGGGCGCACGCCTTCCGCGACTGGGCCCTGGCCAACCCCGAGGGCTTCCGGCTCGTCTACGGCGACCCGGTCCCCGGCTACCGCGCCCCCGAGGGCGGCGCCGCGCCGGACGCCGCCCGGCGGGTCTGCGTCGGCATCGCGGCGCTCGCCGCCGCGACCTGGGACCCGGCCCGACCGCCCCACGACGACGGTGGCTTCACCTGGGCGGACTTCGATCCCGGGCTGCTCGACAAGGTCCGCCCGGCCTTCCCCGACCTGCCGCCGGCCGGTGTGGCCCTGGCCCTGCGGATCTGGGGACACCTGCACGGCCTGGTCGCGCTGGAGGTCTACGGCCACCTGCGCGCCCAGACGCAGGCCCCGGACAAGCTCTTCCGGGCCGAGCTGACCCAGCTGATCCGGTCTCTCGGCATCCAGGCCGACTAGCCGGGCAGCCGAGCAGGGCACCCGCGCGGTGAGGGGCGCGCCCGGCCGTCGCGCGGGCGCGCCCCCGGATCGGCCGCCGCCCCGGTCAGGCGCCGCAGCCGGTGAACTGGGCCTCGGCCCGCGCGAGGTAGACGCTGGCCCCGCCCTGGTCGTCGTTCCTGAGCGGAACCGTGACGGTGTCCTGGGCCGTCCACGGGTAGCCGGCCGCGTCGAAGGTCCACTCACCGGTCACCCGCGTCGCCAGGGCCGACAGCTCGACCCACCCGTACTGACCCGGCGGTATGGAGATCGTCAGGCTGTTGCCCAGTTCCTCCCGCAGGTCGTAGGTGACGCTGCCGGAGATGGTCAGGCTGACCCTGGCCTGCACGGGGCTGGGCGAGCCGGCGCCCAGCTCGGACGTGAATTGGACGCCGAGCGTGCTCGACCAGCCGCTGCTGGTGTTCAGCGAGAAGGTCCACGGCACGGCCGCGGCGGTGCCGTTGTACCAGACCGGGGAGACGCACTCGGTCGGGAGCGGCGCCGCCGGTTCCTGGACTCCCTTGCGCCAGGAGCACGTGGACGCGTCCTGCTGGCACCGGTTGGCGGCGTACTGCACCGCGGCGTCGAAGGCGGCGGCGGACGCCCACGCGGGGACGCGCCACTGCTGGGCCCGGGAGCCGTTGCAGCCGTAGGTCTGCGTCCAGGCGTCGTCGTACTGCGCGGCGAGCACGACGTCGAGGCACCGGTGGTCGCCCGCGTTGCGCACCATGTAGGTGTCGACGGCGCCGCTCACCGGCTGGAAGTACCAGCGCTGACCGGCGGCCCCTGAGCAGGTCTGCTGCCTGAGCGGGAGGCCGGCGGCGGCGCACTTGCCGGTCGCGTCGTTGACGAGCGTGAACGACCCGTCGGTCCGCAGGACGGGGCTCCACTCCTGGTGGTGGCCGGGCGCGGAGTTGGTGACGAGGAAGACGCCGTCCCCGGTGTTCCCGTTCTGCACGTCGAGGTTCCGGCCGTTGTTGACCGAGGTCAGCGTCAGCCCGTTCAGGTCCGCGACCTGCGCGGTCGCCGCCGCGCCGTCGGTCCCGGCCGGGCCGCCCGTCCCGGCCGCGCCGGCCTGGGTGGCGGGGACGACCGCGATGGCCAACGCGGCGGCCAGGGCGATGAGCGGTGCGAGGGCTGCGCGGGGGCGGAAACGCCTGGACGATCTCATGCTTGGAGTACTCCTGATCGGCTCGTGGACTTCTGTCCCGGTGCGGTCGCCCCGTGGCGACGAGGACCCGGAACGGGGCGCGGGCGGACGGCTCCGGGGAGGCCGGCCGGCGACAACAGGAGCGTGTACATGACATGAATCCCGTGGCGCCGCCGCCGGTCGCCGGCCCCGCCGCGGGGCGTCAACGCCTCTCGCCGTCCGGGAGGCCGTCCGCGCAACCACGCTACGGGCTCGTCCGCACCAAGAAGCCGTCCTACGACGGTTTCCCGCCCGGTGGCGGCACCGCGGCTCCCGGCGGTCCGCGGCCGGCGCGGAACCGGCTTCGGTTATTCGGTTGCCGCCCCGCACCGGCTGCCACTCCAATGGCTCCATGACTGTTCGCGACCACGGTGATCACGTGGAGCTGAACCGGCGCCACTGGGACGACCACGCGGCGGGGTGGCACGGGCCGCTCGCGCGCGACCACTGGGCGTCGGCGGAACCACGCTGGGGGCTGTGGGCGACGCCGGAGTCGCAGGTCTCGCTGTTCCCCGACGACATCGCCGGGGCGCGGGCGATCGAGCTGGGCTGCGGGACCGGGTACGTCTCGGCGTGGCTGGCCCGAGCGGGCGCCCGCCCCGTCGGGATCGACCTGTCGGAGAGGCAGCTCGCCACCGCGCGGGCGATGCAGGCGGAGTTCGGCCTGGAGTTCCCCCTCCTGCTGGGCGACGCCGAACGGCTCCCCTGCGACGACGGCACGTTCGACTTCGCGATCAGCGATTACGGCGCTTCGCTGTGGTGCGACCCCTACCGGTGGATCCCGGAGGCGGCGCGCGTGCTGGTCCCCGGCGGCAGGCTGGTGTTCACGCGGCGGTCGCCGCTGTTCGCGCTCTGCTGGCGGCCTGACGGGCCGGCGCCGGCGGCCCTGCTCCGCCCGCAGTTCGGCCTGCGCCGGCTGGACTGGGGCAACGGGGTGGAGTTCACCCTGCCGCACGGCGACATGCTGCGCCTGCTGCGCTCCTGCGGCTTCGTGGTCGAGGACCTGATCGAGATCCAGGCGCCCAGTCCGGCGCACCGGGACTACGACGAAGTCTCCGCGGACTGGGCCCGCCAGTGGCCCAGCGAGGAGATCTGGAAGGCCCGACTGGCCGGTTGAGCCCGAAGATCGCGGGTCCGGGCGGCTCCTCGGCGCCGGACGCGCCCGCGCGGGGTCAGCGGTTCGGCGGTCCCTGCCGGTCCATCCGGTCGCGGAACCAGTCGAGCATGAAGCGGTGTGCGGCGATGCCGTAGTCCAGCGTCGCGCGCTGGTGGGCGGCGAGGTCGCGGTGCTCCTCGGGGACGTCCCGGGTGTCGAGCTGCCGGTCGAGGGCCGAGAGCGCGGCGAGGTCGGTCTCGATGCGCTCCGTGATGCGGCGGAGCACCGGTAGCCGCTCGGACGGCTCCAGCAGGCCGAGGAAGTAGAGCCGGGACAGCGCCGCGGTCTCCAGGTCGGGGCCGGTCGGCTCCCCCGTCATCCAGGCGCGGAACTCGGCACGACCGGCGTCGGTCAGCCGGTACACCTTCCGTCCCCGGCCTCCGGCCTCGATGCTGGCGACCTCGATGAACCCCCGCGCGAGCAGGGTGTCCAGCGCGCGCCTGATGCTGCCGGAGCTCGCGCTGTAGAAGAGCGCGACGCCGGCCTCGAATCCCTTGATGAGGTCGTAGAAGCTCTGCGGGGCGATCAGCAGCAGACCGAGGATCACATGCGCCATGGGACGAGTCTAGCTCCATTGGTGTCTCATAGACATGTCTGCTAGACATGTGCCGCCCGGGAACGGAGACAAGGAGCACTCGCGTGACATCGCCGCCGACCATGCAGCATGCCCACGACAACCACGTCCGCCCCGAGGTCGACGCGCGGCTGACGCGCCTGCTGGGCAACCTCGTCGCGCGCAGCGGCATCCACCACGCCAACGTCGCCCTCACCAGCGGTGACGGGCAACGGCGCTGGGCCGCCGCGGCGAGCCGCGCCGACGCCGGCGCCGACGACCGCCCACTGCGTCCCGACACCCCGTTCTTCATCGCCAGCGTCACCAAACGGTTCATCATCACGCTGGTGCTGCAGGCCCGGGAGCGCGGCGAGCTCGAACTGGACGCGCCGATCGACAGCTACCTGCCGGCGGAGACGGTCACCGGACTCCACGTCCTCGACGGGATCGACCGGACCTCCGCGATCACCGTGCGGCACCTCGCCAGCCACACCTCCGGGCTGCCCGACCAGTTCGAGAAGCGTCGCGAGGGCCCCAGCCTGTACCAGCGCCTCGCCGCCGGCCGGGACCTGGCCTGGACCTTCGAGGACACCATGCGGACCACGCGGGAGCAGCAGCGTCCGCACTTCGAGCCGCAGGACCTCACCGCCGCCCGGCAGAAGGCCCGCTACTCCGACACCGGCTTCCAGTTGCTCATCCGCATCCTGGAGACGGTGACCGAGCGGTCGTTCGCCGAGCTGCTGACCGAACGGATCCTCGCCCCGCTCGGCCTGACGCACACCTGGCTCCCCGGCCGGATCCCCCCGGATCCGGCGACCGCGCCGCCCTCGCCGCTCCACGCGCGGCAGCGCCGCGTGACGCTCCCCGCGATGATCGAGTCCTGCAACGACCTGTGCAGCACCACCGGCGATCTCCTCGCCTTCCAGCGGGCGCTGCTGGACGGCCGGCTCTTCGGTGACGCCCGCTCACTGGAGTTCCTCACCGAGCGGCGCAACCGGCTGCGCAACGTCCCCGTCCTGAGGTACGGACTGGGCACCATGTTCTTCGGGGTCGGCCGGCTCGCGTCCCGGGGGCGCCACCCCGTCACGCTCGTCGGCCACTCCGGGGCCACCGGCACCTGGCTGTTCCACTGCCCGGAGCTCGACCTGCACCTGGCCGGCACCGTCGACCAGACCAGGGGGCAGGCCATCCCCTTCCGGTTGATGGCGCGACTCCTGGACGTCTGGCGCAGGTGAGTGCCGGTGGGCGGGGCCTGCCGCGCGGCGTTCAGCCGGGCACGTCCATGCGCTGGGTGCCGATGACCGACAGCAGCCTCAGCGCCTCGGCCGACGGTGAGCCGGGGTCGGCCGTGTAGATCACCACCTGCTGGTCCCGGTCGGTGATGTCGAGGACGTCGCAGTTGACCGTGACCGGCCCGACGAGCGGATGGTGAATGGTCTTGCGCAGCGGGGCGGCCACCCGCACGTCGTGGGCGGCCCACAGCCGGGCGAAGTCCTCGCTCCCGGCGAGGAGCTCGTCCACCAGGGCGGTCACCTCGGGGTCGTCCGGGTAGCGGGCGGCGGCGGCGCGCAGGCGCCGGACCGCGCCGCGGGCGAACACCTCTGCGTCCGACAGTCCGTACAGCCACCCCTCCCGCAGGAAGGCCCGCCGCACCAGGTTGCGGTCCGGCCGCGACAGCGCGGAGAAGTCCTCCATGAGGGCGGCGGCCAGGTCGTTCCAGGCGATCACCTCCTGGACCGCGGACAGCACCAACGCCGCGGCCTGCGGCAGCCGCCGCAGCAAGTCCAGGATGCTGCCCGGCACCTCCCGCGACGGCCCGGGCGGCGGGCCCGGAGCGGCGCCGGCCAGGTGGTGGAGGTGGTCGCGCTCGGCGTCCGACAGGCGCAGGGCCCGGGCCAGGCCGGCCAGCACCTCGCGTGACGGGTGGGGGCCCCGTGCCTGCTCCAACCGGGTGTAGTACTCGGTCGAGATGAAGGCCAGCTGCGCCACCTCCTCGCGGCGCAGCCCCGGGGTGCGCCGTCGCGTCCCCACGGGCAGTCCGACGTCGGCGGGGGAGATCCGCTCCCGTCTGCTGCGCAGGAAGCCGGCCAGCTCTCGTCTGTCCATGGCCACCAGTGTGCGAGGCGCCGGGACGCCCATCCAGGTACCGCCGGTGCCTGGATGGGGCGGCAGAGCGGGACCAGCCTCGTCGCCATGGGAAGCACACCGATCACCGACACCCCCGTGGCGACCACCGGCCTGCTGGCCGGGAAGGTCGTCTTCGTCACCGGCGCCGGACGCGGCATCGGCGCCGCCGCGGCACGGCTGTTCGCCCGCGAGGGCGCCCGGGTGCTGCTCGCGGCCCGGACCGAGGCCCAACTGAGGGCGGTCACCGAGGAGATCCGGGCCGCGGGCGGTACCGCCGACCACGCTCGTTGCGATCTGGCGGACCCGGCGAGCGTCCGCGCCGCCGTGGAGCGGGCCGTGGAGCTGTACGGCCGGCTCGACGCCGCCTTCAACAACGCGGCGACGGTCCAGCGGCCCGGCCCGCCGGACCAGACCGGCGAAGCCGTCCTGGACCACGTCTACACCGTCAACCTCAAGGGCTGCTGGCTGGCCATGGACGCCGAGATCGCCGCCATCCGGGCCACCGCCGGGCAGGGCACCATCGTCAACAACTCCAGCATCGGCAGCCTCCTGGCCAACCCGGTGCTGCCCGCCTACGGGGCCATGAAGCGGGCGCTCAACAGCCTCACCGCGTCGGCGGCGGCCGCCTACGGCCCCGAGGGCATCCGGGTCAACGCCGTCGCACCCGGGACCACCCTCACCGAGATGATCGACCAGTGGGAGGAGGCCGACCCGGGCATCACCGCGCGGTCCAACGCCATGACGCCGCTGGGGCGGGCCGCCCGTCCGGAGGAGATCGCGCAGGCCGCCGCATGGCTGCTGAGCGACCGCTCCTCCTACGTGACCGGAACGGTCCTGCGCGTGGACGGCGGCCTGTACGCCTGATCCCCGCCGGCGGCGCACCCGGTCGGCGCGGCACCCCACCGCCCGGGTGGGATGTCGCGCCGACCGGTGGTGGTGCGGGTGATCGGCACTCAGGTGGCCTCGGCCGGCGGGGGATCCGTCAGCACGAACACGAGCAGGAGGACGAGCAGGAGGTCACCCGCACGTCGTCGATCACCGGTCCGTAGGCGCTGCCGGCGGTGGTGCTGGCGAAGGTCAGGGTCGTGGTGCCGCTGGTGGCCACGAAGGTGAACTGCCGGTTCACGTACCCCATGTCGGTGTACGTCTTGCCGGTGATGTCGAAGGAGAAGTCCTGGAAGACCTGGCCGTCCACGAGGACCCGCCCGGTCTTCAGCGTGGGACCGCCGGCCGCGTTCGCGGCGAGCGCGTAGGTCACCGTGTACGTGGCCCCGGGTGTCGTGGTGAAGGTCTGCGCCACCGCGCCCGGCACGGTGGCGTTGAGGTCGACGGACTGGTCGCCCTCGGCGGCCTGCCAGAACCCCTCGCCGATCAGGTCCACGGCGCCGCTGGTGACCGTCCAGGGGCCCATCAGCTGCCCGGTGCTGTATGTCGTGAACGAGTTCACCGGTGCCAGGGGGTACTCGAAGCTGCCGTCGTCGAACCTGCTGAAGGCCCTGGTCTGCGCGGGAACCCCGCTCGTGCCGGCACCGCGCGCGGGCGCGGCCAGTGCGGCGCCGGCCGCGGAGACGAGCAGGCCCGCCGCGATGAAGAGCGTGGTGATGCGCCTGGCCACCATGTTGCCTCCCAGTGCATGGGCTCTCGCCCCGTGTGACGAACGGTTCACCCACTGTCCCGGGGCCGTCGGGCGGAGTCCATGCCGAGGTGCCGGCGCCCCGCAGCGCGGCCTCCGCGCGTGCACCGGCGCGCACGCCCACCGACCGCCCCACCCGCCCCGTTTGGCTCCCGGATGACGGCTTTCGCACGGGGGTCGAACAGAGCGGCCGGGGACGGCCGCGGCCGGCCTCCCGACCGGGGGCGCCGCCTAGCGGCGAATGGCGGTCTCCCGCTCCATGTGCGAGAGCTTCTCGGGATTGCGCACGGCGTAGAGCCCGGTGACGAGGTGGTCGTCGATGCGCAGCGCCAGGACGGTGTCGATCGCGCCGTCCTGCCGGAGAACCAGCGCCGGGTGGCCGTTCACCTGGGCCGGGTGCAGCGACGCCGCGGGGCCGATCCTGCCCAGCACCTTGGCCACCAGGTCGGCCCCCACGACGGGCGCCAGCGCGGCCCGCACGATTCCCCCACCGTCGGTCAACAGGACGACGTCCGGTGCCAGGACGTCGAGCAGGCGTTGCAGGTCCCCGGTGTCGACCGCCCGGTGGAACGCCTCCAGCGCGGTGCGGGTCTCGGCGGGTGAGGCGCCGCCGCGCGGCCGGCGCGCGGCGACGTGGGCCCGTGCCCGGTGGGCGATCTGGCGGACCGTGGCCGGGCTCTTGTCGACGGCCTCGGCGATCTCGTCGTACTCCAGACCGAACACGTCGCGCAGCACGAACACCGCCCGCTCGGTCGGTCGGAGGGTCTCCAGCACCAGCAGCATCGCCATCGAGACGCTGTCGGCCAGCTCGACGTCGTCGGCCACGTCGGGCGCGGTCAGCAGCGGCTCGGGCAACCAGGGGCCGACGTAGGACTCCTTGCTGCGGCGGAGCGCGCGCAGCCGGCTCAGCGCCTGACGGGTGGTCATCCGGACCAGGTAGGCGCGCCGGTCCCGCACCGCACCGAGGTCGACCCCCACCCAGCGCAGCCAGGTCTCCTGCAGGACGTCCTCCGCGTCGGCGGCCGAGCCGAGCATCTCGTAGGCGACGGTGAACAGCAGGTTGCGGTGGGCCACGAACGTCTCGGTGGCGGGGTCCATGCGGCCGCCGCCGACGCGGGCCGACGGCTCGGCGCTGTCCGCGGTCCGTTCCCTGCGCTCGCTCATGGCTGGCTCCGACTGTTCGCTCCCGACCGTGTCACGCACAAGACGCCGGTCCCAGCCGCCCTGTGACACCCGCGAGCAGTGGCCTGCGTCACATCGGCGTCACACGGTCCGGGCGGCGGCCCGCGACCGCGGCCCCCGTCCCCGCGGGGGGCGTCCCACGGCTCCACCTCGCGGCGGGTGCCCCCCTCCCGGCACCCGCCGCGACGCGGCCCCGTGGGATTCCCCCCGCGCGGGAACGCGCCGCCGCGTCACGTCCGGTCGCTCAGCGCTGCTCCGACACCCGCACGGCGATGCCGTCGCTCATCTCGACCTCGGCGGCGATGCCCGCGTCGGACTGCACGGCGGCCTCCAGTTCCTCGACGGTGCAGGCGGTCGCGGCCTGCGCCTCGCCGTCGCCGCAGATCCGGCCGGCGCCCCACACCTGCGTGTCCACGGCCAGGTAGAAGGCCTGGTCGGTGCCGTCCGAGGTGCTGATGATCAGCTCGCCGGGGGCCAGGTAGGACAGGGTGCCGGTGAACAGGCCGTCGACGCCGCCCCCGTCGGGGGTCACGGTGGTGTCCTCGGCGGTGTCCTCGGCGGTGTCGGGGGCCGCGCCACCCTCGGCGGCGGGGGCGTCGTTCCCGGCGGCCGGAGCATCGTCCGTGTCACCGGCGTCGGCCGCACCGCCGCCGCTGCCGCCCGTGCCGGAGGTGGCGCCGTCCTCGGCCGCGGAGGCGTCCCCGTCGGTCTGGTCGCTCTCGGCGGCACCTTCCTGGTCGTCCGTCGCGGCCGGCGACTGGGGCGCGGAGGCGTCGGCGGAGGCCGAAGCAGACGGCGCCGGCTGCGCGGCGTCGGCGGGCTCCTCGGAGGATCCGCAGGCGGTCAGGGCCAACATGGCCGCGACCACCGCACCGGCACCGGCGAACAGACGGACACGCGGGGAACGGGCAGCACGCATCGAAAGCACTCCTACTGAAGAACAGTGAACACTCGCGGTGGCCGACCCGTCGGGGGCCGCCTCCGTGCCTCCCACTCTGCGGTGCCCGACCGCCCCGGCGGAACCGGCCCGGCCCGGCTGTCGAGGGCGGGTGACACTCCCGTCGCGTCGCCGTTGCACTCGTGACGGTTCATCAACGAATACCGGTCGTCGACGATCCACGGCCGGAGCGCCGTTCCCGCAACCCGAGGCGGCGGTACTCGGACGTCGCCAGGGCTCGGACCACCCCGGGATCGCCGCGCCGCCACGCGGCCACCGGGTCCTCCCCCGCCGGGAGCGAGCGCAGCGTCGCGGTGACCTCCGGCAGCGGGCGGAGCAGCGCCCGCAGCGCCAGCAGTTCCTCGATCGCGGCGCCGTCGGCCTGCCCGAGTCGCCGGGTGGCGCGGGCCTGCCGCAGCCAGCGCAGCCGCGGGGGCAGCCAGAGGGCCAGGGCCAGCAGCGCGGGGAAGACGGCGACGGCCACGCCGAGCAGCAGCGCCAGACGCTCGACGGCCTCCTGGCCCGACTGCCCCGCCGCGGCCAGTCGGTCCCCGGCCCCTCCGACGTCGAGCAGCGCCTCCCGCAGCTCGTCGCCGACCAGTGGCACGCCCTCCGCGCTCCGCCCGGCCCCCTCCATGCCGGTGCGGAAGTCCGCTCCGGCCCGCTCCACCTCGCGCGCGGGCGCGGCCAGCGCGACCACCGTGTCGTGGACACGGGCCGCCAGCCACAGCCACAGGGCGATCCAGGCGAGCAGGGTGAGGTCAGCGAGGAGCTGACGGGTGCGGCGCAGCGGCGTGTCGGCGTACAGACTCATGCCCCAACCCATTCCCGGGCCACGCCCGCGCATCCGCGCTCCGACGGTCCGGTGCCGGGCCGGACGTGCCGGGCGCGCGGCCGCTGCCGAGGGGGTAACGCCGAGGAGACGCCCCGTCGCCTTGGATGACGTTCCGTCCGGCCGTCTGCGCCGGCCACGACGACCCACGGAACGAGGCGATTCGGGTGCGCCGGCTCCCGCCGGCGCCCGCCGCCGGCCGCTCGTGGACGGCCGGCGGCGCGGCGGGTCACTCGGCCGGGGCCTCGGCGGGCCGGGTGGTGGCCGGGCGCGCCCGGCCGGCCCCGGTCCTGGCGTGGGTCGCGTAGAGGGTCAGCCCCACGAACGTCAGGCCGCCCACGAGGTTGCCGACGACCGTGGGTATCTCGTTCCACACCAGGTAGTCCATGAGCGAGAAGTTCCCGCCGAGCATCAGGCCGGAGGGGAACAGGAACATGTTCACCACCGAGTGCTCGAAGCCCATGTAGAAGAAGAGCAGGATCGGCATCCACATCGCGATCACCTTGCCGGACACGGACGTCGACATCAGGGCGGCGACGACCCCGGTGGAGACCATCCAGTTGCACAGGACGCCCCGGATGAAGAGGGTCAGCATGCCGGCCGCGCCGTGGTCCGCGTACCCGACGGTGCGGCCCTCGCCGATCGTGCCGAGGCGCTGGCCGACCTCGTTCGGCTCCATGGAGAACCCGTAGGTGAGGATCACCGCCATCATCAGCGCGACGAGGACCGCCCCGGCGAGGTTGCCGACGAAGACCAGGCCCCAGTTGCGCAGGATGGAGCGCGGGGTCACCCCGGTCCGCCGGTCCAGCAGGGCCAGCGGGGTCAGGGTGAAGACGCCGGTCAGCAGGTCGAAGCCGAGCAGGTAGAGCATGCAGAACCCGACCGGGAAGAGCAGGGCCCCGACGAGCGGCTGCCCGGTCTCCACGGTGATCGTGACGGCGAACGCGGCGGACAGCGCCAGGATGGCGCCGGCCATGAACGCCCGGATCAGGGTGTCGCGGTTGGACATGAAGACCTTCGCCTCGCCGGCGTCGATCATCTTCGTGACGAACTCGGGTGGACTCAGATAGGACATGCTTGCTCTCTCGGTGGCGCGCTGGGGACGTCCGGTCGAGCATGGGCGGCGGACGTTTCCGCTCCGTAACGCGGCGGAAAGCATCGAGTCACACGGACCTCACAGTGCCCCGGGCGCACCACGTGGGCTTTTCCGGCCACGGCAGCTGACGCTGCGTGTCGTCGAGGTGTCGCCGGGCGACCGTCACGGCCGGCCGTGTTGACGGCGTGTAAACAGTTCGTGTCGGGAACCGATCATGGATGGTGCGCCGCGGCGTTCGCGGGTCAGCCTGGGGCGGCACGCACTACCGAGGAGTTCGCCATGACCCCGATCATGAGCAAGTCGGCCGCCGCGGAGCTGGTGGTCGCCGCCCGCATGCGCAAGGGCCTGACCTGGGCCGCCATCGCCGACGAGATCGGCGCCCCGCTCGTGTGGACGACCGCCGCCCTGCTCGGCCAGCACCCGATGACCCCGGAGCAGGCCGACGCGGTCTGCCGGCTCCTCGGCCTGGACGAGGCCGTCGCCGAAAGCCTCACGCTGCAGCCCGCCCGCGGCATCAACCCGGCACTGAAGTCCGACCCGACGGTCTACCGGTTCTTCGAGGCGCTGTCGGTCTACGGCCCGGCGCTGAAGGAACTCATCCACGAGGAGTTCGGCGACGGCATCATGAGCGCCATCAACTTCAAGGTGGACATCTCGCGGCGCCCGGACCCCGAGGGCGACCGCGTCGTGGTGACCTTCGACGGGAAGTTCCTCGACTACAAGTGGTGACGCCGTCGCGCCGGCGTGACCGCGGCCACGGCCCGGGCGGTGTCCACCGCCCGGGCCGTGGCCGTCACTCCCCCGGCGTGCGCGCCCCGCTCGCCGTTCGCGCCCCGTTCCGCGCCGCTCGGGCCGCCTCCGCGGCGGCGGCGAGCTGGGGCCGCAGCGCCGCGCCGAGTTCGCCCGGGGTGACGGGGCGGTCGTGTTCCAGCCAGTCGACGATCACGCCGAGCAGGGCGCCCGCCACGAACGCCGCGGCCGGGTCGTAGACCGCCGGTTCGTCCCGGGCGGTGGCGCGGGCGGCGTGGACGGCGCGGGTGAAGCGGCGCAGCAGGTGGTTGTGGACCCGGGCGCTGCCGTCCTCTCCGAGCAGGGCCCGGTAGAGGGGCGCGTGCTCGGCGACGTGGGAGAAGAGGTCGGCGAGGCGGCTGCCCGGGGGGGCGCCGTCGCCCGGTGGGAGGTCGCGGTCGCCGGTCGGCGTGGCCGCCACCAGTTCGTCGAAGACGGCCGTGCAGGCGGAGGCGGCCAGGTCGGCCACGTCCGCGTAGTGCTCGTAGAAGGTCGAGCGGTTGACGCCCGCGTGCTTGGTGACGTCCGAGACCGAGATCCGGGACAGCGGGCGCTGCGCGATCAGCTCGCGCAGCGCCGCCTCCAGCGCGGCGCGGGAGCGGAGGGGTCGGGGGTCCTGGGCGCGTTCGGTCACGGTTCCACTCTACATTTCCGACAGGTGTAGGATTTCCGACGAGTGACGGAAATACTCGCGCTGCCCGTGCTCCGCACCCGCTCCACGTAGCCGAACCTCCAAGGAGAGTCCTCGATGGCCTCGACGGCCCTCGCCGACCGCGCCTCACGTCCGGGCGGTGTCATCGCGACCCTCGCCGTGACCGGCATCGTCGCGTCGATCATGCAGACCCTCGTCACACCGCTGCTCGGCGAACTGCCCCGGATCCTGGACACCGACGCCTCCAACGCCAGCTGGGTCGTCACCATCACGCTGCTCGCCGGCGCGGTCTTCGGACCGGTGGGCGGACGCCTCGGAGACCTGTACGGCAAGCGGCGGATGCTGCTGGTCTGCTGCGTCCCGCTGGTGGCCGGTTCCGCGCTGTGCGCCCTGTCCTCCTCGCTCGTGCCGATGCTGATCGGTCGCGGTCTGCAGGGCATCGGCATGGGGGTGATCCCGCTCGGCATCAGCCTGCTGCGCGACGTCATCGCACCGGAGCGACTCAGTGGCGCCATCGCCCTGGTCAGCTCCTCGCTCGGGATCGGCGCCGCGCTCGGCCTGCCGATCGCCGCCGCCGTGGTCCAGTACTCCAGCTGGCGCGTGCTGTTCTGGGCGGCCGCCGCGCTCGCCCTGCTCGTGACGCTGATGATCTGGTTCCTGGTGCCGGGCACCCCGGCGAGCGCCGCCGGTCAACGCTTCGACGCGGTCGGCGCCCTCGGCCTGGGCGGCGGTGTGCTCTGCCTGCTGCTCGCCGTCTCCAAGGGGGCCGACTGGGGCTGGGCCAGCGGCACCACGCTGGGCCTGTTCGCGGGGGCGGCGGCGCTGCTGCTCACCTGGGGCTGGTGGGAGCTGCGCACCGACGACCCGCTGGTCGACCTGCGCACCACCGCCGCCCCGCGGGTCCTGCTCACCAACGCCGCCTCGATCCTGGTCGGGTTCGGCATGTACGCGCAGTCACTGATCTCCCCGCAGCTGCTGCAGCTGCCGGAGGCCACCGGCTACGGGCTGGGGCAGTCGATGCTGGCCATGGGCCTGTGGATGGCACCGGCCGGCGTGACGATGATGCTGGTCTCGCCCGTCGGCGGACGGCTCACCAACGCCCGCGGCCCCCGCTTCACCCTCGTGCTCGGCTCGTTGGTGATCGCGGCGGGATACGGGCTGGCGCAGCCGCTGCTCGGCTCGCCGTGGGGCCTGATGCTCGTCGGCATCGTGATCAGCACGGGCGTCGGCTTCGCCTACGGGGCGATGCCCGCGCTGATCATGAGCTCGGTGCCGCGTTCCGAGACCGGCTCGGCCAACAGCTTCAACACGCTGATGCGTTCGCTGGGCACCTCCTCGGCGGCGGCCGTGATCGGTGTCGTCCTCGCGCAGATGACCACCACGCTGGGGCCGGTCTCCCTGCCGTCCGAGAACGGCTTCCGCGTCGGCCTGCTGATCGGCGGGGTCGCGGCCCTCGCGGCCGCCGCCGTCGCCGCGCTGATCTCCCCGGCGCGGCCGGCGCCGGACCCGGCGGCCGCGCCGGACGGCGACCGGGCGGCCGTGCCGGGGGCGAGGACCGCCCCGACCGGCTGACCGCCCGTTGCTCCTCCCCCGCGCGCCCGCCCTGCCTGTCGGGGCGGGGGCGCGGGCGGGGGCGTTCCCCGCCCCCGCCCCAGCGCCCGTACGGGGAACGCCCCCGGCCCCGCCCCGCTACGCCACGGGGCCGAGGTGGCCTTCGAGGGTGGTCCGGGTGATCGGGGGGCGGTCCCAGAGGGCGAGCAGTTCGTTGGCCAGGGCCACGATCGGCAGCGGGTGCCGGTCGCCGTGGACCTCGATGGCGGCGGCCGAGAGGCTGCGCGGGACGGCTCCGGCGTCGAGGAGGACGCGCCACTCCTCCGGGCCGAGCCTCAGGTACTCCAGCCCGGTCAGCCGGCCGATCTCCAGGGGGTCGGCGAGCGTGCCGGGGTAGGCGGTGAGGGTCCGCAGACGGGGCAGCCCGACGACCGGCGCGAGGCTGAAGGGCTCGCCGTTCCACACGCCGATGGACAGGACCTCCAGGTCGGGGTGGGCGGCTTCCTCGACGCTCGTCAGGCTCGCGGCGTTGACCCTGGCCACGGCCGGCGGCCGGTCGCCACGGCGGACCTGCTGCTCGTCCCGGTGCTGCTTCGTCACCAGGTCGGTGAGGGAGTCGGCCAGCAGCTCGGCGCCGATGTTCTCCTCGTGGGAGAGCATGATGACCTGCCCCGAGTACCCGCCCGGGCCCGGCGTCAGGTCGACCGCGATCCGGTCGCCGCCGCCGTTGTCGGCGAAGACGATCCAGCCGGGCGAGCCGACCACGCCCTGCACCGCCGCGTCGGGCGGGGTGACGACCGCCTCCATCGCCGCGAACTGCCAGGGGGCCGGGCGGGACGACGCGTCGGCGACGTACAGTTCGTCCAGGGGGAACAGCTCACAGCCGACGGCCTGGCTGAGGCGGTCCATCGCCGCGTAGTCGGCCGCCGGGTCCTCCGAGACGACGTCCCGCGCCCCCACCACGCGGTAGAGCGCCTTCAGTTCCTCGGGCAACGCGACCGCGAGGCGCGCCTCCGCGGCGGCGATCTCCGCCTCCGAGGCGCCGACGGCGTCGGGGAGCCGCTCACGCAGCGTCCGCGCCAGCAGGTCGGGGTCCGCCGACGGAGCCGGCACCGCCCCCGGCACCGGATCGGGCAGGCGGCGCCAGGGCTCGGGCACGGCGCCCTCCACCAGGATGAGCGAACCCGGATGCGCGCTACCGATGCCCGGCTCCGCGGCGGGACTGGGGTCGAACACGTGGAGCACCGTCGCTCCGCTCGGGGATATCTCCGCCCCGAAGGAGACGTCGTCGAAGCCGCTCTCCGCGAGCGCGCGCTGCACCCGCCCCACCACGGCGAACTCCTCGCGCATGTCCCCGGCCTGGAGCGCCCGTCCGGGTTGTGGGCGCCGGCGCCGCACCGGCAGGCTCCACCCGCCCCGGCCGATCCGTCCCGCCACGTGGCTGCCCGGGACGGCCCGGCCCTCCACGTTGCCGTCCCGCAGGAACCTCAGCAAGGGCTCCCAGGTCGAGAAGTCATGGATCAGGGACATGATGGCCTCCGTTCGTCGGGTGGGCCCACGTCGGGCGAACCCAGCGCAGTGATTCTCCCGCCGGGCTCCGACAGCCCGGGGCGGACCGGCTCGCCGCCCGTCCGCCTCCTCCGTGCCCGGGAGAAGCGGCCAGGACCTGACCGCTTCTCCTGGGAGCGTGTCCACGAGCCGGGCCGGGCACGGGGCCCGGACGGGACCGATCGAACAGGCGAGGAGCCGACCATGTCCGGTGGGCGCACCGAGGTGACGCGATGACCGTTCTCGACGACCGGGCGCTGGGCCGCGCGACGCTCGCCCGGCAGCTGCTGCTCGACCGCGCCGACCTCTCCGCCCTCGACGCCGTCGCGCACCTGTGCGGCCTCCAGGCGCAGGAACCCCAGGAGCCGTTCGTCGGGCTGTGGTCGCGGCTGCGCGCGTTCGACCCGGCGGTCCTGTCGGACCTGCTGACCCGGCGGAGCGTGGTGCGGACCCACCTCATGCGCCGCACCGTCCACCTCCTCACCGCCGACGACGTCCTCGCCTGGCGCGCCCGCCACGACACCATGCTGCGCCAGCGGGTGCTGGGCACCTACCGCCGCGAGCTGGAGGGGGTGGATCTCGACGAGCTCGCCGCGGCGGGCCGGACGGTGATGGCCGACGGCGAGCCGCGCACGATGAGCGAGCTGGTGGGCGAGCTCGCCGAGCGCTGGCCGGCCCGGCCGAAGCGGGCGCTGGGCGAGATGCTGGTCGCCGCCCTGCTCCCGGTGGCCCAGACGCCGCCGCGCGGCCTGTGGCGCGCCAGGGCCGGGGTGCGCAACGTCCTGCTCTCCCGCTGGCTCGGCCGGGAGATCGACCCACCGTCCCCGGACGGCTCGGACCCGGTCGGCCGGGCGCTGGTACGGCGCTACCTCGCCGCCTTCGGGCCGGCCGCCTCGGCCGACCTGCGCGCCTGGTGCGGACTGGCCGGGCTGCCGGCCGCGGTGGCCGCGGTCCGGGAGGAGCTGGTGGCCTTCCGCGACGAACGCGGCCGCGAGCTGCTCGACCTCCCGGACGCGCCACGCCCCGACCCCGACACGCCCGCCCCGCCGCGGTTCCTGCCGGCGTTCGACAACGCGATCCTCGGCTACCACGACCGCGGCCGGATCATCGACGACGCCCATCGTGGCCTCTCGGTCGCCGGCGAGCGCGTCGTCCTGGTGGACGGACGGGTCGCCGCGACCTGGAGCGTCGAGGCGGACACGGTCGTGGTCGTCCCGCTGCGGCCGCTCTCCGGGACCGACCGCGCCGCCGTCGTCGAGGAGGGGGAGCGTCTGGCGTCGTTCCTCTCCGACGGCGACAGCTCCCGCGCACGGGTGGTCGCGTCCGCGCCCTGAGGGAACGCCACGAGCGCCGCCCGCCCGCCGATCGGGCTGCCGGCGCCCAGGCCGGTGCCGTGCACCATGTCGTGTCGGTCCCCCCTGCGAGGATGGGCTCCATGGACGAGCAGGTCATCCCGATCCTCCGCGTCGAGAACGCCGAGGCGTCGGTCTCCTGGTATGCCCGCCTGGGATTCGCCCAGCGGTGGGAACACCGATTCGAGCCGGGGTTGCCCGCCTTCGTGGAGATCGCCCGCGGCCAGTCGCGCCTCTTCCTCTCCGAGCACGAGGGGGACGCCCGGCCGGACACGCTGGTGTACCTGCGGCTCCGGGACGTCGACCGCGTCGCCGCCGAGTTCGGCGTGCGGCCGGAGGAGGCCCCGTGGGGCGCGCGGGAGATCGAGCTGCGTGACCCCGACGGCAACCGTCTGCGCATCGGCACGCCGACACGCTGAGGCGGAGGACGCCGACGGCGCTCCCCGGCCCGGTCAGCGCCTGACGCGCCCGCCTCACCCGAACCTGACGTTGCCCAGGCGCGCCGTGCCGGTGCCGGGCTCGGTCAGGGCGGTGAGGAGGTCGCGGCTGCCCCGGCCGGCGCCTTGACGGCCGGTCCGGCTGCCTGGCCCACCTTCCGATGGAGGGACCGCTCCGCGTACCTCCCTCCACCGTGCGGTCAGCTCGCCGCCGAGCGTGGCCCTCCTGCCCCGGGGCGCTGTTCCGTGCCGACGGCGGCGAGGGGGACCGCGGAGCGGATGCCGTCGACCAGGGCGCGGGCCAGGGTCCGTGCCGCCGTGCCGATGTCCGGGCCCGCCGTGCCGGTGAGCAGGGTGAACAGGGCGCCGCTGAACATGGTGGTGAGCGTCTCGACGTCCTCCCGGGTCGTGGCCAGGCCGACGAGCCGGTGGTGGGCGAGCGCGTAATCCACGGCCCTGGCCTGCATGGCGTCCAGGGCCCGCTGGAGGGCGGGGCGACGGGCGGCCTCCAGGGTGAGGGCGCAGGCGGCCAGGTAGCGGGAGCGGTGGACGGTGGCGCAGTGCTCCAGCGAGGCGGCGAGGAGGGCGGCGAGCCCATCGCGGTCGACCGGGCCGGGGAACACGGCGGTCGAGGCCTCCATGTCGGCCCGGTGCAGTTCCAGGATGCGCTCCGTGACTGCCTGCAGGAGCGCGTCGCGGCTGCGGAAGTAGTTCGAGGCCGTCCCCGCGGGCACCCCGGCGGCCTCGTCCACGGCCCGGTGGCTGAGGCCGTGGACGCCGTCCCGGGCGAGGACCTCGATCGCCCCGTCGGCCAGTGCCCGACGGCGCCGCAGGTTGGGAGGGGGTGCCATGGCCGCCACTTTACCACTAGGGTGATAGTACTATCGTTGTAGTGTCATGAGCGGGGAGGGCACCATGAGAATCCTGGTGATCGGAGCGGGCATCGGCGGACTCGCCACGGCCCGGGCGCTGACGGCGGACGGCCACGAGACCGTCGTCCTGGAACGCGCCCCGGCCCTGCGCACCTCGGGCGCCGCGCTGTCGCTGTGGAGCAACGGCACGGCCGTGCTGGAGGACCTGGGCGTGTCCACGGACGGGCTGGGCGCCCCGATCGACCTGCTGGAGCAGCGGGCCTGGAACGGCCGCTCCCTGTCCCGGATCGACCTGACGCACGCCGCGGCCGTGCACGGCCACCCGCAGCTGGTGGTCCCGCGCCGGGACCTCATCCGGCGCCTCGCCGAAGGGCTGCCGGAGGGCACGGTCCTCTTCGGAAAGGAGTGCACCGGCGTCACCGCCGACGGCGACCGGATCCGCACGGAGTTCCGTGACGGCACCACGCTCGACGGCGACCTGCTCGTCGGCGCCGACGGGTACCGCTCGGTGGTCCGCCGGCACCTGTGGCAGGAGGACAGCCCCCTCCGGGCCAGCAGCTGGGCCACCTGGCAGGGGCTCAGCCGGATCGGCATCGACACCGCCACCTCGCGCCGCGGGCTGATGGTCGTCGGCCCCGAGGGCATGTGCGGCCTGATGCCCGCCGGCGGCGGACTGCTCCAGTGGTGGTTCGACGTGCCGTACTCCCCGGCCGAACCGCTGCCCGACTCCCCCCTGGCGGCGCTGCGCCGCCGCTTCGGGCACTGGGCCTCCCCCGTGCGCGAGGTCCTGGAGGCGGCCGACGAGGCCGACCTGGACTTCTTCCCGCACTACCGGCGGCGGCTGCCGCGCACCTGGAGCACCGGACGCGCGGTGGTGCTCGGCGACGCCGCGCACCCCATGCCGCCCACCGGCGGCGCCCAGGGCGGCAACCAGACCCTGGAGGACGCCTGGGCCCTGGCCCGAGCCCTGCGGCGGGCACCCGACGTGCCGCGGGCCCTCGCGGACTACCAGCGCTCCCGGTCCCGCCAGGCGGCACTGGCCGTCCGCCTCGCCGGAACCGAGCCGGCGAACAGGTACCACCCCCTGCTCTCCCGGCTCACCCCCGGCGCGCTGGCCAGCCGCGCCTACACGCGCTGGCTGCGCATGGTCAGCACCCGCCTCTCCCAGGCCCCGCAGCCCGGCGTGTGAGGGGCCGGGCCCCCGCCCGGTTCCACACCGCGCCCTCCCGCGGGCGTCGTCCGGCCGCGGCGGCGCCCCGGCGGCGCGGGTGCCCGCTCGGCGCCGGCGCCGCCGGGCGTCTCCGGCCGCCGGGCGCCTCGACCGTCAGGCGTCTCCGGCGGTCAGGAGGGGCGCCGCGGCCCGGCCTCCTCCTCCGGAGCGGACTCGGCGTGGGCGACGAAGTCGTCCACCAGCCGGTGCAACAGGGTGGCGAGCTGCCGCAGGTCCCGGGGCGACCACTGCGCCAGGGCCCGCCGCATCGCCTGGACGCTGACCTCGGTGACGCGGTCCATGGCGTCCCGGCCGGCCGGGGTGATCCGGATGCGCTGGGCGCGGCGGTCCTCGGCGTCCGGGACGCGGGTCACGTAGCCGGCCTTCTGGAGCTGCTGCACCTGCCGGGTGACGTGCGACGCCTCCACCGCGAGCCGGGACGCCAACTCCCCCGGACGCAGCGGTTCGGAGGCGGCGACCTGGCGCAGCAGCGCCACGGCGGCACGGTCGAGGGAGACGCCGGCCATGGCCATGAGGCGCTCGTGCTGGCGGACCCTGCTGTTCAGGTAGGCGATGCGGGTGAGGGCGCGTTCGATCCCGGCCACGTCCGCCGAGGCGGAGGCGGGTTCGGCGTCGGACGGGGGCGGTGTGGACATGTCCCCACTTTACCACCCAATTGCTTGACTCAAGTAAATAGTTCGCCGGCCTCGCCGTGAAGACCCGCACCGGCGCCGTGGCGACGGCCAGGGAGCGGCGGCCGGTTCCCTGACGCGGTCGGGAGCGCGCCGCCGCGTCCGGAGGGGGCGGGCGAACCCGACCTGTCACCCCGTCGCCTCCCGGGGGTCGTCGGGGGAGGCGCCCCGGTAGTCGGGGAAGGTGGCGAGCGCCCGCAGCAGTAGCCGCACGGCCGGGGTCCGCGGGCCCCGCGGGACGGCGAGCGAGGTGGTGAGCGCCGGCTCCGCCAGCGGGCGCACGGCCACCCGGGGTACCGACGGCACACCGTTGACGTCGTAGAACACCGTCCACGACGGCGCCCCGGGGGCGGCGATCGCGCTGACCGTCCCGTGCAGGTCGGTGAACGGCGGTCCCGGGACGGGCTCGACACCGGCCGCCCGCAGGGCCCCGGTGACCAGGCCGTGGAACGGGGGGTTGCGGTCGCGGGGCGCGAGCCGCAGCGGCAGGTCGGCGAGTTCGCGCAGCCGCAGCACCGGCCGCCGCGCCCGCGGGTCGTCGGCGGGCAGCGCCACGTACAGCGGATCGCTCCACACCGGCAGCAGGTCGAGGCCCGGAGCCGCCGTCAGGGCCCGTACCAGGGCGGCGTCGAGCACGCCGGCGCGCACCGCCGCCAGCCGCTCGGTCACCGGCAGCCGCCGGGGAGTGACCCGCAGCCGTGGGGCCTGCGCGGTCAGTGCGCCGAGGGTCCGGTAGACGCGGTCGCCGGGTGCGTGCACGATGCCCAGGCGCAGCACGCCGTCGTCTCCCGAGGCGACGTCGGCGGCGACCCGGCGGAGCCGGTCGGTGGCGGCGAGCGCGGCGTGCGCCTCGGGCAGCAGCCGCTCCCCCGCCCCGGTGAGGCTCACGTGCCGGGTGGACCGGTCGAACAGCCGCACCCCCAGTTCGCGTTCCAGGCGGCGGATCTGCTGGCTCACCGCGGACTGGACGATGTGCAGACGCTCGGCCGCCCGGCCGAACCCCCCTTCCTCGGCCACCGCCACGAAGTACTCCAGCTGCCGCAGTTCCACCCGACCTCGATTCATCACGACCGGTGATCTCTGTGAGCGACAACCGCCTGTGGTTCCGCCGCTGTTCCCGCGCTCGAATGGAAGCCCGTCACCGGATCGAGGAGCCCACCATGCCCGACGTTGCCCACGTCTCCGACGCCTCCGACGCCTTCGTCCTGCGGTCGCAGGACGCCGAGCGGATCGCGCTGCCGCACGGCGGCGCGTTCCACCTGTACGCCGACGCCTCCCACACTTCGGGCGCGTTCGGCGTCAACCGCCTCGTTCTGGGCGAGGGCGCCGACGGCGCCCGCCCGCACTACCACGCGGTGTCCGCCGAGGCCTTCTACGTGCTCGACGGCGTCGCGCAGTTCCTGCTGGACGGCGCGTTGACGACGGTGCCGGCGGGCGGGCTGGTCGTCGTCCCGCCCGGGCTGCCGCACGCGTTCGGCGCGGCGCCGGGGAGCACGGCGGAGCTGCTCGTGGTGCTCGCCCCCGGCGTGGAGCGCTTCGGGTACTTCCGTGCGCTCGGGCGGATCCAGCACGGTGAGCTGCCCTTCGCCAGCCTGCTGCCCGAGCAGGACCGCTACGACGTGCACTTCCTCGACGCCGCGCCCTGGGAGGCCGCCCGGGCGAGGGGCGTCGACCGGCCCGACAGGCCGGGCGGCGGGAGCGCCGCCCGTTGACCGACCCGCCGGGCGCGAGCGGTCGAGCCGCCGGCCGGGCACCCGCGGCGGTCCGCGACGACGAGGGCCGGCGGCCGCCGCGGACGGCCGCTCACCGGCCGGGCGGTGGCAGCCGGACGACCGCGGTTCCCCCCGTCAGGTCCACCACCGTCGGCCCGGTGGCGCCCCGTCCTCCTGCTCGTCGCGCATCAGCGTGGCCGACTGCCGCTCCTTCAGTTCGCTCAGCTTCCCGGGGGAGAAACTGGCGTGCAGCTGCTCGAACCCGGTCGCCGACACCCGGCCCCGCCGCGCGCCGCTCCGCCAGGGCAGCACCCCGGCCCGCCCGGCGCGCAGGAGCAGCTGGTCGGCGAAGGCCGCGACGGTCAGCGCGATGACGAGCCCCGGCAACGTCATGAAGACGATGAGTTCCACGACCTCCACTATCCCGCCGGCTCACCGTCCGGGTGCCCTCCCCGCGGTGTCCAGGCGTCGCCGGGCGAGGGCCCGCGCCGCGGCGGCGGGCGTGACGCCGGCCCGGGTGGCCTCCCGCAGGACGCGGGCCAGGGTGTCGCCGATGCCCCGGACCCGGGCGGCGGCCTGTTCGGAGGTCTCGCCGTGCAGTTCGACGGCGGTGGCGTGGATGACGCCGCCGGCGCTGACCACGAAGTCGGGGGCCCACAGGATGCCGCGGCGCCGCAGCAGGTCGGCGGTGGCCGGGGCGTCGAGCGGGACAGCCGGTCAGTCCAGCAGGTTGCTCAGGCTGACGTACAGCCGCACCCGGCCGTCGGAGTCGTCGACCCCGACGCAGAGCTCGCGGCGGTCCAGCAACCAGCCGTTGGGGCGGCACGTCTCGTGCGGGCGGTCGAGCGCACGGACGATCTCGTCGTGGGAGAGCCCGGTCGTGCTGCCGATCTCCAACAGGCGGTAGCAGTTGCCCGAGCCGCAGCCGCTCTGCTGCGTGACCACGGTGAGCCCGGGCGGCAGCGCGGGGACCGCCCGGGCCGGCGGCACCGACGCCTCGGTGGTCACCAGGACGTAGAGCACGGAGCCCCAGAAGGTGACGACGAGCTGTGTGCACAGCAGGCCGAGGGCCCAGCCCCGCCCGCGCCCCGGCCTCCCGGGCCCGTCCTTCGACACCCGGCGCTCCACCCGACCTCCGAGCGCCACCAGCAGCGCAGCGCCGACCGCGTACCCGGCGTGGGCGTCGGCCCGGTGCGCCGGGATCCAGCCCTGCTGGACGGCGACCAGCCAGCCGGCCCCGGCCAGCAGCACCCCTCCGACCGCCGAGCCGACCACCCGGGTGCGCGCCAGCAGCGCCCAGGCGACCAGCGGTACGGCGGCGAAGAGCAGGCCCAGGGCGACCCCCATGCGGTGCACCTCCGGGTGCGATCGGTGGCAGTACGGCAGGGGACGCCGCACCACCGCCATCCGGTTCCCCACCGGCGCTGGAGCCACCGGCGCTGGAGCCACCGGTGACCGGGGCCGCCCGCCCCGCCCGCGCGGCGTGCCCGGGCCGAACGCGTCCGGCGGCTACCGACCGTCCGGCGGGGACGCGCTGTCCGAGACGCCGTCCGACACGCTGTCCGACACGCTGTCCAGGCAGCAGCGGACGAAGTCCTGGACCACGGGATTGCCGTCGTCGGCGGGGTCCCAGGCGACAGCGACCCGAGTGGGGCTGACACCGCTGACCGGACGGTAGGTGATGCCGGGGCGGGCGTAGTAGCGGGCGGCGGATTCGGGGGCGAGGGCGATGCCGTAACCGTTGGCGATCGCGCTGAGCCAGTCGTCCGGCTGGTCGGTGACGGCGCCGACGCGGACCGGGTGGCCATCGCGTTCGTCGGCGGCCAGCCAGTAGTCCCGCCAGGGGCCGGTCTCGGGCGGGGCCGCCACGAAGGGCTCGTTCCACAGCTCCCGGAATGCGATTCGCTCGCGAGCGGCGAGGGGGTGGGAGGTCGGCAGCGCCACCCAGCGGGGCTCGGTGAACAGCACGGCCACCCGGAGGGCGTCGTGGCCGGGGAAGGGCGTCCGCAGCAGGGCGACGTCGGCGTCCCCGTCGGCGAGCCCGGCGCTCGGGTCGGTCCAGGCGGCCTGCCGCATGTCGGCCCGCCAGCCCGGTCGGCGGCGGCCGAACTCCGCGACGATGCGCGGGGTCGCCTCGTTGGCCGCGCTGGCCACGAAGCCCACCCGGAGCACGCGGGCGGCGCGGCTGGCCGCGCTCCTGGTCTCCCGCAGCGTCCGCTCCCACTGGGCCAGTAGGACGGGTGCCCGTTCCGCCAGCACCCGCCCCGGCTCGGTGAGCGCCATGCCGGTCCGGGAGCGGACGAACAGCCGTGCCCCGAGTTGCGCCTCCAGGTGCTGGATCTGCTTGGTCAGCGAGGGCTGGGAGACGAACAGCCGCCGCGCGGCATGGGTGAGGCTTCCCTCCTCCGCCACGGCGACGAAGTACCGCAACAACCGGGTGTCGACATCCATGCCGCCAGGCTATAGACGCAGGTATTGGACGCCGGACCGGGGCTCAACCAGGCTGGTCGTGGACAGCGGGAATGCGAACCGCCGGCGCGGTGACGCGTCCGGCCGGAAGGAGAGAACGGATGTTCACGGCCTACGCGGTCACCACCGTCATCGCGATCGCGGCGACCGCCTGGAGCGCCCTGGTGGACCTCACCCGCGCCAGGTTCGTCCTCGCCAACGCGGAGGAAGTGGGGGTGCCGCGGTCCTGGCTCCCATGGCTGGCCGCGGTCAAGGGCGCCGGGGCCGCCGGGCTGCTGCTCGGGCTCCTGGGCGCCCGGTCGCTCGGCGTCGCCGCCGCCGCGGGACTGGTCCTGTTCTTCGTCGGCGCCGTCGCCGCACACGTCCGCAGGAGCGTCTACCACAACATCGGCTTCGCCGCCGGCTACCTGGGACTGGCCGTCCTCGCCCTGGTCCTCGCCGTCGCGCGATGAGGGGCGGCCCGGGTCCGAGCACGGGGTGAGCCGCCTATGCATAGCCTGCCTACGCATCGCATGTGTAGGCGTGCTATGCATAGGGAGCCAACATAAGCGGGGCCGGCCGCCGTTCGGCGTCGCCCCCTCCCGTTCGACCATGCGAAGGGACACCCCATGCCCGAACGCTCGGCCAGTGACCGGACGTCCGAACCGACCACGCCCGCCACTGCCTCCTTCTCCCGGCGCGCGCTGATCGCCTCCTTCGCGGCGACCGCGGGGGTCGCCGGGGTGAGCGGGGCCCTGGTGGCGGAGGCACGTGAACCGGCGTCACCCGGTCCACACGCCGACGCGGGCCGGCGCGTCGAGCCCTTCCACGGCGCTCACCAGCCGGGCATCGCCACGGCCCAACAGCGGTACGCCCTCTTCGCGGCCTTCGATCTGGAGACCGCCGACCCGCGGGGCGGGAGGCTGCCCGCCGACCGGGTCGCCGCGAACTTCGCGCAGATCATGGAGCGCTGGACGGTCGCCGCCGAACGCCTGATGCGGGGCGAGGCGCCCGGCCCGATCCCCGCGAACGTCCGGGACGCGCCCGCCGACACCGGGATCGCCGACGGACTCGCCCCCGCCGGACTCACCCTCACCTTCGGCCTGGGTCCGGACCTGTTCGACCGGATCGGCCGGCCGGAGCAGCGCCCGCGCCGGCTGCGGGCGCTGCCCGCCTTCGCCGGCGACCAGCTCCAGGCGGCCTGGAGCGGCGGCGAACTGCTCGTCCAGATATGCGGCGACGATCCACAGGTCCTCAGCCACGCCTTCCGCGCCATCCGCGGCCGCACCCCCGGCCTGGCCCGGCTGCGCTGGAGTCAGCAGGGCTTTCTCGGCCGGTTCGGCGACGGCACCCCGCGCAACCTGTTCGGCCACAAGGACGGCACCGCGAACCCCAGGGCCGGGACGACGGCGTTCGACGACACGGTGTGGGTCACCGCGCCGGACGAGCCGGCCTGGTTCTCCGGCGGCACCTACCTGGTGTTCCGGAAGATCCGCATGGACCTGCCGAAGTGGGACACCTCGACGGCCCAGCAGCAGGACCGGTCCATCGGGCGCCGCCGCGACACCGGCGCCCCGCTCAGCGGCGGCGACGAGTTCACCGCCCCCGACTTCGAGCGGGCGGGACCGGACGGCACTCCCGCCATTCCGCCCGACTCCCACGTGGCGTTGGTGCGCGGCGCTCCGATGCTGCGCCGCTCGTACAACTACGACTACGCCTTTCCGGTGGCCACCGGGCCGAGTGGAGGCGCGCACGACCACGGCGGCGACGGACCGGGGCACAGCCACGGCGACCACCCGCACGACCACGCCGCCGCCGGGCATGACAGCTACGACAGCGGAACGCTCTTCTGCGCCTTCCTCCGCGACCCCGGCGAGTTCGTCCGCGCCCAGCGCGCACTGGCCGAATCCGACCGGCTGAACGCCTTCATCCGGCACACCGGCAGCGCCGTCTTCGCCGTCCCACCCGGGATCCGGCCGGGGCAGCACCTCGCCGCCCCGCTCTTCCCGCCACGCTGACCCGGGCCACGGCTCCGCCGGCTCCCCCGCGATCCCGCGCGCGTCGACAAGGGGTGTGCGCGCGGGATCAATGACCCGGGGAGCGGCGGAGCCGAGGATGAGGGCCTCCGCGTTTCGACCGTGGGAGGTGGCGGCGTGCCGGCGCGTACCACCGGCACCCCGGCGCGCCGGCGCCCCGGCGGCGCGGAACGCCGACCACCGAGCCGAGGCCCGAGGAGGCCGCGATGAGCGATGTGACCGAGCGGACCGGGACGAACGGGCTGCCTCCGGAGCTGCTGGAGCCGTGGGCGGAGCTCGGCGTCGAGTTGCTGGTGGACGAGCCGCACGTGAAGAGCTGGATGGAGGTGATCAAGCCCGGAGCGGCGCACCCCACCCACACCCACCGCTATCCGTTCGTGACGGTCGTGGTCGCCGGTGGCGAGGGCCGGTCCTGGACCCCCGACGGGGAACTGATCCAGCGGATGACGCTGCGGGCCGGCGAGGCCCGGTACAGCGGCGCGGAGATCCTGCCGCTGCGCCACCACATGACGAACGCCTCCGACTCGGAGATCGTGCTGGTCACGGTCGAACTCCGCTTCCCCGGTCCGGTGATCTGACCGCACGGGGAGGACCGCGCACACACCCAGCCCGGCGGCGCCCGCCGACCACGGCCCGGTCAGCCGAAGCTGCGGCGGTACGCGCGGGGGCTCACGCCGGCGGTGCGTTTGAACCGCTCGCGGAAGGCGGTGGGCGAACCGAAGCCCACCTGGGCCCCGATGTGCTCGACGGAGTGCCGGGTGGTCTCCAGGAGGTGCTGGGCCTGTCGGACGCGGGCGCGCTGGAGCCACTGGAGGGGGGTGGTGCCGGTCTGTTCGCGGAAGCGGCGGATCAGCGTGCGGGTGCTGACACCGGCGTGGGCGGCGATGTCGTCGAGGGTGAGCTGGCGCGCGAGGTTGTCCCGGAGCCAGGTCAGCAGCGGCTCCAGCGCGGAGCCCGCCGGGACGGGGGTGTGGTCGTGGGCGATGAACTGCGCCTGCCCGCCCTCGCGTTCGAGCGGCGTCACCGAGAGCCGGGCGGCGTCCGCGGCGACGGCGGAGCCGTGGTCGCGGCGGATCATGTGCAGGCACATGTCCAGCCCGGCCGCCGCGCCCGCGGAGGTGAGGATCCGGCCGTTGTCGACGTACAGCACGTCGGGGTCGACGTCCACGGCCGGGTAGGCGGCGGCGAGTCGCGCGGCGGCCCGCCAGTGCGTGGTGGCGCGCAGGCCGTCGAGGAGCCCGCTGGCGGCCAGGGCGAAGGCGCCCGAGCAGATGGAGGCGACGCGGGCGCCCCGCGCGGCGGCCTCCCGCAGCGCGGTGCGCACGGCGGGTGTCAGGGGCGCCTCGGGGTCGGCGGTGCCGGGCACGATGACGGTGTCCGCGCCCGTGAGCCCGTCCAGACCCCAGGACGCGCGCAGCGTGAAGGTCCCGGTGTCGATGTCCGGCTCCTCGGCGCACACGCGGATCCGGTAGCCGGGTCGCCCGTCGGGCAGACGGGTGCGGGTGAAGACCTCGATCGGGGTGGACAGGTCGAACGGGATCACCTGGTTGAGGGCGAGGATGGCGACCGTGTGCATGTCCGCAACGTAGCGGCTCGCCGGAAGTGCCCCGAGGGGCGGTACACCCTGCCGGCCGGCTCCGCGCGCAGCACCCGCCGGGGGCGGCGCGGCTCCGGTGAGGCGGGCGTCACACGCCAGAATTAGAGCAATTAGGTAAGCCTAAGCTAAGTTGGACGCCGAGGGCGCCTCCGCCAGGAGGCGCATCAGCCGAGGAGTCTGACGCACCATGACCCCACTCATTCGTCGTGCCCGCCGTAGCGCGGCGGTCGCCGTGGCCCTGGCCGTGAGCGGCACGCTGGCCGCCGCCGGCACCGCCAGCGCCGGCACCGGCGCCACGGACGCACCCGCCGTCGCCACGGCGCCGCTGGTCCGCGGCCTGTACCAGTCCGCGTACTCGGAGCGGAACGACGTCCTCTGGGTGACCTCCGCCGTGGGGCGGCCGCCGGTCACCACCTCCGCCCTGCTGAAGGTGGACCCGGACACGCTGGGGATCGAGGCGGCCTACGCGCCGCCGGTCACCGACCCGCTGACCGGTGCCGTCGAGGCGGTCTACGGGGTTGCCGTCGACGACGAGCACAACACCGTCTGGACGACCAACACCCGTGACAACAGCGTGGCCGTCTACAGCCAGACCGACGGCGAGCACCTCGCCACGCTGCCGAACGTGGCCCACGCACGCGAGATCGTCGTCGACGAGCGGCACGACACCGTGTGGGCGAGCGGCTTCGGCGACGGCACGCTGGTGGCCTACGACTCCCGGACCTTCGAGGAGCGCAGGCGCATCACCGTCGAGGGCGCCGGCCCGACCGGCCTGGCCGTGAACGAGCGGACCGGCACGGTCTACGCCACCGACCTGGACGGCGACCGGATCATCGAGGTCTCCCCGCGCTCCGGGGAACCGCGGCTGATCCCGACCGGCGACGGCCCGATCTCGATCGCGCTCTCCCGGAACGGCCGCACCGCCTACACCGCTGACCAGAACGCCGGCACCGTCTCGGTCGTCGACCTCGCCCGAGGGGTCGTCACGGGCTCCGTGCCGACCGGCGCGGGCGCCCTGTCGGTGGCCACCGACCCGCGCTCGGGCAACGTCCTGGTCGCCAACCGCGGGGCCGCCGACGTCACGGTCGTCGACCCGCGCCGGGGTGCCGTCGTGGCGACCGTGGCCACCGGCAGCAACCCCAACCACGTCGAGGTGGCCGACGGTGACGCCTACGTGGTCGACAAGTCCGGCTCCGGCCCCGCCGGGCAGGACCTGCTGCACCGCATCGGCCTCACCCGCTGACCGGCCGCGCCACGACGACGGGGCGCCGGCGCCCGGGGTGCCGGGCCCCGGCGCCCCGTCGGCCGCTCAGTGGCCGACGGCCCCGGTACCGCGCCGCATCCCGACCGCGGCGACCACGGCCCCCACCACGCACAGCACGCCGGTGAGGAGCACGGCGGTGTGCACGCCGTTCATGAAGGCCTGACCGCTGCCCTCGACCACGGCGGCCCGGAGCTGGGCGGCCATGTCGCCGGAGACCGGCGGGACACCCATCGCCACCGCGTCCCCGGCCTCGCGCATGCCCTCGGCGACCGCCTGGGGAACCCCCGCGCCGGTCAGCTCGCCGGTGAGGGTGGAGCCGACCCGGCCGCTGATCAGCGACACCAGCACGGAGGTGCCGAGCGCGCCGCCGATCTGCAGCGCGGTGCCCTGCAGCCCGCCCGCCACGCCGCCGTCCCGCACCGGGGCGTTGCCCACGATCGCGTCGGACGAGGCGGACAGCACCATGCCGACACCGAGACCGAGCGCGACGAACGGCGGCCACAGCGCGGTGTAGGAGGAGTCGACGTCCCAGGTGAGCATGCCGAAGGTGGCCGCCGCCTGCAGCACCATGCCCAGCGGCATGGTCAGCCGCGGCCCGAAGCGCCCGGTCAGCGCCGCGCCCAGGGGGGAGGCGACCAGGGAGGCCAGGCTCAGCGGCAGCGTGCGCACACCGGCCTCGACGGGCGAGTAGCCGCGCACGTTCTGCAGGTACAGCATCACGAAGAAGATCACGCCCAGCATGACGAAGAAGTTGAGCGCGGTGATGATCGTGCCGATGGTCAGCCCGCGGCTGCGGAACAGCCGCATCGGCAGCAGCGGGTGCTCGATCCGGTTCTCGTACCAGCCGAACGCCACGAGGATCAGCACGCCGGCGAGGAGGGCGCCCAGGGTGCCCGCGGACGACCAGCCCCACGTCTCCCCCTTGACCACACCGAAGACCAGGCTGAGCAGGCCGGCCGCCAGCAGGACGACGCCGGGGATGTCGAAGCGGTGCCGGCCCGTCGAGTTCCTGGACTCGGGGAGGACGGCCATGCTGAAGAGCAGCGCCACCAGGCCGATCGGGGCGTTGACGTAGAAGACGGACTCCCAGCCGACGTTCTCCACCAGCAGGCCGCCCACGATGGGGCCGAGCGCCGTCGACACCGCGGAGACCATCGCCCAGATGCCCACCGCCATGCCGAAGCGGTTGGGCGGGAAGACCGCGCGGAGCATGCCAAGGGTGTTGGGCATCAGCAGGGCGCCGAAGAAGCCCTGGGCCGCCCGGAAGGCGACGACGCCCTCGATCGATCCGACCAGGCCGATGGCCACCGAGGCGAGGGTGAACCCGCCGACGCCGATCAGGTAGTACCTGCGCCGCCCGTAGCGGTCACCGAGCTTGCCGCCCAGGATCAGGGCGGCCGCCAGGGCGAGGAGGTAGGAATTGGTGACCCACTGCAGGTCCGCGGTGGACGCGCCGAGGTCCCGCCCGATCTCCGGGTTGGCGATGGCGACGACGGACCCGTCGAGCTGGACCATGAACAGGCCGAACGCGACCGCGATCAGGGTCAGCCAGGGATTGGACCGCCGACGACCGGCGGCCGCCCGCGGCGTGGGGGACGCGGGCGGGGTGGAGTGATCCACGAAGGTGGCCATGGAGGGGGAACGCCTTGTCTTGGGATGGTTTCTGACGGGGAGACAGGACGGCGCGGCACGACCGCGGGCGTGCGGCACCCGTCGGGCGTGCGCGGCGCGTCAGCGCCCGGGCACACGCACGGGAAGACGCCGCGGACACATCGGTGACCGCGTGCGTGGTCGGGCCGGCCGCCCCACCGGGCGCCGGGGTGGTGGGATCAGCCGGCCGCGGGGTGGAGGTGGCGCGTCAGTGACACGAGCGCGCCCAGGGCCGATCCGAGGGCGTCCCGTTCGCCGTCGGTCAGGGCGAGCAGCGCGTGGGACAGGTGTCCCACCTCCAGGCGCTGCGCCTCGGCCAGCCGCTGCCGGGCCGTGGCGGTGGGGTGCAGGTGCGCGACCCGCTTGTCCACGGCGTCCCGCCTGCGCTCCAGCAGCCCAGCCTCGATCAGCTGGGAGACCAGGGCGCTGACGTTGTTGGGCTTCATCAGCAGCGCCTCGGCGGCCTCGCGCACCGTGGCGCCCTCGTGCTGCGCGACGAACCGCAGCAGCGCGAGCTGTCCCTCCGGCGGCTTGGGGTGCGGGAAGTCCTGACGCACCCGCCGCTCCAGCGCCCGGTTCAGCGCGGGCAGGACCGTCACGAGCTCTGCGGCTACGCGGTCGGTGTCCCGGGAGGACGCGCTGGAGGTGGGCACGCACCCACAATAGGTACATGCACATACCTATGTCAACATAGGGACCTCGGCCGTCGCCGGGTCGCCACCGGGTCGCCACCGGCGCCGCCGAACGGCAGGACGTCCACGGCCGCCGCGCCGCGACGCCCCGTTCGCCCCGTCCTCGGCCGATCACGCCCCGGCGCCGACCCGCTCCCCCTAGCATTCGGCCGGGCACCCGCCGCCCGGGCGCCGGGACGTCGGAACGTGGGGATCGGGGGTCACCGTGCGCGGACGACGCGCTGGCGCGGTCTACCTGGCTCTGGTGGTCCTCGGCGCGGTGGGCGCGCTGTGGCTCTCCCAGGCGCGCGACCTGGGCGTCGCCCAGACCGCCGTCGCCCTGCTGCCCACCGCGGCGGGAACGTACCTCGCCTGGATGACCTTCGCCGCCGGCCGCGCCGACGCCCGGCGCGGCCTGGGCCTGGCGGAGATCGCCGACCGCCTCGCGGCGGAGGTGCGCGGGCAGTGGGAGGCCGAGGTGGAGGTCCGCCGGGTGGGCGACCCCTACCCGATCCCGGTGTCCTGGCGGCCCGCTCCACCGGACCTGGTGGAGGAGTGGGGCCTGCTGGAGACGACGGCCGCGGGCTGGCCGGCCGGCACCGTCCCCGATCCGGCGGGATGGGCGTCCCGCCCGGAGGAGCTCGCCGGAACGGGGGGCGAGCTCGCCGCGACGCTGCGCAAGGTCCCCACCGGCAGGCTGGTGGTCCTCGGTGCCCCCGGTTCCGGCAAGACCGTCCTCCTCGTGCGGATGCTGCTGTCCCTCCTCGGCACCCGCGAGGAGGGTGCCGCCGTGCCGGTGCTGTTCTCCCTGGCGTCGTGGAACCCGGCCGAGCAGTCCCTGGGGGCGTGGCTGGCCGAGCGCCTGGTGCAGGACCACCCCAGTCTCCGGGCGGCCGCCCCGGACGCGCCCGCGCGCCGGAACCGCGCGGAGGCGCTGCTGGCGCGCGGCCTGATCACCCCGGTCCTCGACGGGTTCGACGAGATTCCCGAGGGGGTGCGTCCGCTCGCGCTGAGCACGATCAACGCCGCCCTCCCGATGGGCAGGGCCGTGGTGCTGTCCAGCCGGGTCGACGAGTACCGGGCCGCGCTGGCTCCCCGCTCCGCCGTGCCCACCCGGCTGCTGGGGGCCGCGGGCGTGGAGTTGCTGCCGCTGGGCCCGCGGGTGGTCGCCGACTACCTCCGGCGCGACGCGGGCGGCGAACGGTCCGCGTCGGCGGCGCGCTGGGCACCGGTGGTGGCCCGACTCGGCACCCCCGGTACCGCGGTGGCGGGGGCGCTGGACACCCCGCTGATGCTCTCCCTGGCGAGCACGATCTACAACCCCCGCCCCGGGGAGCACGTGGGGGCGCTGCCCGACCCGGCCGAACTGTGCGACACCCGCCGCTTCCCCACCCCGACCCACGTCCGCCACCACCTCTTCGACGCCTTCGTCCCGGCCGCGTACCGACCTCCCGCGGACTCCGACGGGCGCCCGCGGTGGCCGGCCGCCGCCGCACGGCGGTGGCTCACCTACCTCGCCACCCACCTGGAGCACCACCTCCAGGGCACCACCGACCTGGCGTGGTGGCACCTGCGGCGCGCCGCTCCACGCCCTCTGGTCGGCCTGGCCGTCGGGCTGCCCTGCGGGGTGGCCGGCGGGCTCGTCGCCCTGGACGGCGCCGACCTCGGCATCGGCTTCGGGGTGGGGCTGGGGGTGGGGATCATCCTCGGGTTCGGCGTCGGGATACCGATCGGCCGGATGGCGCACGGCCAGGCCGGCCGGACGCTGGCCGGCCTGGCCGGAGGCCTCGCGGGCGGCCTGGCGGGCGGGATCATCGCCGGGTTCGCCGCCCAGTTCGGCATCGGGCGCGCGGTCGGCCTCGCCGGAGGCGTCGCCGCCAGCCTGGCGGTGGGTCTCGCCATCGGGCCGGTGAGCGGCCCGCGGGGCGGCCTGGCGGGAGGGCTGGTCGGCGGCGTGGTGGCCGGCCTGCTGCCGGGCCTGGGGGCGGGGACGCCGTCCGTGGTCGTCAACGGTGTCGGGGCGGCGCTGGCGGCGGGGCTCACCTCCGCCCTGGTGGAGCGCGGCGAGCCCGCCCAGGGCCTGCACTGGTCCCCGGTCGGGCTTGCGGGAGGGCTGGCGGGCGGCTCCGCCGTCGGACTGGCGGCCGCGCTCGTCACCTCCCCGACGGTCGGCCTCGTCGTCGGCCTCGCGATCACGGCGCTGTGCGCGCTCGCCGCCGGCCTCACCGGCGCGTCGGGGGACCTGTCCGCGGGCGAGCCGCGTGCCGTGCTGGCCCGGGACCGGCGCACCTACCTGGTGGCGGCGGTGACCACCGCCCTGGCGGTCGGACCGCTCAGCGTGTCGATGATCGCGCTGGCGGCGGCCACCGAGGTCGGCGGCGCGGAGGACCTCGGCACGCTGGTGGCGACCGCCGCACCGCCCGGCGCGTGGATCGGCGTCTTCTGGGGGCTGATGCTGGCCTTCACCCAGGCCGCCTGGGGGCCCTTCGTCATCACCCGGTGCTGGCTGGCGCTGACCGGCCGCCTGCCGTGGCGGCTGATGAGCTTCCTGGCGGACGCCCACGCCCGCCACGGCGTGCTGCGGCAGACGGGGGCGGTGTACCAGTTCCGCCACGCCGAGCTGCAGCGCCGCCTGGCCGCGCGGGACCGTCGCTGACGCCGCGGAGATCGCGGCCCGCGTCGGCCGCCCGCGGCGGACCTGCTCACCGACCGGGGCCGTCGGCCGGTTCGCCGGCCCGCTGGCGCTCCCGGTAGTCGCGGGGCGGGATGCCGTAGGCGGCGCGGAAGGCCCGGGAGAAGGCGGCGTGGTGGGTGAAGCCCCACCGCCGGCCGATGGCGTTCACCGGGGTGGCGTGCTGGGCGAGGTCGGCGAGGTCCCGGCGGGCGCGTTCCAGGCGCTGGCGCCGCAGGTAGGCGGCGACGGTGTCGTCCTCGCCGCGGAAGAGGCGGTGGAGCTGGCTGACCGAGATGTGGTGGGCGGCCGCGATCGTCCCCGGGTCGAGGTCCGGGTCGGGCAGGTGCCGCAGGATGAACGCGCGGACGCTGAGCACCAGGGAGCGGGTGCGGCTCTCCGGGGTGAGCCGGTCCTCCTCCTCCAGGTGGTGCGCGAGCGTCGCGGCCAGCAGGTCGGTCAGGACGGTCTCCAGGCGGGCGCCGTCGGAGGGCCGGAGCGCCCCTGTCTGCTCGACCAGGCCGAGCAGGACGGTCGCCAGCAGTCCACCGACGCCGCGCCGGGGCAAGTGCCGGGTGAGCAGCCGGTCGACCGAGGCGGAGGGCAGCGGCAGCAGGGCGCGCGGGACCTCCAGCCCCACCCCCTCGACGCTGTCGCCCGGGACGAAGCAGTCGAACGGCCTGGAGGTGTCGATCACGTACATCCGGCCGGCGGTGTGCGTCTCGGCACGGCCGGCCTGGCTGATGGCCAGGGCCCCGCGCAGCGTCAGGGTCAGGTGGTAGTACTCCGGGTCGGCCTGGCGGATCAGTCGCGGTGTCCGCCGCCAGCTCATGGCCTGCATCCCGGTCGGCCACGCCTGGACGGAGCCGAGCCGCAGCAGTCGCATCCGGGCGGCGAAGCCCTCGGCGTGCGCGCTGCTCACCTCGGTGGGGCACATGGCCCGCGCCATGCTGTCCCGCCAGAACTCGAACCGGTCGGCCGCGGGCACCTGGGCCGTGTCGAACACCGTCTCACGCATCGTCTCCCCCGTCGCTCGCACCTCGGACGCCGCGCCGGGAAGCGGTGGACGTCCCCCACGGTGTCCCCGGTCGTCGGCGGGCCGGCCCGGCGCGCGCTTCCGGGTTGTCCGTGTTCGCACAGGCCGTGCTTCCCGTCCGGAGCAGACGAGTACCACCCGCCCGGAGTTCCCCGGGGGAACCTCCCGTTCCCCACCGCCGGCGCGGCGGGGACACGGCGGGCGCAGGGGGTCAGCGGACGACGGCGTAGGCCTGCTCGCCGCGGTGGCTGGCGGCGGCGCGGACCCCGCCGTCCGCCGTGGGGCCGGTGGCGCAGACCTTGCCCAGGGTGTGCGGGGGGACCTCGCGTATCTCGTGGCCGCGCCGTTCCAGCTCGGCCAGCGCGCGGGCGTCGAAGCCGCGTTCCACGACCAGGGCGCGGGGGTTGCTCAGGCGCGGGGTGAAGGACGTCGGCGGGTGGTCGGTGTGGAAGGTCCGGGCCTCGACCGCCTCCTGGAGGTTCATCCCGAAGTCGACGTGGCCCAGGAAGAACTGCAGCGTCCACTGGTCCTGCTGGTCGCCGCCGGGCGTGCCGAAGGCGAGGTGGGGGCGGCCGTCCCGGAGGACCAGGCTGGGGCTGAGGGTGGTGCGCGGGCGCTTGCCCGGGGCCAGCACGTTGGGGTGGCCCTCGACGAGGTTGGTCATCTGACCCCGGGTGCCGAGCGGGAAGCCGAGGCCGGGGATGACCGGTGAGCTCTTCAGCCAACCCCCGCTGGGGGTGGCGACGACCATGTTGCCGTCCCGGTCGGTGACGCTGACGCAGGTGGTGTCGCCCCGGGCCGCGGTCCGCAGGACGACGGTCGGGATGCCGCTGTCCAGCTGCCCGAGCCAGTCCGGGGCGTCCGGGGGCGGGGCCGGGCGGTCCAGGACGGGCGGGATCCGCGGGGCGCGGCCGTCCGGGCTGCCCGGGCGCAGGACGTCGCTGGCGCGGTCGCCGATCAGGGCCCGGCGCTCCGCCGCGTACTCCGGGCTCAGCAGGGTCCGCAGCGGGACGTCGGCGTGCCGCGGGTCCCCGTACCACGCCTCGCGGTCGGCGAAGGCCAGCTTGGCGGCCTCGACGACGGTGTGCAGGTGGTCGGCGCCGCCGAACGCCATGGCGCCCAGGTCGAAGCCCTCCAGCAGGGCCAGCTGCTGGAGGAACACCGGGCCCTGCGACCAGGGGCCGGCCTTGTGGACCCGGTAGCCCCGGTAGTCGACGGCCACCGGTTCCTCCACGGTCGGGCGCCAGCCGGCGAGGTCGGCGCCGGTGAGCAGCGCGCGGTTGCGGCGGCCGGTGGCGTCGACGGCCTCGGCGGTGGCCAGGTGGCGGTCGATGGCCTCGGCGACGAAGCCGTCGTAGAAGGCGGCGCAGGCGGCCTCGGCCTGGCCGGCCCGGTCGGTGGTGGCCGCGCGTGCCTCGGCCAGGATCCGCCGGTAGGTGCGGGCCAGGTCGGGGTTGCGCATCCGCGCCCCGGGGGCGGGGGCCGCTCCGTGGTGGAGGTAGGTGCGGCCCGACTCGGTCCACTCGTCGCGGAACAGCGGGGCCAGCACCTCGATCATCTCGGCCGCCTTGGGCAGCAGCGGGTACCCGTGCTCCGCGTAGGCGATGGCCGGTTCCAGGACGTCCTCGACGCGCAGCCTCCCGTGGTCGCGCAGCAGCCGCATCCAGGCGCCGAACGCGCCGGGCACGCAGGCGGCCAGCAGCCCGGAGCCGGGCACCTCGGCCAGGCCCAGGGCGTGGATCGCCGCGGGGGTGGCGGCGGCCGGCATGGGGCCCTGGCCGCAGATCACCAGGGCGCGCTCGGCCGCCGCGTCGTACGCCAGGATCGGCACGTCGCCCGCCGGGCCGTTGAGGTGGGGTTCGACGACCTGGATGACCAGGGCCGCCGCGGTGGCGGCGTCGAAGGCGTTGCCGCCGCGGTCGAGCATCGCCATGCCGGTCGCCGAGGCGAGCCAGTGGGTGCTGGAGACGGCACCCCTGGTGCCGTGGAGCTCGGGGCGGTGCAGCACGCCGGTCCTCTCCTTCGGTGGGGCGGGGCGGTGGGCGGGGTGGGGGTGGTCCGCTGGCCGTCGCGGACGGCGGGTCAGCCGGCGGGGCCGGGGAGGGTGCCGGCGGGGGTGACGGTGCCGGAGACGGAACCGCGCACGGCGCGCCCGGCGGTGACGGTGACCGTTCCGTCCAGCCGTGACGGGTGGCCGGACGCGCCGCCCTGGCGGACGGTGTAGGCGTGCTCCCCGTCGGCAGGGGGAGCGTCGGCCGGGTGGGGCCCGGGCAGCAGGCCCGCCTCGGCCAGCCACACCCCGAGCGCGAGGGCGACCGGTCCACAGGCCGGGTCCTCCGGGATCCCGAAGCCGGGGGCGAACAGGCGCACCGCGGCGGTCCGGGCGGCCGGATCCCACGCGACGAGGGCGAGCGCGGGGAGGTCGGAGGCCGCCATCGCGTCGTACCGGGGGCGGGCCGCGGCCAGGGCCCGCGGGGCCACCGGCAGGAAGGGGAAGCGGGCGCCGCCGTAGCCGGCCCGTCCGGCGGCGGCCGCGGGGTCGAGGGCGTCGGCGTCCAGGCCGGCGGCGGCGAGCAGTGCCGCGGTGTCGGGCTCGGTCTCCGCCCGCGGGTCGGTGCCGAGCAGGGTGGCCCGGTCGGCGGCGGCGACCAGGTGCTGCCGCCCGGTGCCGCACTCCTGCGTCACCGGGCCGGGCGGGACGCGGCCGAGCCGGACCAGGGTGGCGGCGGTGCCGACGCACGAGTGCCCGCCGCCGGCGGACTCGCGGTCCCCGGTGAAGACCCGCACGCGGTAGCCGGCGGACGGGTCGGTGGGCGGCAGGACGAAGGCGGTCTCCGTGGCTCCGGACCGCGCGGCGACGGCCCGCATGGTGGCGGTGGAGAGCCCGGCGGCGTCCGGGACGACGGCGAGCGGGCTGCCGCCGCAGGGGTGGTCGGTGAACATGCGGACCACCTCGCCGGCGGGCGGGTTCCCGGGGCTCACGGCAGCGGGCCCGGGTCGGGGGCGGCCGGCGGTGCGGGGGCGGTGCGCGACGCCAGGACCTCGGCGGCGATGTCCTCCAGGACGTCGAGCCGGCCCCGGTAGGGGAAGGTGTCCCGGGGCCAGTGGACCACCAGGTCGGTGAAGCCCAGCTCGGCCACCATGGCGCAGGCGTCCTGGTAGGCGGCCACGGAGTCGGTGACGCCGGTGACCATGGCCCCGGTCACCAGCATCCGGCGCAGCGAGGCGGGGTCGCGCGAGGTGTCCGCGCAGGCCCGGGCGAGCTCCTCGGTCTGGCGGCGCAGCAGGGGCAGGGCGGCGTCGAAGCGGCGCGGCTCCCCCCAGCCCGGGGCCCCGGCGGTCACCCAGGTCTCCGCGTGCCGTGCGGCCAGGCGCATGCCGCGGGGGCCGGTGGCGGCGACGGCCAGCGGGATGCGGGGGCGCTGGGCGCCGGTCGGGCGCAGCCGCGCCCGGTGGGTGGCGAACCAGCGTCCGCGTGCCTCGTGGCCGTCGCCGCGCAGCAGGGCTTTGGTGAGGGTGACGAACTCCTCGAAGCGTTCGGCGCGCTGGGCCGGGGTGAGCGGGGGGCCGCCGAGCATCTCCTCGTCGTAGCCGCCTCCGCCGGCGCCGAGGCCGCAGATCAGCCGTCCGCCCGAGATGTCGTCCAGGGTGGCCAGCTCCTTGGCGAGGGTGACCGGGTGGCGGTAGGCGGGGCTGGCGACCAGGGTGCCCAGCCGGATGCGGGAGGTGACGGTGGCCGCGGCGGCCAGGGTGGGAACGGCTCCGTACCAGTCCTGGGCGTGCAGGAAGCGCCAGCGCAGGTGGTCGTAGGTCCAGGCGTGGTCGAAGCCGAGGCGTTCGGCGTGGGCCCACAGTGCGGCGGCGCGGGACCAGGGGTGCTCGGGCAGCAGGACGACTCCGTGCCGCAGCCGTCCGGCGGCGGGTGCGGTGGCGGTCCGCGGGCGGTCGGCGGGGCGCGGCGGCGCGCTCATCCGGTCCCCTGCCCGGGGTCCAGGTCGGCCAGGGGCAGACCGGTGGCCAGGGCGCCGACGCGGATCAGGGAGCCGGTCAGGTCGCGTTCGCAGGCGGCGACGTCGGGGTGGCGCAGCTCGGCGGGTGGCTCGTCCTGCTGGTCGCCGCCCGGGTAGAGGCCGTTGGTGGCCAGGTCGATGGCGATCGCCTTGACCCGGCGGAGCAGTTGGGCCGCGATCTCGGGGGCGGAGACGGGGGCCCGCAGGGTGAGGAAGTAGCAGTCGAACAGGGCGCCCCACGCGCGGGGCTGGGCCGCGTCGGGGGCGTCGATGGACTGCTGGAGCAGGGACCGGCCGCCGGTGACGAGCTTGGAGGAGACGCCGAAGTGGATGCGGTTGCTCAGCCGCACCTCCCGCACCAGGGCGTCCACGGCGGAGGCCACCACGGGCGGGGTGCGCCGGCCGCGGAAGAGGCTGCGCACCGGCAGGTAGTCCAGGGCCCAGGTGCCGCTGAAGGTGCTGTGCATCCGGTACATGCTGGGCCTGATGCTGGCCTGGTAGAGGGAGCGGGGGCACGATCCGGTGTACAGCAGCATGCCGCAGTAGGCGCGGACGTAGGCGGTGATCGCGGCCGCCAGGGCCTCCTGGTCGCCCTCGCCCTTCGCCACCCGGGCGAGGCAGCCGGCGGTCAGCCGCCACAGGGTGAAGGAGACGTGGTGTCCGATCATCCAGCGGAACCAGAACAGCCGCTCCAGTTCCTCGGTGCCGTGGGCGGGGGCGGTGGTGGGCATGCCCTGCCGCGTCTGCCCCAGCAGCGTGCGGAAGGCGTCCTCCACCTCCTCGGGGGTGACACCGCCGGACGGGGAGTCGGCGGCGTCGGGGAGCGGGAGGGTGAGCGGCTCCAGGCCGTACGGGTAGTCGCTGAAGTCCCAGCCGCCCGGGGCGGGCGGTCGCAGCGCGACCGGGGGGAACAGCGCGAGGGTCATCGCGTCTCCTCCCCGGTGCCGGACGGGGCGTCCGTCCCGGTGGGGGCGTCCGCGGCGGCCGGCGGCGGTTCGTAGGTGAACTCGAACTCCAGGCCGTTGACGTCGAGGCAGTAGAAGCTCTGGACGCCGCGGTCGTCCACCACGACGGGGGTGGGGGGTTCCGGGCGCCGGAAGTCGTAGCGCCCGGAGGAGTGCAGGGCGAGCCACCGCTCGCGCCAGCCGCGCAGGGCCTCGGGGGTGTGGGCGGCGAGGCAGACGTGCTGGAACTGTGCGGCGCCGGCGGGCGTCGCGCCGTCGTCACCGGTCCGCTCGAAGAGGTGGAAGCGGGTCGTTCCGAGGGTGACCTCGGTCATCCGGGTGATCCCGGGCAGGCGGCCGCGGGTCAGCTCGGAGAAGGTGCTCGTCGACCAGGTCGCCCGGCAGCCGAGGAAGTCCTGGTACCAGGCCGTGCAATTGTCCAGATCCCAGGTCTGGACCGCCACGTGGTGCAGTACGGGTGGGGCGTCGGCGCGATCCATCGGACGGTCCTCCTCGGGTCAGAGCCGTTCCAGTTCGAAGATCACTTCACCGACGGCGACGTCGATGGAGTGGGTTTTCACGAGCCGCCATCCCGCCTCCGGGAAAACGGACGACCAGTCGGAGGCGGTGGGAATGTAGGTGCCCATCAGGTCGTGGGCGAACTCGAATCCGAGGGTGAAAACGGGAAGTTCCCGGTCCGCTTTGGGATCGGTCCGGGTGGCGTCGCCGATCAGGAAACGCCGGACCGCGGGGAACACCTCGCGCAGGTTTCGCAGGTGGCGGACGCAGCTGTCCCGCGGCCAGAAGTCGTGGCCCATCATGAAGCAGGTCAGCAGTTCCACGTCGGCGAGTTCGGGGCGCGGCCGCAGGGCGCGGGCGTCGGCCTCGACGACGCTGAGCCGGTCGGCCAGTCCGGCGCGTTCGGCCTCGGACCGGGTCATCTCCACGGCGGGGCGGGCGATGTCGATGCCGACGCCGCGGGCCCCCGGGAAGCGGCGCAGCAGTTGCAGGACGCGTTCGCCGCTGCCGCAGCCGAGGTCGGCGACGGCCCGGGGGGTGAAGTCGAGGTCGTCGAGCGCCTGCCGGAACCAGGGGTCGTAGGTGAGGGCGCTGATCTCCCGGCACGCGACCGAGATGGCGGCGCTGTCGCGTTGGTAGAACGCCCCGGTGCGGTTCTCCTCGCGCAGCACGTGGGCCGTGGTGCGCAGCAGGTCGGCGTTGCCGCGGGCGAGCCAGTGGAAGAAGGAGCGGTTGCGGCACACCTCGGCGAAGTTGGCCGCCGGGACTGCCGTGGTGCCGGCCCGTTCGACGATGTCGACGGCGGCGAGCGCGCGGAAGAGGCCGTGGGTGGCGGTGCGGTCCAGCCGGTGCGCGGCGGCGAACTCGTCGATGTCGAGGGATCCGGACGCGGACAGGGCGTCGAGGATGCCGAGCTCCCAGGCCGCGCTGATGGCGGGGACGGCGACGGCCGAGTTGTAGATGAACGCGACGGCGTCCCTCGACCGGTCGCCGGCGCCTTCCTCGGTGTCGCCCACCGCGGATTCCACCGGCGTTCCCGGTGGTGGCGTCGCGTTTCCCCCCGGCGCCATGACGGGTTTCCGGACGTTCTCCGCGTGCTCGGCGTTTCCGACGCCATTGCGCGTCATGGTGGTGCCCCCCAGTCGTGGTGTCCGTATCCGGAACAGGGCGGGTGATCGCCCCGTGGGCGGAACGCGGGCAGGTCAACGCCGCCGAAGTCTCCCCCTGTGGCGTTTTTCACGAAACCCCCTCATTGATGTGATCCAGATCACATAGTGATCAAGTGTCAGATTGGACAATCCTGTTCCGACGTCTCGCGGCGAGATCACCGATCGCCCGGTGACCGCCCCGCGCGGCGCCACCGGGCACCTGACGGTCGCTCCGCCATCGGCGGACCCACCCACCGCGCGTGTGCACAACGGCCCACCACCGTCGCATCGTCCGGAACAGGGGTGCCCAGATGCCCGACCAGCCCACCGAACGCCTGCGGCTGACCGCCGGTCAGCTCGGGCTGTGGTACGCCCACCAGCTGAACCCGCACACCCCCGCCCTCAACGTCGGCGAGTACCTGGCCGTTCAGGGGCCGGTGGACGCCGGGCTGCTGCGGGAGGCGCTGCGGCACACCGTCCGCGAGACGGCCACCTTCCGCCTGCGGCTCTTCGAGGACGAGCACGGCGTCGCCCAGCGCGTGGACCCGGAGCTCGACCACCCGCTGCGCGTCGTGGACCTCGGCGGCGAGGAGGACCCGCACGCCGCCGCGCTCGCCTGGATGCGCGCCGAGCGCGGCCGCCGCCGCGACCTGTACACGGATCCGCTGGTCACCTTCGCCCTGCTCCGGCTCGCGCCGGACCTCCACTACTGGTACCACGGCTACCACCACATCACCTTCGACGGCGTCAGCGGTCCCCTGGTGGCCGGCCGGCTCGCCGAGGCGTACTCCGCCCTGGCCGAGCGGCGGCCCCTGCCGCCCTGCCCCTTCGGCGACTTCCGGCTGCTGGTGGAAGCGGACGCCGAGTACCGCGCCGGCGGCGACCGTGCCGACGACCGCCGGTACTGGCTGCGGACGCTGGCCGACCGGCCCCGGCCGCTCAGCGTGAGCGGCCGACCGCCGCGCGGGGTGGTCGGCGCCTTCCACCGTGACGAGCGGGCCCTGAGCGCGGAGGACGCCGGCCGGCTGCACGCCGCCGCCGACCGGCTGCGCACCACCCCGGCCCGCCTGCTCACCGCGGCCACCGCGCTCGCCGTCGGCCGCTCCACCGGCGAGGTCGACCTGACGTTGGGCTTCGCCGTCACCGGACGCGCCCGGGGCCCGCAGCAGACCGTCCCCGGCATGATGTCCAACCTCCTGCCGGTGCGGGTCGCCGTCCCGCCCGCCCTCACGGCGCGGGAACTGGTGGAGCGGGTCTCCGCCGGCGTCGCCGAGACCGTCCGCCGCCAGCGGTACCGGCTGGAGGACCTGCGGGCCGACCTCGGCCTGCGGCCGGAGGAGAACCTGTGGACGGTCTCCGTCAACTACATGCCGTTCGCCTTCCCGGCGACCTTCGGCGGCCACCGGCTCGTCCACCACAACCTCAGCCTCGGCCCCTTCCACGACCTGGCCGTCGCCCTGCTGGCCACCTCCGCCGACGGCGGGCTGCGGCTCATCGTGGACGGCGACGCCGAGCTGTACCCGGCCCACGCCCACCGCGCCTTCGCCGACCGGCTGCACCGCGCCCTGCGGTGGATCGGCGACAGCCACCCCGACACCCCGATCGCCCGCTTCGACGCGCTCTCCCCCGCCGAGCGCCGGCGGCTGCTGGACGCTCCCCACCGCCCCGCCCGCGCCGAACCCCCGCACACCCTGCCCGCGCTCCTCGCCGAGCGGGCCGCGCGCACCCCCGAGGCCACCGCCCTGGTCGCCGGTCGGACCACGCTGACCCACGCGGAGCTGGACGCCCGCGCCAACCGGCTGGCCCGGCTGCTCGTCGCGCACGGCGCCGGGCCGGAACGGCGGGTCGCCCTCGTGCTGCCGCGCACCGCCGACACCCTGGTGGCCATGCTCGCCGTCCTCAAGACCGGCGCCGCCTACGTGCCGGTGGACCGCGGGCACCCGGCCGCGCGCGTCGCCATGCTCCTGGAGGACACCCGCCCCGCGCTCACCCTCTCCGTCTCCGGCACGCCGCTACCGCCCGCCGCCGACCACCCCGGAACGCGCGTGCTGCTGCTGGACGACCCCGCCGTGCGGGAGGCCGTCGCCGCCGCCCCCGCCCACCCGGTCACCGACGCCGACCGGACCGCGCCGCTGCTGCCCCGCCACGCCGCCTACGTCATCCACACCTCCGGCTCCACCGGGCGACCCAAGGGCGTCGTCGTGGAGCACCGCTCCCTCACCGGCTACCTGCGCCAGGCCGTCGCGGACTACGGCATGCGCCCCGACGACCGCGTGCTCGCCTCGCACTCCCTGGCGTTCGACGCCTCCCTGCTGCAGATCTTCACCGCGCTCGCCACGGGGGCGACCGTCGTCCTCGCCGGCGACGACGAGCGCCAGGACGCCGACGCCGTGCAGCGGCTCCTCGCCCGGCACCGCGTCACCGTCGCCCACCTCACCCCGGCGCTGCTGCCGCTGCTGCGCCCCGACGAGCTGCCCGACCTGCGGCTGGTCTCCTCCGGCGGCATGCGGCTGACCGCCGACCAGGTGGACCGCTGGGCCGGTGCGGGACGGGCCTTCTGGAACGCCTACGGGCCGACCGAGGCCACCGTCGACGCCACCCGACGCCGCTGCCTGCCCTCCCCCGAGGGCACGGACCCGCCCATCGGCCCGCCCATCCCCGGCACCCGCGCCTACGTCCTGGACGCCGGGCTGAACCCGCTGCCGCCGGGCGCCACCGGCGAGCTGTACCTGGCCGGCCCCGGCCTGGCCCGCGGCTACCACGACCGCCCCGGGGCGACCGCGCTGCGCTTCCTGCCCGACCCCTACGGCCCGCCCGGGAGCCGGATGTACCGCACCGGGGACCTCGCCCGCTGGACCCCGGACGGCGAACTTGCCTACGCCGGCCGCACCGACGACCAGGTCAAGCTGCGCGGCCACCGCATCGAGCCCGGCGAGGTCCAGGCCGCGCTGGTGCGCTGCGCCGGTGTGCGCCAGGCGGCGGTCGTGGTCCGCGACCACCCCCGCGTCGGACCGTGCCTGGTCGGCTACCTGGTGCCGGAACCCGGAACCGAACTCGACCGCGCCCGGGTGCGGCGGGAGGTGGCGCGCGTCCTGCCGGAGCACATGGTCCCCGCCTTCCTCCAGACGCTCGACCGGCTGCCCGTCGCCCCCGGCGGCAAGACCGACCTGCGCGCACTGCCGGCCCCGGACTTCGCCGCCGACGCCCCGCCGGGACGCGCCCCCGCCACGGCCACCGAGACGGCACTGTGCGCCCTGTTCGGCGACGTCCTCGGGCGCCGGGACGTCGGTGCCGACGACTCGTTCTTCGCCCTCGGCGGCCACTCCCTGCTGGCCACCCAGCTCCTCGGCCGGGTCCGCGGCGTCCTCGGCAAGGAGCTGTCCATCCGGGCGGTCTACGAGCACCCCACGCCCGCCGGCCTCGCCGCCCACCTCGACACCCTCGCCGACCCGGCCCGCCCCGCGCTGGTCCCGCAGCCCCGGCCGGAGCGCGTCCCGCTCTCCCACGCGCAGTCACGGCTGTGGTTCGTCGAACAGATCGGCGCCCCCAACCCCGCCTACAACCACCCGGTGGCGCTCCGGCTGACCGGAGACCTCGACCTCGACGCGCTGCGCGCCGCGCTGCGCGACGTCATCGCCCGGCACGCCCCGCTGCGGACCGTCTTCCCCGCCGTGGACGGCGAGCCGCACCAGCGCGAACTGCCGCCGCACGCCGAGGCGTGCTCCCCCGAGGTGGTGTCCGTGGACGCCGCCGGGCGCCACCGCCTGGACCGGGAGCTCACCGCCGCCACCCGCCGCCCCTTCGACCTCGCCGCCGACCCGCCGCTGCGGACCACCGTCTACCGCCTCGGGCCCCGCGAGCACGTGCTGCTGCTCGTCCTGCACCACATCGCCGCCGACGGCTGGTCCACGCGCCCCCTGCTGCGGGACCTGTCCACCGCCTACGCCGCCCGCCGGGCCGGCCGCTCCCCCGACTGGCCGCCGCTGCCGGTGGGCTACGCCGACTTCGCGCTGTGGCAGCGGCGCCTCCTCGGCCGCCCCGACGACCACGGCAGCCCCCTGGCCCGGCAGCTGGCGCACTGGCTCACCGCCCTCGCCGACCTGCCGCAGGCCGTCACCCTGCCCACCGACCGCCCCCGCCCCGCCGCGGCCTCCCACCGGGGCGACGCCATCGCCCTGGAGATCCCCGCCGACCTGCACCGGGGCCTGCTGCGGCTGGCCCGGGAGCACGGCGCGAGCACCTTCATGGTCCTCCAGGCCGCCCTGGCCGTGCTGCTCTCCCGGCTCGGCGCCGGCACCGACATACCCATCGGCTCCCCCGTCGCGGGACGCACCGACGCCGCCCTGGACGACCTGGTCGGCTTCTTCGCCAACATGCTCGTGCTGCGCACCGACCTCAGCGGCGACCCCACCTTCGCCGAGGTCCTGGACCGGGTGCGGGAGACCTGCCTGGACGCCTACGCCCACCAGGACGTCCCCTTCGAGCTGCTGGTCGAACGGCTGGTGCCGGAGCGCTCGCTGAGCCGCCACCCGCTGTTCCAGGTCGTGCTCGCGATGCGCAACAACCGGGCCGGGCGGCTCGCCCTGGAGGGCGTGACGGCGGTCGAGGTCCCCGTCGCCACCGGCACCACCCCGTTCGACCTGGCGATCGAACTCGACGACCAGACGCCGGACGACACCCCCGGGGCGGAGCGGGCGCCCGCGGAGCCCCGGGCGCTGCGCGGCACCGTGCTCTACAGCACCGACCTGTTCGACCGGGAGACCGTCGGCGCCCTCGCCGACCGGCTGCTGGTGCTGCTGCGCGGCGTGGTCGACGACCCCGGGCGCGCCCTGCACGACTATCCGCTCTGGCTCCCCGGAGAACGCCACCGCGTCCTGGCGGAGTGGAACGACACCGCCCGCCCGCTGCCCGAGACCACCCTGCCCGCCCTGTTCCAGGCCCAGGCCCGGCGGCACCCCGACCGCACCGCCGTCACCGCGCCCGACGGGACCCTCGACTACGCCCGGCTCAACGAGCGCGCCAACCGGATCGCCCGCCTGCTGGTCGCCCGGGGCGCGGGGCCTGAGCGGGTCGTCGCCCTGGCCGTGCCGCGCTCCACCGACCTGCCCGCCGCCGTCTGGGCCGTGCTCAAGGCCGGCGCCGCCTACCTGCCGCTGGATCCGGAGTACCCCGCCGAGCGGATCCGCTTCCTGCTGGAGGACGTGCGCCCCACCGTCGTCCTCGCCACCGCGGCGAGCGCCGCGACGCTGCCCCCGCACCCCGGCCTGCTCCTGCTGGACGACCCGGCCACCGTCGCCGCGCTGGCCGCGCAGCCGGGCGGCGACCTCACCGACGCCGACCGCACCGCCCCCATCACGGCGGACACCCCCGTCTACGTCATCCACACCTCCGGCTCCACCGGGACCCCCAAGGGCGTGGTGATGACCACCGGGCCCTTCGTCAACCTGGTCACCGCCCACGACGAGTGGCTCGCCGACGGCAAGCCGGGCTCCCTCACCGGCCCGTGGGCGCAGTTCTCCGCGTTCAGCTTCGACGTGTCCGCCTGGGAGATCATCGAGGCGCTCACCGCGGGCAAGCGGCTGGCCGTCCCGGACGCCGACGTCCGGCGCGACCCGGAGCGCCTGGTGCGCTGGCTCGACGAGCAGCGCGTCGAGGAGATCTGCGTGCCCAACGTGATGGCCGAGGCCATCTGCGAGTCCGCCCTCGCCCAGGGGCTCGACCTGCCGGCGCTGCGGGACCTCAGCCAGGGCGGGGAGGCGCTGCGGCTCACCCCGCGCGTGCGCGCGTTCATGGCCGCGCGCCCGGGACGCCGCCTGCACAACCTCTACGGCCCCACCGAGACCCACCTGGTCACCACGTTCACCCTCCCCGAGGACCTGGGGAACTGGACCTCCGGCACCGCCCCGGTCGGCGCCCCCATCGCCAACGCCCGGATGTACGTGCTGGATCCGCGGCTGCGGCCGGTGCCGCCCGGGGTCACCGGCGAGCTGTACATCGCCGGCACCCCGCTCGCCCGCGGGTACTGGGCGCGGCCCGGCCTGACCGCCGGCCGGTTCGTCCCCGATCCCTTCGGGCCGCCCGGCGGGCGCATGTACCGCACCGGCGACCTGGTGCGCTGGACCAGGGACGGGCAGCTGGACTTCGGCGGACGCACCGACGACCAGGTCAAGATCCGGGGCTTCCGCGTCGAGCCGGGCGAGGTCGAGGACGTCCTCGACCGGCACGAGGACGTCGCCCGGGTCGCCGTCACCGTCCGCACCGACGGACCGGGCGGCACCTGCCTGGTCGCCTACGTCGTGCCGGTGCCCGGCGCCCGGGTGGACGCGGCCGGGCTGCGGGCCTGGGCCGCCTCCGTCCTGCCGGAGTTCATGGTGCCGGCCGCCGTCGTGCTGCTGGACGCCATGCCGCTCACCGTCAGCGGCAAGATCCACCGCAGGAGCCTGCCCGCACCGGACTACTCGGCCGCCGCGACCTCCCGCGACCCGCGCACCGAGCCGGAGCGGGCGCTGTGCCGGCTCTTCGCCGACGTGCTCGGCCTGGACCGGGTCGGCGCCGACGACTCCTTCTTCGCCCTCGGCGGCCACTCGCTGCTCGCCACCCGCCTGGTCAGCCGGGTACGGGCCGCGCTCCACGTCGAGATCGAGGTCCGCACCGTGTTCGAGGCGCCCACGCCCGCCGCGCTCGCCGCCCGCCTCGGGGAGGCCGCCCGGACCCGCCGGCCGGCGCTGCGCCGCATGCCCCGCCCGGACGGCCGCCGGTGATCCCGCTGTCGTACGCGCAGTCGCGCGTGTGGTTCCTGGACCGGATGGACGGCGGCGTCAACTACCGCATCCCGCTCGCCTACCGGCTGCGCGGCGAGCTGGACCACGCCGCCCTGCGCGCCGCCCTGGCCGACCTGGTGGCCCGGCACGAGTCCCTGCGCACCGTCTTCCCCGAGACGGACTGCGTCCCCCACCAGGTCGTCCTGGACCCGCCGCGCACCGACGCCCCCGGCCCGGACCCGTCCTGGCCGGCGCTCACGACCGCCCGGACTCCCCGCGCGCGGCTGGAGCGCGACCTGGCCGAGGCCGCCGGGCACGTGTTCGACCTGACCCGCGAACCCCCGCTGGCCGGCTGGCTGTTCGTGGTGGAGGACGGCGCCGAACCGCAGGAGGGGGCGGACGGCGGGCCGGAGCACGTGCTGCTCCTGCTGCTCCACCACATCGCCGCCGACGGCTGGTCGCTCGCCCCGCTGCTGCGCGACCTCGCCACCGCCTACACGGCCCGCCGCGCCGGACACGCCCCGCGGCAGGAGCCGCTGCCGGTCCAGTACGTCGACTACACCCTCTGGCAGCGGGAACTGCTCGGCGACGCCGACGACCCCGGCAGCCTCCTTCGCGAACAGATCGCCTACTGGACCGACCGGTTGCGCGACCTGCCGGAGGTCCTCGACCTGCCGGCGGACCGCCCACGGCCCGCCGTCGCCACCTACCGGGGCGGCAGCGTCCCGGTGACCGTCAGAGCGCGCACCCACCGCGCCCTTCGGGAACTCGCCGCCCGGGAGGGCGCCACCGCCCACATGGCCCTCCAGGCCGGCTTCGCCGCGCTGCTCACCCGGATGGGGTGCGGAACCGACCTGCCGCTGAGCACGGCCGTCGCCGGGCGCACCGACCCGGCACTGGACGACCTGGTCGGCATGTTCGTCAACACCCTGGTCGTGCGGTGCGACACCTCGGGCGACCCCACCTTCCGCGCGCTGCTCCGGCGCGTCCGGGAGAGCACCCTGGGCGCCTTGGGCCACCAGGACCTGCCCTTCGACCGCCTGGTGGAGGCCGTGCGGCCGAGGCGGTCCGCCGCCGTCAACCCGCTGTTCCAGGTCAGCCTGGCGCTGGAGGAGGACGCCGACCAGGTGCCCCGCCTGCCCGGACTGACCGCCACCCGGCTGCGGATGACCGCCCGGCACGCCAAGTCCGACCTCGGCCTGTACTTCTGGGCGCCCTCGGCAGCGGCGGCCGGACCGGGGGCGGCGGACGGACCGCCCGCGGCGGGCGGGCTGACCGGCGTCCTGGAGTACGCCACCGACCTGTTCGACGAGGCCACCGCCCGCCTCCTGGTCGAACGGCTGGTCCGGCTGCTGGACGCGGTGGCCGCCGACCCCGACCAGCCGATCGGCCGGGTCGAGGTCCTCGCCCCCGACGAGCGCGCCCGCCTCCTCGCGGCCGGCCACGCCGGTGCCGCGGACAGCCCCACCGGCGACACCGCCCCGGGCGACCTGCTCGGCGCGCTGGTCGAGGCCCAGGCCGCGCGCACCCCGGACGCCGTCGCCCTGGCCCACGCCGGGAGGAGGGTCACCTACCGGGAACTCAACGCCCGCGCCAACCGCCTCGCCCGCCGGCTCGTCCGCCGCGGCGTCGGCCCCGAGGACGTCGTGGCGCTCCTCCTGCCGGACCCGCTGGAGTCCGTCACGGCGATGCTCGCCACGCTCAAGGCGGGCGCCGCCTACCTCCCGATCGACCCCCGCTACCCGGCCGAACGCGTCGCGCTGCTCCTCGCCGACGCGTCCCCCGCGCTGCTGGTCACCAGCGCCGCCGCCCCCGGCACACCGGCGGCCGGCGTCCCCCGCCTGGATCCGGCCGTCCTCGCCCCCGGGGAGCCCGCGCCCGACCCCGGCGACCTCACCGACGCCGACCGGGTCCGCCCGCTGCGGCCCGAGCACCCCGCCTACGTGATCTACACCTCGGGCTCCACCGGGCGCCCCAAGGGCGTCGTCGTGGAGCACCGCTCGGTGTGCCCGCTGGTGCGGCACCTGCCCGCGCACATCGACGGCTTCGACGGCAGTTGCGCGCTGGGGCTCTCGCTCGGCTTCGACGGCGCCGTGATCCCCGTGTACGCCACCCTGACCAGCGGCGGACGGCTGCTGCTGGACGACCTCGCCGGGTGGACCGGCGCCGAGGGGCGCCCCACCGTCCTGGTGGCCACCCCGAGCCACCTGGGCCTGCTGGCAGCCCTCCCCGACGACGCCGCGCCGAGCCGCACCCTCGTCCTGGGCGGCGAGGAACTGCGCGGCCCGGCGCTGGCCGCCTGGCGCGCCAGGCACCCCGGCACGGCCGTCGTCAACGGCTACGGACCGACCGAGACCACCGTGGCCTGCGCCGACCACCAGGTGCCGCCCGGCGCCCCGGATCCGGCCGGGACCGTCCCCATCGGCCGCGCCTACCCGGGGCACCGCCCCTACGTCCTCGACGACCGGCTACGGCCGGTCCCGGTGGGCGTGGTCGGCGAGCTGTACGTGGGGGGCGGCGGCGTCGCCCGCGGCTACCTGGGCCGTCCCGGGCCGACCGCCGCCCGCTTCCTCGCCGACCCGTTCGGGCCGGCCGGTTCCCGCATGTACCGCACCGGCGACCTGGTGCGCCGCCGAACCGACGACGACTCGGTGCTGGAGTTCGTCGGGCGGGCGGACGGGCAGGTGAAGATCGGCGGCCACCGCGTCGAGCTGGGGGAGGTGGAGTCGGCCCTGCTCCGCCGCCCGCACGTGGTGGCGAGCGCGGCGGCGGTGCACGAACGGGCTCCCGGGGACCGGCGGCTGGTCGGTTACGTCGTGACCGACCGCCCGGTGGACGCCGGCGGCCTCGCCCGGCTCCGCGCCTCGCTCGCCGACGAGCTGCCGCCGGCCATGGTGCCGGCCGCGCTGCTCGCCCTGGACCGGCTGCCGCTGACCCCGCACGGCAAGCTCGACCGGGCGAACCTCCCGCGCCCCGACGCCACGCCCGCCACCGGCTCCCCGCCCGACGGCGCCGCGGAACCGGCCCGGCGGGCTCCGCGCACCCCGGCCGAGGCCGTGCTGTGCCGGGTCTTCGCCGACGTCCTCGGGGTGGCGGACGTCGGGGTGCACGACAACTTCTTCGAGCGCGGCGGCCACTCCCTGCTGGTGCCCCGGCTGGTGCTGCGGGCCCGGGAGGCGCTGGGCCTGGAGCTGACCGTGCGCGGGGTGCTGACCCGTCCCACCGTCGCCGGGCTGCTCGCGGACGGCGCGCCCACCGCGAACGGCCTGCTCTCCCCGGTGCTCCGGCTGCGCGAGGGGGACGGCCCGCCGCTGTGGTGCGTCCACCCGGGCAGCGGCCTGGGCTGGGTCTACACCGCGCTGCTGCCGTACCTGCCGCCCCCGCACGCCGTCCACGCCCTCCAGGCCCGCGGGCTGGACGGCGGCGCGCCCGCGGCCGACTTCGCCGCCCTGGTCGAGGACTACGCGGCCAGGATCACCGCCGTCCAGCCCACCGGGCCGTACCTGCTGGCCGGCTGGTCCTTCGGCGGCACGGCGGCCCACGCCGTCGCGGTGCGGCTGCGCGCCCTCGGGCACGACGTCGCCCTGCTGGCGGTCATCGACGCCTGGCCGGCGGGCAGCGCGGGCGGGGACGCGGTCGAACCGTCCGCCGGCGAGTTGCGGACGATCGCCTTCGACGGCACCGAGGGCGCCGGCGGGCTGGACGAGGCGACGGCCGCCGCCGTCCTCGACGTCACCCGGAACACCGTCCGGCTGCTGGCGCGGGCGACCCCGGCCGGCGTCTTCGACGGCCCGCTGCTGCTCTTCGTCTCCACCACCACCGGCGGGCAGCGGGTCGCCACCGAGGTACGCTGGCGCGCACACGTCTCGGGCCCCATCCGCACCGTCGTGGTCCCGCACGACCACTACGCCCTGCTGCGGCCCCCGGCCCTGCGGACCGTCGGCCCCGCCCTCGGCGAGGCGCTGCTGGCCGCCGCCCGGTGCCCGGCCGCCGGCGAACCCTGACCTCCCAAGGCGCCCCCTCGCTCCGGGCCGACACCCGGGGCGACCTCGGCATCCCATGTCAGGTCCATGCCCAGATTGAAACAATTCAGTCGATCATGCCACCACGGCCCGCCCTCACCGAACACCAAAGGGCACGGCCTGATCGATGAACACCCATGTCACACCGCATCATCCAGGTCACGAACGAGCAGCTTTCCCTCCACCACCTCTTGACGCGCCCCGGCCAGAGCGCCATGTTTGATTCGTTTCAATCGCGTCGACGGAGACCAGGCCGTCGACGCGGAGCGCGCATGTGGCTGTGGGCGGAGGGTTCCCAGGGGACCTCCGGCCGCACAGAACGAAGGAGTTCCCGTGACGTCCGTGCAGAACACGCCGCCGGCCCTCGACGTCCCCCCGGAGCAGGACGACGGGAAGGTCAGCCGGCAGCAGTGGAGGTGGACGGCGCTCGCCGGCATGGCGTCCTACCTCGACGCCGGGTCGATCGTCGCGATCAGCTCCGGGCTGGCGCTGTTCCAGACCCACTACGGCCTCTCGGACAACCTCACCGGCGCGCTCACCGCGATCGGCCCGAACGCCATCGGCGCGGCCATCGGCGCCTTCATCGGCGGACGACTCGGCGACAAGCTCGGCCGCAAGCGCATCTACCAGTACGACCTGCTGCTGTACGCGGCCGCCATCCTGCTCATCGCCTTCTCCACCGGCCCCGTCATGCTCTTCGCCGGCACCTTCCTCGTCGGCCTGGCCGTCGGCGCGGACGTGCCCACCTCCCTCGCCCTGGTCGGCGAGTTCTCCCCGGCCAAGGCCCGCGGCAGGCTGCTCGGTTTCACCCAGGTGAGCTGGAGCCTCGGACCGGTGGTCGTGCTGCTGCTGGCCTGGGCCCTGTCGGGGCTCGGCCTGCTCGGCATCCGCATCGTCTTCCTGTCGCTGTTCGTCGTCGCGGTGGTCACCTACCTGATGCGCCAGGGCATGGTCGAGTCCGCCACCTGGAAGACCGCCGCCGCCTCCGGCGCCGCCGCCAGGGTCCGGGTGCGCGACCTGTTCTCCGGCCCCAACCTCCAGGCCATGCTGCTGACCGGTGGCATCTACCTGTTCTGGAACCTCGCCGCCGGCACCAACGGCACCTTCACCCCGTACATGATCGAGACCCTCGGCGCCGGCAGCCAGGCCACCAGCGTGCTGCTCTCCTGCGCCAGCTTCGCGCTGGTCATCGTCGGTTCCCTGGCCTTCTACATGCGCCTGGCCGACCGCAGCCACCAGCACCGCCGGGTGATGTGGATCGTCGGCTCGGTGATGCAGGTCGCCGCGTACGGCGTGTTCCTCTTCGCCGACTTCACCATCCCGGTGATCATCTTCAACGTGGTGCTGTTCGGCATCGGCCAGGCGCTCGCCGGCGAGGCGGTCTACAAGACCTACAGCCAGGAGCTCTTCCCGACCATGCTGCGCGGCACCGCGCAGGGCATCACCTTCGGTACCTCCCGGGTCATCCTCGGCATCTGGTCCTTCTTCGTGCCGACCCTCGCGGCCACCGGCATCACCACGGTCGCCGCCTTCCTCACCGTCTCCCTCGCCATCTGCGCGGTGATCGGCCTGTTCCTGCCCAACACCACCGGCAAGTCCCTGGAACAGGTCGAGGCCGAGCGCTCCGGCGCGCGCGCCTGACGCCGCCTGACCCGCCGGCCGCCCGGCACGCCCCACCGGGGCGGGGGACCGGCCAGCACACCCACGACATCGGCCGCCGGCCGCTCCCCACGGAGCGGCCGGCGGCCGATGTCGTGTGCCGTCAGCGGCGCGCGGACAGCTCCTCGTTCACCGCCTCCAGGAAGGCCGCGATGGTGCCCAACTGCTCCTCGTCGAAGCGGGCCAGGGCCGCCTCGGTGCTGCGGGCGAGCGGCTCGAAGTACCGGCGGGCGAGGTCGCGGGCGGCGGCCTCGTAGCGCAGGTGCACCACCCGGCGGTCCTCGGCGTCACGCACGCGGGTGATGTGCCCGGCGCGTTCCAGCCGGTCGATGCAGGCCGTCACCGCTCCCGAGGTGAGGTTCAGGCGCTCCCGCAGGCGTCCGGGGGTCATCGGGCGCCCCTCGGTGACGTCGGCGTCGAGGATCACGGAGAGCGCGTGGATGTCGGTGGGGTGCAGTCCGTGGGCGCCGGCGAACTCGTGCGCGACGCGGTTGAACTCCCCGTTCATCCTCCGCAGCAGGACGGCGAAGGTCAGCAGGTCGGTGCCGTCGAGTGCGGGGGAGTCCTGCGGACTGCTGGGGCTCATGGGCACAGCATAAGATATCTCTATAATTGAGATAGTTGATGACCGAGAGATCTCTGGGTCTCCGTCTCCGCAATCCCTCGCCCACCTCCTTGCTCTGGGGAGTGCATGAACACGGCACGTCGACCGGCCCGCTGGCTGGTCCCGCTCCTCCTGGTCGCCCTCTGGCTCACGGCCGGCGCGGCCCTCGGCCCCTACGCCGGCAGACTCGGGGAGGTCGCCACCAACGACCAGGCGTCCTTCCTCCCCCGCGGCGCCGAGTCGACCCGGGTCATCGAGGCGCAGCAGGCCTTCGACCAGGACGAGACGCTTCCCGCGATCGTCGTGTGGACCGCCGAGGACGGCCCGGTCTCCGCCGACCAGACCGCGCGGGCGTCCGAGGCCCTGCGCTCCCTGGAGACGGTCGACGGCGTCGTCGCCCCACCGTCACCCGCCCTCCCCTCGGAGGACGGCCGGGCGCTGCAGGGCGTCGTCCAGCTCAGTCCCGATCTCGACGAGGCTCTGCCGGAGGTGCTCGACACCATCGCCGCCGCCACGCGGGTGGACGGCACCGAGGCGCGGATCGCCGGCCCCGCCGCGAGCCAGGCGGACCTGTCCGAGGCATTCGCCGGCATCGACGGCATCCTGCTCGGCGTCGCGCTCGCCGCGGTGCTGCTGATCCTGCTCCTGGTCTACCGCAGCGTCCTGCTGCCGCTCGCCGTCATCGTCAGCTCCGTGCTGGCCCTGGCCGCGGCCTGCGCCGTCGTCTACGCCCTCGCCGACCGCGACGTCGTCCGGGTGGACGGGCAGGTGCAGGGCATCCTGTCCATCCTGGTCATCGGAGCCGCCACCGACTACGCCCTGCTGCTCACCGCCCGCTTCCGCGAGGAACTCGCCGGCGGCGCCCACCGCACGGCGGCGGCGCTCACCGCGCTGCGCCGCTCCTTCGGCGCCGTGGTGGCCAGCGCCGCCACCGTCGCGCTGGGCCTGCTGGCGCTGCTGCTGAGCGACCTGAGCAACAACCAGGCGCTCGGGCCGGTGGGGGCCATCGGCATCGCCTGTGCGGTCCTGACCACGGCGACCTTCCTGCCCGCCGCCCTGGCGCTGCTCGGCCGGGCCGCCTACTGGCCGGCCCGGCCCCGGTCCGCCGAGGCGGACAGCGGCGGCCGGGGGATCTGGCGGCGGGTCGCCGCCTGGGTGGACGCCTTCCCGCGCCGGCTGTGGGCCGGCACCCTGGTGGCGCTCGCCGCCTGCGCGGCCTTCGTCCCGACGCTGGAGTCCCGGGGCGTGCCGCTGGACGAGCTCTTCGTGGGGGACGCCCCCTCGGTGCGGGCACAGGCCGCGCTGAGCGAACACTTCCCCGGCGGATCGGGGCAGCCGGCGGTGGTCATCGCCTCCGCCGACGCCGCTGACGACGTCCTCGCGCGCGTGGCCGACACCCCCGGAGTGGCGGACGCCCGGGTCGTCACCGAAGCCGGCCGCCCCGGAGCGGGCGAACCGCTCGTCGTGGACGGCCGGGTCCGCGTCGACGCCACGCTGGCCGACGCGCCGGACGGCGACGCCGCCAAGGCGACGGTGCAGCGGCTGCGCGACTCCCTCGCGGGCCTCGAGGGCGCCGACGCCCTGGTGGGCGGCTACACCGCCCAGCAGTACGACACCCAGCGCACCGCGGAGCAGGACCGCCAGGTGATCATCCCCGTGGTGCTCGCGATCATCCTGGTGATCCTGGTGTTCCTGTTGCGCTCCCTGCTGCTGCCGGTGCTGCTGGTGGCCACCGTCGCGCTCAACTACCTGGCGACCCTCGGCATCGCCGGCCTGGTGTTCCGCCACGGGTTCGGGTTCAGCGGAACCGACGCCTCGGTCCCGCTGTACGGCTTCGTCTTCCTGGTCGCGCTCGGCGTGGACTACAACATCTTCCTGATGTCGCGGGTGCGCGAGGAGAGCCTCCGGCACGGCAACCGGGAGGGGGTGCTGCGCGGGCTGGTGGCCACCGGCGGCGTGATCACCTCGGCCGGCGTGGTGCTCGCCGCCACCTTCGCGGCGCTGATCGTGATCCCGCTGGCGTTCCTCGCCCAGCTGGCCTTCATCGTCGCCTTCGGCGTCCTGCTGGACACCGTGGTGGTCCGCTCCCTGCTCGTGCCCGCGCTGGTCCGGGACATCGGAAGGCGCGTGTGGTGGCCGAGCCGGATCGCCCGGGTGCCGGGGAGGCGGCCCGCCCCGGGGGCCGGGGGCTGAGCACGCCGCCACGGCCGGGCCGCCCCGGCCCGGCCGTGGCCGCCCGGCCCTGGGTGGGGGCCGGGTCAGGTGGCGTCCTCCCTCTCGTACTGGGCGAGGGCCAGCCCCAGGCCGAAGAAGGTGGGTGCCCACTCTCCGACGAAGATGCCCCAGCGGTCCGCCCGGTCCAGTCCCTGGCCCGGTTCCGCCTTCAGCGACCCCAGCCAGGTCGTGAAGGCGAGGGCGATCGATCCGAGGGCGGCGCAGTAGGCGTGTTCACTGCGCAGGCCCATGTCGTGAAGCTTCTTGACCACCACGGTGGCGACGTCCTTTCCCGACGACCACGTGGCCCGTCCGGTGCCACGCACTGCCAGGTTCACACCTCCCCGGAGGACCCACCCGCCGCGACTGCTCCGTTCGGCTGGACGCGTCCCCCGGCGGGCTGGTGTCCCCGGTCACCGCCGCCCCCCGTCAGCCGCGCGCGGCGGCCGGGCGCGGGCGGCGGACCTGCCGCCAGGTGGCCCGTGGGCAGGGGCCCTGGGGGGTGTCCTTGAGGAACTTCCGGTACGGCACCCTGCGCGGCGGCAGCCCGATCTCCAGCCAGTGGTCCCGGCCGGAGACGACGTCCCAGCCGTCGTTGGGCATCCGGATGAAGTCGGCGCGCGCGTCCTTGTTGCGCGAGGTGATCTGGAGCACCTCCGCGTGGCCGTACCGGCGGCGCAGCACCACGCAGTAGTGCTGCGCCTCCTCGTCCCGGTCCCGGAACGGGACCAAGGCCAGCCAGACCTCCCCCGCCATGGGGCGCCCGCGCTCCCACCGCCGGACGGCACCGCGGAACAGCAGCGCGGTGACGCCGGCCCCGAGGCTCTCCAGGGTCGAGCCCAGCGTCCAGTTGCCGGTTCCCACGGCGTCCCGGATCCACAGCGTCACGGCCGTGCAGAGCGCCAGCAGGGCCAGGGTGCGCAGCAGCAGGGCGGGCCACCGGGCGGGGCGTCGGCGCCCCGCCGACGCGGCCACGGCGAGCGCGGTCAGCACCGAGACGGCGCCCCCCGCCGCCCACACGCTCCAGTCGGGGCGCTGCGGGGGCGTCTGCGCGGCCATCAGGTCGAACACCGTCACCGGGACGGCGAGCAGGTGCCCCACGCAACCGACGGCCAGCAGGACGACCAGGCATCCCCACACGTGATCCCCCCCGGGTCCGCGGATGTCAGGCGGAACGTTACCGCAGCGGCCGTCCTCGCGGGATCCGGCGGGCGGCCTCCACCATCCCTCCCCCAGAACCGACATCGACAACGGTTTCCATGTTCGTATAAGGTTTCGATCACGGCCGTCCCGATCACCCGGTGTGCGCCGGCCGGCCGGTGAGCCGCCGTCACACGGGTGCGCCCGGGCGACCGTCCACCACCCACCCAGAAGAAGAGGGACGCCGCCTTGCCCGCTCCACCGCCCGCTCCCTCCGCGTCCGGCCGGCGGTCGGCCCGGGCACTGCTCGGCGCGCACGCCGGCCTGCTCGCCGCGATCGCCTCGGTGACCGTGCTGTCCGGCGCGACGGGGCCCGCCGAGGTGAGCCTCACCGAGTCGGTGCGGGTGATCGTGGGTCATCTGCTGCCCGGCATGCCCTGGATGAGCGACGGATCGATCACCCCGCTCCAGGACCAGGCGGTCTGGCGGTTCCGGCTGCCCAGGACGCTGCTGGCCGGGCTGGCCGGCGCGGGCCTGGCGCTGTCCGGCGCGCTGATGCAGGCGATCGTGCGCAACCCGCTGGCCGAGCCGTACGTCCTGGGCGTCTCCGCCGGGGCGAGCGTCGGCGCGGTCAGCGTGATCACGCTGGGCTGGACCGCCGCGGCCGGGCTGACCCTGGGCACCGCCGCCTTCCTCGGCGCCCTCGCGGCCACGCTCGCCGTCTACCTGCTCGCCCGCCGGCAGGGGGTGCTGGCACCGACCCGGATGGTGCTCTCCGGAGTGGCGCTGGGTTCCCTGCTCAGCGCCGTGACCAGCTATCTGACGCTGACCACCGAGGCGCAGAACGTGTTCAGCGTGCTGTTCTTCCTGCTGGGCAGCGTCTCGGCGGCCACCATGGGCAGTCTCGTCGTCCCCGCCGCCGCCGTTGCGCTGGTCGCGCTGTTCGCCCTGACCCGCACCCGGGCGCTCAACGCCCTGCTCGTCGGCGACGAGGCGGCCACCGCGCTCGGGGTGGACGTCAGCCGGCTGAGGGCCCAGGTCATGGTCGCCGCCTCGCTGCTCACCGGCGCCGTGGTCTCGGTCAGCGGGGGCATCGGCTTCGTCGGACTGGTGGTTCCGCACACCGCGCGCATCCTGGTCGGCGCCGACCACCGCCGCATGCTGCCGGTCGCGCTGCTCGGCGGCGCGCTCTTCCTGATGGTGGCCGACCTGCTCGCCCGCACGGTCGCGGTACCCGCGGAGATCCCCCTCGGCATCGTCACCGCCGTCGTCGGGGCGCCGTTCTTCCTCTGGCTGGTCCGTCAGGGCCGGGCCGCCCGGGTGGGGATGCAGCGATGAGGATCGACTTCACCGACGTCGGGATCACCCGGGCCGGCCGCGACATCGTCCGCGGCGCCACCTTCGGCGTCGGCCCCGGCCAGATCGCCGGCCTCGTCGGCCCCAACGGCAGCGGCAAGTCCACGCTGCTGCGCAGCCTGTACCGGGTCGTCCGCCCCGACACCGGCAGCGTCCGGATCGACGGGCGGGACGTCTGGCGGCTCCCCGGCAGGGAGGTGGCCCGCCAGGTGGCGGTGATGGCGCAGGAGACCAGCGCCGACTTCGACCTCGGCGTCCTGGACGTCGTGCTGCTCGGCCGCCTGCCGCACCAGCGCGGCTTCGGCGCCGACTCGCCGCACGACCTCCGCCTCGCCGACGCCGCGCTCGACCGGGTCGGCGCCCGCCACCTCGCCGACCGGCCGTTCGCCGCCCTGTCCGGGGGAGAGAAGCAACGGGTGCTGCTCGCCCGGGCCCTGGTGCAGGAGAGCCGCGTGCTGGTGCTGGACGAGCCGACCAACCACCTCGACATCGCCTTCCAGCTGGAGCTGATGCGCATCGTCGGCGATCTCGGGCTGACCACCATCGCGGCGCTGCACGACCTGAACCTGGCGGCGGCCCACTGCGACGTCGTCGCGGTGCTGCACGCCGGACGGATCGTCGCCCACGGCCCGCCCGGCGAGGTGCTCACCGCCGAACTGCTCCACGAGGTGTTCGGCGTGCGGGCCCACCTCCTCCCCCACCCCGCCACCGGAAAACCGCTCATCGCCTTCTCCCCCGCACCAAGCGCCCATGCCCCGGCCGGCGCGAGCAAGGAGCACGACACCCCATGAACCCGACGTCCCACCGGTCCCGCACCACCCGCGGCACGCTGCTCGCCGGCCTCGGCGCGCTGACCCTGATGGCCCTGACGGCCTGCGGCTCCGGAGTCACCGAACCCACGGGCGGGGGCTCTCCCTCCGCCGGAGGCACCGAGGTGGTGCTGACCAACTGCGGCAGGCAGGTGACGGTGACCGGCACCCCCGAGGCGATCGTCGGCCTCAGCCCGGCGCAGACCGAGCTGCTGCTCCGCCTGGGGCTGGCCGACCGGATGGTGGGCCAGGCCCAGACGGCGACCGCGCCGCTGCCGGAGGACCTGCGCGCGCAGGCGGCCGACATCCCCGTCCTCAGCGAGGACACCCCGCCCTCCCGGGAGGTCCTGCTGCGCGCCGCCCCCGACTTCGTGGTGGCGCCCACCGCCTACGAGTTCACGGCCGAGCAGGGCTTCGCCAGCCTGGAGCAGCTCCAGGAGGCCGGGGTCGCCGCCTACGTCGCCACCGGCGGCTGCGCGGACCGCCGGATGACCGGCACGGTGGAGGACCTGTTCACCGACCTGGCCAACCTCGGCGAGGCCCTGGACGCCGAGGAGGCCGCGGCCGACCTGACCGAGGAGGCCCGCGCCACCCTCGACGACGTCGCCGAACGGGTGGCGGGCCGCGACCCGCTGACGGTCGCCCAGGTCTACCTGGAGGGCAACACCCTGTCCGCGATCGGCGCCGGAATCGAGTACGACATCATCCGGCGCGCCGGCGGCGCCAACGTGTTCGGCCCCGACGACAGCGAGTTCGCGGAGTTCTTCGCCGCCCAGATCACCCCCGAGACGCTGGCCGAACGCAACCCCGAGGCGCTGGTGTTCACCGTCCACGACGCGGCGCACGAGCAGGCCACCCGCGACTACCTGACCCGCACCTTCCCCGACGTCGAGGCCGTACGCGCGGGCCGGCTGATCGCCCTGTCCGGCTCCGACGTCTACCCCGGCACCCTGGGCAACGTCACGGCGGTGCGGCAGGTCGCCGCGGGCCTGTACCCCGACGCCTTCTGACGCGGATGATCCACCGAGGTCTGCTCCGGCTGGCCGGCGCGGTGGCCTGGCCGATCGCGCTGAGCACGGCGGTGGCGCTGTGCCTGGCCGCCGCGGGCGTGGGCCAGGCGGTCGCGCTGGCCCACGCCCTCACCCACCTCTTCCGCGACGCCCCGGGCCCCGCGGCCGGCGCCCTGGTGTGGGCGTCCGCCTTCGCCCTGCTGCGCGCCGGCCTGGTCTGGCTGGCCGAGGTCACCCGGGCCCGCTGCGGGATCGCCGTCCGCGTCCGGCTGCGCGACCGGCTCGTCGGGCGACTGGCCGAGCTGGGCCCCGGCCACGCGGCCGGGGAGCGCGCCGGGCGGATCCAGGCGACGCTGGTGGCGGGGGTGGAGGGACTGGACGCCTACTACTCCCGCTACCTGCCGCAACTGCTCGTCGTGCTGCTGGTGCCCGCGGGCATCGTCGGCTGGCTGTTCACCGTCTCGGTGCCGGCCGCCACCGTGCTCGCCGCGGCCGTGGCGGTCGCCGTGGTCGTCCCCCGCTTCTGGGACGCCACCCTGCTGCGCCGCGGCCGCGACCGGTGGGCGCGGCTGACCCGGCTCAGCGCCGACTACCTGGAGGCCACCCAGGCCATCCCCACCCTGCGGGTGCTCGGGGCCGGCCGGCGGACCGACGAGCGCCTGGCCGAACAGGCGGCGAGACTGCACCGCTCCACCATGGCGCAGCTGCGCGTCTCCCTGGTGGAGGGCGGCATCAGCGCCCTCGCGATCCACGGCGGCACCGCCGCGACGCTGCTGGTGGTGGGCGCCGGCGCGTTGTCCGGCACGGTGCCGCCGACGAACGCCTTCCTGTTCCTGCTGTGCGCCCGCGAGTGCTTCCGGCCGCTCGGCGACCTGTCCTCCGCCTGGCACGCGGGCTACCTCGGCCTGACCGCGGCCGACGACATCGACGCGCTGCTCGGCGCCGTCCCGCGGGTGCGCGACACCGGGACGCACCCGGCGCCGGACGACCCCGCCCCCGAGGTGCGCTTCGAGCGGGTCACCTTCACCCACCCGGGCCCGCCGGACCGGCCCGCCGCGCCCGCCCGGCCCACTCTGGACCGGGTCTCGGTGCGCTGCCCGCCCGGCGGGATGCTCGGCGTGGTCGGCGCGTCCGGCGCGGGCAAGAGCACGCTCGCCCACCTGCTGCTGCGGCACGACGACCCCGACGGCGGCCGGATCCTGCTCGCGGGCCGGCCGCTGCCCGAGTACCGGCTGGACGCGCTGCGCGCGACCGTCGCCGTGGTCCACCAGGACCCCTACCTCTTCCACGGCTCGGTCGCGGACAACCTCCGGCTGGCCCGCCCCGAGGCCACCGACCGGGAACTGCGGCACGCGGCGGCCCTCGCCCAGGCCCACGCCTTCCTCGAGGCCCTGCCGGACGGCTACGACACCGTGATCGGGGAGCGCGGCAGCTCGCTCTCCGGCGGCCAGGCGCAGCGGCTGGCGCTGGCCCGCGCCTTCCTCAGCCCGGCCCGGGTCCTGGTGCTGGACGAGGCCACCTCGCACCTCGACGCCCCGACCGAGCAGGCGGTGCTGCGGGCCCTGCGCACGGAGCTGGCCGACCGCACCCGCGTCGTCATCGCCCACCGGCTGCACGCCGTCCGCGACGCCGACGTGATCGCCGTGGTCTCCGACGGCCGCGTCGTGGAGACCGGCAGCCACGAGGAGCTGGTGCGGAAGCCGCACGGCGCCTACCGCGCGCTGCTGCGCGCGCAGGAGGGCGCCACCACCGCAACGGACGAGGAGGTGCCCGCGTGAGGAGCGTGTACCGGCTGCTCCCGCACATCGCCCGCCACCGGGCCGCCTTCGTCGGCACCCTGGTGTCCAACCTGCTCGCGCAGTCGGGGCTGCTGGCCCTCGCCCTGCTCGGCGCCGCCCTGGTCTCCCAGGCCCTGGCCGGCCGGGACTCCACGGTGGCGGTGCTGGCCACCGCCCTGCCGGCCACCGCGGTGCTGTGCGCCCTGGCGACCTGGCGCGAGTCGCACGTCTCGCACGACCTCGCCTACCGCGTCCTGGCGGACCTGCGCGGCCGCGTCTTCACCGCGCTGCGCCGCTCGCTGCCCACCCGCCACACCGCCCGGCGCAGCGGGGACCTCGGCGCCGTCGCGCTGTCCGACGTGGAGACCCTGGAGTGGCTGTACGCGCACACCGCCGCCCAGCTCCTGGTGTCCCTCACGATGCTCGGGGCGACCACCGCGCTCTCCGTCGCGCTCTCCCCGTGGCTGGTGCTGACCTGGCTGCCCTGCCTGCTGGTGGTCGTCGCCCTGCCCTGGCTGTTCGGCCCGGTCTCCGCACGCCACGGGGCGCGCCTGACCGCCGCCAACGCCGCGCTGCAGGCCGACGTCGTGGACACCGTCCAGGGCATGCGCGAACTCACCGGCGCCGGCGCGCTGGAGCGCCGCCGGCGCCAGCTGGCCCGGGCGACGCGGGCGCTGACCCGGGAGCAGTCGCGCATCGCGCACCTCGGCGGCGCGGAGGCGGCCGTCTCCAGCCTGGCCGTGGCCGCCGCGGGGATGGCGGCGCTGGCGATGGTCGCCTCCGGAACCGGCGGCCTCGACCCCCGCCTCGCGCCCGTCGCCCTCACCCTGGCGACCGTCACCCTGGGCCCGATCAGCCAGATCTCCGCGCTGCTGCGGGACTTCGGCGTGCTGCGCGCCGCCGCCGAGCGGGTCGACCAGGTCCTCAACACTCCCCCGGCCGTCCCGCGGCCCACCCGGTCCCTCGGCCCGGTGACCGGGGCGCTCACCTTCGAGCGGGTCGGCTTCCGGTACACCGAATCCGGCCCGCCCGTGCTGGAGGACGTGAGCTTCACCGTCCACCCGGGCGAGATCGTCGCGCTGGTGGGCCCCTCGGGCTCCGGGAAGTCCACCTGTGTCGCCCTCGCCCTGCGCCTGTGGGACCCGGACACCGGCACCGTGCGGATCGGCGGGGTGGACCTGCGCGACCTCGACGACACCCACCTGCGGTCGGCCGTCGCCGCCGTGCCGCAGCGGATCGACCTGCTCACCGGAACCGTCCGGGACAACATCGCGCTCGCCGACCCGGACGCCACACCCGCGCGGATCCGCGACGCCGCCCTCCGGGCCGGGGTGCTCGACCCGGCCAGCGGCTTCCGGGACGGCCTGGACACCCACGTCGCCGAACGGGGCCAGGCGCTGTCCGGCGGCCAGCGCGCCCGGGTGGCGCTGGCCCGCGCGCTGCTGCGGAACGCCCCGGTGCTGGTGCTCGACGAGGCCATGGCCCAGGTCGACGCCCACGCGGAGGCGGCACTGCAATCCGTGCTGCGCCGGGAGGCGGCCGGCCGGGCGGTCCTGGTCGTCGCCCACCGGGACACCACGATCCGCGCGGCCGACCGGGTGCTCACCCTGCGCGGGGGAACCATCCGGGAGGAGGGGCCCCGCGCGCCGCGCGCGGCCCCCTGAGCCCCCGGGGGCGCCGCGGGGTCACAGGCCTCCGGCGACCCGCAGCACCGCGCCCGTCGTGAAGGAGGCGTCGTCGGAGAGCAGCCACGAGATGGCTCCGGCGATCTCCTCCGGCTGTCCGGCCCGGCCCATGGGGATGGTGGCGGCGACCTTGCCGGGGCGCTGCGGATCCTGGTGGAAGTCGGTCCAGATGGTGCCCGGCGCGACACAGTTGACGCGGATTCCGTCGGCGGCGACCTCCTTGGCCAGGCCGACCGTCATGGCGTCGACGGCCGCCTTGGTGGCGGCGTAGTGCACGTACTGCCCCGGACTGCCGAGGGTGGCGGCGGCGGAGGACACGTTGACGATGGCGCCGCCCCCGGAGCCGGTCATGTCCCGGACGGCCCGGCGGGCGCAGAGCAGGTAGCCCAGGACGTTGACGTCCAGGGCGCGGCGCATGCCGGCGGCGTCCGCGTCGGCCAGGCGGCCGTTGGGGCCGCTGATTCCGGCGTTGTTGACCAGGCCGGTGACCCTGCCGAGCTCCGCCGCGGCGTCGAAGAGCTGGTCGACGGAGGCTTCGTCGGCCGTGTCGACGCGGACGGCGAGGCAGCGCCGGCCGGCCTCCCGGACGGTCGTCGCCACCCGCTCGGCCGCGGAGGCGTCCGAGCGGTAGCCGATCACCACGTCGTGGCCGTCGGACGCCAGGCGGGCACAGGTCGCGGCCCCGATGCCGCGGCTGCCGCCCGTGACGACGGTGAGGTGCTGGGACAAGGGAGGTCTCCTGAGGGCACGTCGGGTCGGAACGGAACGACGATTGTGCCAGCCGGCGCCCGCGCGGCGGGCGGCGTGCCCCCTCGCCGCGTGCCCCCTCGCCGCGTGCCCCCTCGCCGCGGGCGGCGTCCCCGCCGGCGGCGGACGGGTCAGCCGGAGACGGCGCGCAGGGCGCGGGGGCCGGGCGCGGCGAGGCGGTCCAGGGCGGCGGCGGTGGCCTCGTCGGCCGGGAGGTGGACCAGGATGCGCTGGTCGTCGGCGGTGAGGTCGAGCGTCTCGTAGGCCAGGCGGAGCTCGCCCGCCCCCGGGTGCACCACGCGGGTGGTGCCGCTGTTCCTCGGCACGCCCGGGACGGTCGCGACCCGCTGCGCGAAGCTCGCTCCCGCGGTGACCGTCAGCTCGTCGACCAGGGCAGCGATGTGCGGGTCCGCCCGGAACGGTCCCTGCTTCAGGGCGGCGACCTGCTCGTCGGCGACGTGCTCCCAGTCCGGGTAGGCGGCCCGCGCGCGGTCGTCGGTGAAGACGAAGCGGGCGAGGTTGGGCGGCTCCCCGTCGAGCAGGCCGAGCGGGCCGGCCAGCCGCTGGTAGCCGCTGGTGTGGGCGAGCACCTCGCCGAGCCGGTTGAGCAGCACGGCCGGGGCGGGCTCCAGGCCGGCCAGCAGCGCGCGGACGGTGGCGCGCACGGAGCGGAGCGGGAACGGCGTGCCGCCGGTGCAGCTGAAGCCCTCGGCCGCCTTGGTGAGCCGGTAGAGGTGGACGCGCTCGCCGATGGTCAGTCGGAGCACGTCGGCCAGCGTGGACAGCACGCGGGCGGAGGGGCGGCGGTCCCGCCCCTGCTCCAGCCGGGTGAGGTACTCCACGCTGACCCCGGCGAGCGTGGCGAGTTCGGCCCGCCGCAGGCCGGGGGTGCGGCGGCGGCTGCCGGTGGGGAGCCCCACCTCGGCCGGGCTCACCGCCTCCCGACGGGTGCGCAGGAACATCCCGAGTTCGTTGTCGTGCTCGCTCACGCCGTCGAACGTAGCAGTGTCCGTGGTCGGAAGGGTGTCCCTGTCACTACCAGTCTGGAGCCGGTCTTCCTGGCCCGGTGGCCGGGCGGCAGGTTGGGGGTGCGGCGGTGAGCCGCCGCCCGCCGGTTCCCCCGGCGCGAGAGACGAGGAGAGACCCGTGTCCGTTCAGCCCATCCATCTCGCGGTGATCGTCGGCAGTGTCCGTCAGGGCCGGTTCGCCCCGGTCGTCGCCCACTGGTTCGCCGAACAGGCCCGTCAGCACGGGGAGTTCACGGTCGACGTGATCGACCTGGCCGACACGCCGCTGCCCCTGGCACTGCCGCCGGTGCCGCCGGCCGTCGACCCGAACATGGAGCGCCCGGCCGAGATGGCCGACCTGACCCGGCGGCTGCGCGCGGCCGACGCCTTCGTGGTGCTGACTCCGGACTACAACCGGAGCTTCCCGGCCTCGCTGAAGGCGGCGATCGACTGGCACTACACCGAGTGGCAGGCCAAGCCGGTCGGTTTCGTCGGCTACAGCGGGGCGACGGGCGGTGTGCTGGCGATCGAGCAGCTGCGGCAGGTGTTCGGCGAGCTGCAGGCCCACACCGTCCGCAACTACGTATCCTTCCCGCGCTACTACCTGCTCTTCGACGGCGAGGGCGCCCTGAAGGAGCCGGAGGAGCCGGCCGCCGCCGCGAAGACCATGCTGGACGAGCTGTCCTGGTGGGCGGGCGCCCTCGCGGGCGCCCGCCGGGAGCGGCCGTACCCCGCGGCGGGCTGACCTCCCGCCGTCAGCCGGCCGCGGCCTCGCCGGCGCCGCGGCCGGACCGCCGCGGCGCCCGGGGCTGGCGGTCCTCCAGGTGGGCGACGGTCCGGTCGTACCCGCCCGACGCCGTCTCGATGACCTGGTCCAGGACGTCGCGGGAGCGGACCAGGTCGTCGATCATCCGGTCGATGCGCTCGCGCTCGGCGGCGAGCTCGCCGACCAGCCGCGGGGTGGCGATCTCGGAGGGGCCGCCGTCCGCGTCGCGCATGCAGGGCAGCAGCTGCGCGATCTTCCTGCTGTGCAGTCCCGCGGCGAAGAGCTCCTGGATGCGGATGACCCGGTCGACCGCGCTCTCCGGGAAGTGCCGGTGGCCGCCCAGGGTGCGCTCGGCCGTGAGCAGCCCCTGCTTCTCGTAGTAGCGCAGCGAGCGCTCGCTCACCCCGGTGCGCCGGGCCAGTTCACCGATCCGCATTCGCTTCCCCCACACGCCGACCGAAGGCTGCGACCTGACAGCGTCGCCGCCCCTACCCTACCGGCGGCGACGCTCCTCCGGGCGGTCCCCGGCGCCGCCGCCGTGGGCGTCGGCTCAGCGGCGGCGCAGCTTGAGGGTGTTGTCCGGGCGGGTGGCGGGCCGGCCGTCCGGGTCGGTCATCGGGGTGTCGTAGGTCTCCTTGACCAGCACCTCCCACCGCCCCTCCGGGAGGTCGAGCGCGGCGAGCACCTCGTCGGGGGTGGGGAAGTGGATCTCGGTGTCGTGGTCGTGGCTCCAGGAGGGCCAGCCGGCGTGGCCGACGATCAGCAGCAGCCCGCCGGGCGCCACGGCTTCGGCGGCCCGGCGCAGGATCTCCTCCCGGGGCATCTCGCGGGGCGAGTGCAGGTAGTGGGCGGAGACCAGGTCGAAGGCGCCCTCGGGGAAGGAGTGCGCCAGGTCGTGCTGCTGCCAGTCGATGCGGTCGGCGACGCCGGCCGCCGTCGCGTGCTCGGCCCCGCGGCTCAGCGCGGTCGGGGAGATGTCGACGGCGGTGACGTGCCAGCCCTGCCGGGCGAGCCAGACGGCGTCGGCCCCCTCACCGCAGCCCAGGTCGAGGGCGCGGCCGGGGGTGACCGCGCTGGTCTCCCGGATCAGGGCGCTGTTGGGATTGCCGCTGAACAGCCGGTCGCTGGAGTTGTAGCGGTCCTCCCAGAACTCTTCGGCGGAGGAGGTGTCCGTGGCGGTCATCGTCGCGCTGCCTTTCCTCATGGGGGCGGTCCCGTCGGGCGCCGGCGGCGGCGCCGCCGGCCTTCCGGTCGGTTCCAGGCAACTGTGCGCGCACCGGCGGCCGATTGACAAAGTTTCTTGCCGGGTCGGCAAAATCGGGCGGGCGTCACTTGGCGTCGGCGTAGCACTCGACGACCGCCGTGGTGAACGGGAACCGCACCGGGGTGTCGCCGAAGGTGACGCGGCCCGCCAGGTCCGCCGCCTCGCGGATGGCGGCGGTCACCGCCGGGGCCTCCTCGGCCGGGCAGTGCACGATCACCTCGTCGTGCTGGAAGAACACCAGTTCCGCCGCCAGGCCGGCGCACGCCCGGCGCAGCGCCGCGAGCATCACCAGCGCCCAGTCCGCGGCGCTGCCCTGCACGACGAAGTTGCGGGTGAAGCGGCCCCGGGCGCGCGCGTTCGTCGAGGCGTAGCCGGGGACGAACTCGCCCGGGGCGCCGGCCGGCCCGGACGGCTGGTCCTCCTGCGGGACGCCCTCCCCGTCCTGGTCGCCGGCGGTCGCCGCCGGGGGGCAGGTGCGCCCCAGCCAGGTGCGCACCAGCCGGCCCTCCTCCCCCGCGCGGGCCGCGTCGTCGACGTACGCCACCGCCCGCGGGAAGCGGCGGCGCAGCACGGCGAGGTTCCGCAGGCCGTCGCCGGAGGTCTGGCCGTAGACGGCGCCGAGGACGGCGAGCTTCGCCTGCTCGCGGTCGCTGGCGAAGGCCCGGTCGGAGATGGACTGGTAGAGGTCGGCGTCCCGGCCGGCGACCTCCATCAGGCCGGGGTCGCGGGAGATGGCGGCGAGGACCCGCGGCTCCAGCTGGTCGGCGTCGGCGACGACCAGCCGCCACCCGGGGTCGGCGACCACGGCGCGCCGGATGACCTTGGGGATCTGCAGCGCGCCGGCTCCGTTGGTGACCCAACGGCCGGAGACGGTGCCGCCCGGCAGGTACTCGGTGCGCAGCCGGCCGTCGCGGACCCAGTCCTGGAGCCAGGACCAGCCGTGGGCGGTGTGGATGCGGTACAGCCGCTTGTACTCGATCAGCGGTTTCACGGCGGGGTGGTCGATCGACTCGATCTCCCAGCGGCGGGTGGAGGAGACCTTCACACCGGCCTGGGCGAAGGCCCGCACGACGTCGGCGGGCAGATCGGGGCGGACGCGCCGGCCGAAGGCCGCGGAGATCTCGTCGGCGAGTTCGGCCAGCCGGCGCGGCTCGCCGCCGGCGTACCGCTCGCCGAGCAGTTCGCCCAGCACGGCGCGGTGCACGTCGGCGCGCCAGGGCAGCCCCGCCGCGGTCATCTCGGCCGCCACCAGCATGCCCGCGGACTCGGTCGCGGTGAGCAGGCGCATCCGGTCCGGGTGGGCGGTCGCGTCGTGCCTGCGCTGCTGGTCGGCGTAGACGGCGGCGAGGTCGTCGAGCGGGACGTGGACGGGCTGCGGTTCGAAGAGGGAGGACTGCGAGCCCGGCTCGGCGGCGCGCTGCGGAGGGTCCGGCGGGACGGGGGCGTGGCGCAGCCGGGCGAGGGCGGCGGCCGCGGAGCGTGGTTCGCCGTGCCTGCCCTCGTGGCCGAGGAGGAGGGTCTCGGCGTCCTCGATGTCGTAGCAGCGGTCGACCCGGACGCCCGCGGCCAGCAGGCGGGGGTAGACGGCGGCCGTGGAGCGCCAGACCCAGCGGGCGACCCCCGGGCGGCCGCGGACGGCCTCCACCAGGCTGGGCTCCCTGCGGACGCCGCCGGCGGGCAGGCCGTCGGGGCCCAGCGGGGCGAGCTCCGCGCCACCGTCGGGGGTCGCCGCGATGGCCCACCTGTCGCTCATGCGTTCGAGTCTGCCACCGGCTGCCGACAGCCCCGCACCGGCACCCCGCGCCGGGGAGCCGAGGAGGTGATCGAGGCCGGGGGTTGGTGTCGGAGAGGGGCGGTCACGAGATACCTTGATATCAAGACGTTGTAGGACGTGAAGCGGAGCATCGGTGACTGACTCGACCATCATCTACACGCACACTGACGAGGCCCCGGCCCTGGCGACGTACTCCTTCCTCCCCGTGGTGCAGGCGTACGCCCGCACGGCCGGAGTCAGTGTGGAGAGCCGCGACATCTCCCTGGCGGGGCGGATCATCGCCAGCTTCCCGGAGTGGCTCCAGGAGGACCAGCGCATCGACGACGCGCTCGCCGAGCTGGGCGAGCTGGCCAAGAAGCCGGAAGCCAACATCATCAAGCTGCCGAACATCTCGGCCTCGATCCCCCAGCTGAAGGCGGCGATCGCGGAGCTGCAGCAGCAGGGCTACGCGCTGCCGGACTACCCGGACGACCCGAAGACCGACCAGGAGCGGGAGATCCGCGCCCGCTACGACAAGGTCAAGGGCAGCGCCGTCAACCCGGTGCTGCGCGAGGGCAACTCCGACCGCCGCGCCGCCGCCGCGGTCAAGAACTACGCCAAGGCGCACCCGCACCGGATGGGCGCCTGGACGCCCGAGTCGAAGACGAACGTCGCCCACATGGTCGCCGACGACTTCCGCTCCACCGAGCAGTCCGCGGTGATCGCCGAGGCCGGCTCGCTGCGCATCGAGCTGGCGGGCGCGGACGGCGGCACCACCGTGCTGCGCGAGTCGGTCCCGGTCCTCGCCGGGGAGGTCGTCGACGCCTCGGTCATGCGGGTGGCCGCGCTGCGCGAGTTCCTCGCGGCCCAGGTCGCCCGAGCCAAGTCCGAGGGCGTGCTGTTCTCGGTGCACCTCAAGGCCACCATGATGAAGGTCTCCGACCCGATCATCTTCGGCCACGTGGTGCGGGCCTTCTTCCCGAAGACCTTCGCGGCGTACGGCGAGACGCTGGCCGCGGCCGGCCTGACCCCGAACGACGGGCTCGGCGGCATCCTGAAGGGCCTGGAGGCGCTGCCCGAGGGCGCCGAGATCAAGGCCTCCCTCGACGCCGAGCTGGCCGACGGCCCGGCCCTGGCGATGGTCGACTCCGACCGGGGCATCACCAACCTGCACGTGCCCAGCGACGTCATCGTCGACGCCTCCATGCCGGCGATGATCCGCACCTCCGGCCACATGTGGGGCCCGGACGGCAAGGAGGCCGACACCCTCGCGGTCATCCCGGACAGCAGCTACGCCGGCATCTACCAGGTCGTCATCGACGACTGCCGCGCCAACGGCGCCTTCGACCCGGCGACGATGGGCTCGGTGCCGAACGTCGGCCTGATGGCGCAGAAGGCCGAGGAGTACGGCAGCCACGACAAGACCTTCGAGATCCCCGCCGACGGCACGGTGCGGGTCGTCGACGGCGCCGGGAACGTGGTGCTGGAGCAGGCGGTGAGCGCCGGCGACATCTTCCGCATGTGCCAGACGAAGGACGCGCCGATCCGGGACTGGGTCAGGCTGGCCGTCACCCGCGCCCGCGCGACCGGCGACCCGGCGGTGTTCTGGCTGGACGAGGGGCGCGCGCACGACGCCAACCTGATCGCCAAGGTGCGCGCCTACCTGCCCGAGCACGACACCGAGGGGCTGCGCATCGAGATCATGTCGCCGACCGAGGCGATGGCGTTCTCCCTGGAGCGCATCCGCCGCGGCGAGAACACGATCTCGGTCACCGGCAACGTGCTGCGCGACTACCTGACCGACCTGTTCCCGATCCTGGAGCTGGGCACCAGCGCCAAGATGCTCTCGGTCGTGCCGCTCATGAACGGCGGCGGCCTGTTCGAGACGGGTGCCGGCGGCTCCGCCCCGAAGCACGTGCAGCAGCTGGTCAAGGAGAACTACCTCCGCTGGGACAGCCTGGGCGAGTTCCTCGCGCTGGCGGTCAGCTTCGAGCACCTGGCGCAGCGCACCGGCAACGCGCGGGCGCAGGTCCTCGCCGACACCCTGGACCGGGCCACCGGCACCTTCCTCAACGAGGACAAGTCGCCGAGCCGTCGCCTCGGTGGCATCGACAACCGCGGCAGCCACTTCTACCTGGCGCTGTACTGGGCGCAGGAGCTGGCCCGGCAGACCGACGACCCGGAGCTGGCGGAGGCCTTCGCGGACCTCGCCAGGACGCTGACCGAGCAGGAGGGCGCCATCGTCGACGAGCTGATCGCGGTGCAGGGCTCGCCGGCCGACATCGGCGGCTACTACCAGCCCGACGCCGCCAAGGCGGCGGCCGTGATGCGCCCGTCGAAGACCTTCAACGAGGCCATCGCCAGCCTCGGCTGACGCGTCCGCGTGGGACTGCTCCCACGCACTGAGGAGAGGTCCCCGGGCCCGGGGACGCACACCACGCCGCGACCGCACTGCGGCGAGGGCCGTGCCGGGGCCCGCGGGACCTCTTCCGCGTTCGTGCGGGGTGTCCTGCGCCCGCTGAATCCCCCTCAATCACGCTCTCCCTGCGACTTCTTCACCGTTTGGACACAGGGCCTGCCGACGGTGGGGACGGGTGAAACAGCGTGCATATGATGTGACCGCAGCGCATCGTTGCCTCACACTCACCCCTCTTCCCTCCGGATACCCGCCCACAGTGACCACATCGAGCGCCACCCCGCCGGCGCCAGTCGAGACCGTCCCGAGGAGCAGCGCCCTCGGACCGAGGCCCCCCTCCGGTCGCCATCGGCGCGGACGTCACCCCACCCCGGCCACGGGGACCACACCGACCTCCGGGCGGGTGATCGCGCTGGTGCCGGCGCACAACGAGGAGGACTGCATCGAGGACGCGCTGCGGGCGCTCCGCGAGCAGACCCACCTGCCCGAGGCCGTCTACACCGTGGCGGACAACTGCACCGACGCCACCGAGGAGCTCTCCCGCGCCGCCGGGGCCCGGGTCTTCCGCACCAGCGGCAACCGCGACAAGAAGGCCGGCGCGCTCAACCAGGCCCTGGCCGAACTGCTGCCCGGGCTCCACGACGACGACGTCATCCTCGTCACCGACGCCGACTGCACACTCGACCCGACGTTCGTCGCCGCCGGTCTGGAGTACCTCGCCCGCGGCTACGGCGGCGTGGGCGGAACCTTCCGCGGCGGCCCCGGCGGCGGCTTCGTCGGACACCTCCAGCGCAACGAGTACGCCCGCTACGCCCGCGACGTGGAACGGCTCGGCGGCAAGTGCCTGGTGCTCACCGGCACCGCCGCGATGTTCTCGGTGCGGATGCTGCGGGCCGTCAGCCAGGCCCGGCTCGACGGCACCCTCCCGCCCGGAGACGGCCGGGGCGGCATCTACGACACCACCGTCCTGACCGAGGACAACGAGCTGACCTTCGCCGTGCTGCACCTCGGCTACCAGGTGATCTGCCCCTCCGGCTGCACCCTGGTCACCGAGGTGATGACCAGCTGGCGCGACCTGTGGCGGCAGCGGCTGCGGTGGAAGCGCGGCGCGGTGGAGAACTGCGTGCAGTACGGCCTCACCCGCATCACCTGGCGCTACTGGGGACGCCAGGTGTTCACCATGCTGGGCGTGCTGGTGACCTTCGTCTACCTGGCCACCATCGTCCTGTCCCTGATCATCTACCAGGGGCTGTACGTGCGGCCGTTCTGGATCGCGGTGACCGGCGTCTTCGTCCTCGAACGAGTCGTCACGGTGCGCAAGCGGGGCTGGCGGTACATGCTCCCCGCCGCGTCGATGTACGAGCTGTCCATCGACCTGTTCCTGCAGGCGTGCCACGCCAAGGCCTACGCCGACGCGCTGCTGCGCCGGCGCAAGGACTGGTGAGTCCGCAACCGGACCCGCCATCCCCCTCCTTCCCGCCCGAGACGCGCGGGGCACCGTGCCGCCGCGCGCCCGGCCCGACCCTGACGGAGAGTCATGTACGACAAGCCCATCGCCCCCATCGGCAGCGGCGTCGCCGCAGGCGGCGCGGCGTCACTCGCCGACACCGGCGCCAACGCCCTCTACATAGGCCTGGCGGCCTTCGCCCTGGTCGCGGTCGGCGCCGCGCTGCTGCGCATCCTGCCGCGCCTCGGCTTCCGCCGCGGCTGACCCCGCCCCCGAACACGTGCGGGCCACCCGGCCGGAGGGCCGGGCGGCCCGCACGGCCGTTCCGGGGCTCGGGTGGTCGGTCACGGCATCGGCAGCCCCAGGAGGCCGGCCAGTTCGGCCTCGGTCGCCGGCCGGAGCGTCGACAGCACGTGCCGGGCCGCGGGCAGGTCGGCCCCCGTGCCGGGCAGGGTCACCGTGTGGACCAGGCCGTCGACACGCAGCCGCAGCTCCTGACGCGGGTAGTCGCCCTGGTAGGTCACCAGTTGCCGGCCCCCGCCGTCGTCCGAGCAGTGGACCGGGTCGCCGAACGGCACCGGGCATCCACGGGCGTCCACCCGCCGGGTGTCCTGGCCGGGGCGGGCCACGCCGAGGTGGAACCCGTCCGTGCCGGGACGGGAGTAGTCGGCGCCGAAGCCGTCCACGCTCGCCCCCAGCACGTGGAGCGTGTAGCCGGGAGGCGGATCCCCGACCCGCAGCATGGCGCGGTCGACGTCGTTGGCGGCGATCCACTCGTCGAGGGTGGGCGGCCGCGCCGCCTCCCACAGGGCGTACCCGCCGCCGACCGCCAGGGCGGCCGTGGCCCCCAGGGCGGCGATCCGGGCGCGGAGCCCGGGCAGGAACCACGCGGCGGCCAGCGCGTAGCACAGCCCGCCGAGCGGGTAGAGCGTGAGGCCGCTGTCCAGGCCGCCCACCTGCCGGTTCACCACCACCGTCGCGAAGGCGCCGACCGTGCCGAGGGCGTACACGCCGGCGGCCCAGCCCCACAGGCCGCGGGTGCTGCGGGCCAGCGGCACGAACGAGCGGGCCGCTCGCCCGAAGGGGACGAGCAGCAGCACCGCCAGCAGCCCCCCGACGGCCAGCACGACGGCGCCGGCCCGGACCCCGCCGGTGAAGAGCGCCACCAGCACCGCCTGGAACTGCACGGCGGTGAGGGCGACGCCCACGCACCACAGGCCCGTCAGATGGGCGCAGACCCGCCGCGCTCCGTTTCGCTCATCGGTCACGTCGGCTGACCACGCTCCGAGCACCGCCGACGGTTCCCTCCCGCGGTCCGCGGGGTGGCGAAAACCCATTGGTGCGGGCGGCGCGCCGGCTGCCATGATCCGCCCGTGACCGACTCCGACGCGATCGACCGATGGGTGCGGCACGCCGCACGGAACAACGCCGAGTGGTGCGACGCGGTCTGCCGCGCGCACGGCCGGCCGGGCCGGTTCGGGGCCACCGCCTGGACCAACGCCCGACGGACCCCGCCGCTGTACCCCGACGCGGTGACCCTCGATCCGGCGGCGACGGCCTCCGAGGTCCTCGCCGGTGTCGACGTCACCTCGCCCGGCTGCTCGGTCAAGGACAGCTTCGGCCGCCTGGACCTGACGGCGGCGGGGTTCGAGGTGCTGTTCGAGGCCCGGTGGATCGTGCGCGACGGGCACGATCCGGCCACCCCCGCCGCGGACGGCACGCCGGCGGCGGACGTGCGGTGGGCACCGGTGCGGGACGCGGCGGACCTGGACGCCTGGCAGTCGGCCTGGGCCGGGGGCTCCGGGGCCGGTGGACCGTTCCGCGCGGAGTTGCTCGAACGGGACGACGTCGTCGTGCTCGGCGGCCGGCGGGACGGACGGATCGTCGCCGGGGCCGTGGCCAACCTCTCCGGCGACGGCGCCGTCGTCGGGGTGTCCAACGTGTTCGGCGACGCGCTCGGGCTCGACGCCGCCTGGTCCGGCGTGGTGGCGGCCGTGTCCCGGCACTTCCCGGGCGTGGCGATGGTGGGGTACGAACGCGGCGGGGACCTGCGGGCCGCCCTCCGGCACGGCTGGCGCGCGGTCGGTCCGCTGCGGGTCTGGTTGCGCGACACCCCAGCCGACGGCACCGTGACAGACGTCATGCGGGATTCCTGACAAACCGTCATTGCCGCGCCGCCGGCGCGGAGGGAGGCTGGTCCCGGGCGTCGGGGGGCGTCCTACGGGGGACGGACAGCCGAGGTCGGATCCGCCACCGGGTCGCCCCCGGGAGCGCCCCGGAGGAGACCGACCGACGAGAGGTCCGCCCATGCGCCGCGCGCGTACGATCGCGAGAACACTGTCCGTCCCGGTGACCGTGGCCGTCTCCGCCACGCTGATCGGGGTCTGCGCGGCCCCGGCCACCGCCGCCCCGCCCGGCTCCGCCGGCGGCCCGCTGCCCCCCGGCGGCACCGAACGCCCGCTGCTCCAGCAGGCGCTGGACACCGTGCCGGGCTACGGGGTGCCCGGCGCGCTCACCGTCGTCGACGACGACCTCGGGCACTGGTCCGGCGGCAGCGGGGTCGGCGACGTCGCCACCGGTCAGGCGGTGCGGCCCGACGGGCGGTTCCGGGCCGGCAGCATCACCAAGACCTTCGTGGCGACCGTCGTGCTGCAACTGGTCGACGAGGGGCGGATAGGCCTGGACGACCCGATCGCCGACCACCTGCCCGGCCTGCTCCCCTACCCGCAGCCCATCACCGTGCGCCAGCTCCTGCAGCACACCAGTGGACTGCCCCGGGACGCCCGCTACTGGACCGACCTCGCCGGGATCGACACCGAGCGCTGGCGCCACCACGAGCCCGCCGAGCTGATCGCCGAGGCCACCCGGGAGCCGCTGGTCTTCGAGCCCGGCACCGGCTGGGCCTACTCCAACATCGGCTACCAGGTGCTGGGCCTGCTGGTGGAGGAGGTGACCGGCCGCCCCCTGTCCACCGAGCTGAACCGCAGGATCGTCCACCCGCTCCGGCTGCGCGGCACCTACCTGCCGGACCGTCTGCCCCTGGTGCTGTCGCCGGCGATGCGCGGCTACGAGGCACTCCACCCGCCGGGCACGGCGCTGACCGACGTCACGGAGTACGACATGTCGTGGATCTGGGCCGCCGGCGCCCTGGTGACCACCGGGGACGACCTCAACCGCTTCTACGACGCCCTCCTCGGCGGCGAGCTGCTCTCCGAGGAGGCGCTGGACCAGATGCGGACGACCGTGCCGATGCAGGAGGGCAGCCCGGCCGGCTACGGGCTGGGCCTGATGGCCCTGCCGATCGACTGCGGCACCCGGCAGTCCGTGCTGTGGGGGCACAACGGCGGCGTGCCGGGCTTCCTCTCCTACAGCCTGGTGGACGAGGCGGACGGCCAGCGGCTCACCATCGCGATGAACCAGGCGCTGACCGCCCCGGTCGAGACCGGGTACGGCGTCAACAACGTGCTGGGCGCGGTCTTCTGCGACCTCGACGCCCCGGGCGGGCCCGGTGCGGGCCCGGCGTCACCGCCGAACGCGGAGGGCCGGCCGTTCACCGCCGCCCTGCCCGACGGCCTGACCGACGTCCTGCCGGACGCCCCCGTCCGCCCCGGCACCGCCGCGCCGACGCCCACCGACTGACCCGGACTGGCGCACGGCGGGGCCCGGGCGGGCGCACGCTCCCCGAGCCCCGCCGGCCTCAGCCGTCCGCGGGTCCGGTGCCCGGAAGTAGGAGAACCACGCCCCCACGGCCACCCTCCTCTGCCTCGCCATGTGCGTTCGACCAGCGTACGGTTCTGGCGCCGGACGGAACCGCCCCAACCCCTGTTCGGGCCCGCGGGCTGTTTCGAGATCACGCTCCGCACGCCGTGGCGCGGCCACGGCACCGCGCACCGTCCACGGGTGCACGGCATGCGTGCTGAGCAGCGTCAACGGCACGTCAGGGTATGCACACTGGGCCAGACGGGATCGCCGGACATTGTGTTGATTGACAACACGCCACCTTGAACGTCCCAGCTCAACTCGTACGCGCCGAACGCGATGGGCGTGTAGCCGTCGTCGGCCATCCAAGAACTGGTCGCATGCCAGCCCACCTCGCTGGCTCCCACCACGTACACCTCGCCGCTGCCCGAGAACAAGAACGACGACTCCCTCACGACAGCCCGACAGCCCCCCGGGCCTTTGGGCTCGAGTACGTGGTAATCCGCAGTGAGGTCTCCGAGCGCACCGCACGCACTTCCCAGCCCTGCTGCGGCAGCCAGGACGGCGATGAACAAGCGGGACGGACGGCCACGCAACACCGCCTCATCAGTCACCGAGAGGCCGCGTGCGGCGGGGGTCCTGAGCAGCAGCAGCGAGACGGAGAGCAGGACCAGGCCCAGTGCCCAATGTGGGACCACGTGTTCTGCGACAACCAGCAGGAGACCGCTCCAGTTCGCTGCAACGGCCAGCGAGAGGCAGCCGACAGCCACGACCGTCCGCGGAAACAGGCGACCCGCTTCGCCGGCTCGTCGCTGCTGCAACCCCACCCGTCCCCCCCAATTGGTGGTCAGAGGCCCACTGGATCGCACACCGAAGTCAATCGGCCCCGTCCCTCGGCTGACCCGCGACGGGAGGTGCCCACACGGTGTCGCTCCCGGCACTACTGGCACCCGCCGAGACGCGCCGACGTCGTCCTTGGTTCCCCACGCCGCCGGCTGGACTTCCCCGGGCGGCGCCGAATCACCGGCACAACCACCCATGGGGACCGCGTCACATAGGTCGGCGGTCAACGTCCACGGCCGCGGACGCGACGCCCTACATCCAGTGGCCGGTGGCGCTCCAACCGAGGAACCTGCGGGCCTGCCCGAGGTCCTCGCCGCCGTCCGGGTCGAGGCTCCCACCGGCGTGGACCCGGTCCAGGCCGGCCAGCACCGGGGCGAGCCGGGCGCGGACGTGCCCGGGATGGCGGGACGCTTCGCGTTCCAGCCAGGACACGGTGGCGGCGCGCTCCGCGGCATCCGCCAGGGAGAGGTGGAAGATCACCTGCCGCCAGGCGTAGGCCGCGTTCTTGATGGTGCCCAGAGGGCGCGGGTTGCCCTCCAGGCGGGCAGTGAGCCGGCACACGGTGGTGAACGCGCGCCGTGCGAGCTCGGCCCAACCGGACTGCGGGGTGGCGCCGATCGGGCCGGCGAGGGCGGCCAGGTTGTGCGTGGTGAGGATCTGGGCCTGCTCGATCACCATGCCGTTGGCCGCGACCGCGCCGCCGGCCGTACCGGCGCGGTCCCGGCACAGCCGCGCGAACGCCTTCCCCGCGCGGTGCCCGCGTGTCGACGCACCAGCCAGGGCTGCGAGCACCGCCGGGTAGTCGATGCCGTAGTACGCGGCATACAGCGAACCGTGCAGCAGGTCCGCGGCGACGCGGGTCGCCTCCACGAACCTGTTCGTGAAGGTGCCCGTGAAGATGTCCGCCGCCAGTTCCTCGACCAGCGGAACCGGGACGCCGCCGGCGCGGGCCAGCGTGTTCAGCTCGCGCACCAGCGGGTTCGGCAGGACGGTGGCCGGGAAGGCGTCCAGGGCGAGTTCGCCCGGGTGTCGCAGGGTGGCGGTGGCGGACTGCCCCGCCCCGTCGCCGCTGCGGCGGCGGGAGGCCACGGCCCGCACCCAGGGCAGGTCCTCGAAGCGGGTCTGCCGCTGGAGGTCGACCAGCAGCAGGGAGCGGCGGTTGCGGAAGGCGCCGTAGGTGGCGCCCATCAGCCGGCGCAGCCGCGGGTCCGGGTAGGCGGCGGCCATGGTGGGGGCGACGAGCTGCGGGACGATCTCGGCGAGGACCTCGGCGGAGGGCACGACGCCACGTTCGATCAGCTCGCCCACCGGGGCGGCGAGTGCCTGACGGACGATCTGGGCCAGGTGGTCCGGTATGGGCGTGCCCGCGGGCAGGCCGGTCCGTCGCTGCTCGGCCTCGGTCACCGGACCGACGAACTGCTCGGCGAGCGGGGTGCCGACCTGCTGGGGGAGGTCGGCGAGGCGGCGCACCAGCAGCTGAGCCAGGGCGTGGTGGGAGGGGCGCGCCGCGTCGCCCGCCTGCCGGGCCCGCAGCGCGAGGAGTCGGGTGCTGCCGGGTGCGCCGCGGCGACGCACCATCGCGTCGACGGCGTGCTGGAGCAGGCCCCGCTGACGGGCGCTCAGGGTCCGGCCGGCGACCACGTCCTCCAGGGCGGTCCGAAGGATGGCCAGGTTCTCCTTCGGGCGGCGGTGCCGGCCGCACAGGGTGTGCTCCGCGGCCAGGTGGCGATATTCCTCCAGTAGGAGGGCCGCTTGCCGGAGCCAGTCGGCGTCGGGCCGCCGTTGGAGAACCCGGCCGTCCTCCACGGTGTGCATCCAGTGGGCGAGTAGCCGGTCGGCGAAGGGGTTCCACACGGTCAGCGCCTCGTTCATCGCCTCCACCGCGGGGTTGCGGCGGCGGCCGGCCATGACCTGGCTGACCTGCCCGACGGTGTGCCGGTACGCCGCCGCGGTCAGCGCCGGCAGCGGCTCGGGCGCGGGCCGTGGGGTGAACCGGAGCCGGTCGGCGAACGGTTCGAGCACGTCGACCAAACGTGTGGCGGAGGAGGCGTCACCGTCCTGCACCAGCCAGGCGACCGTCAGCAGGGCGGCCTCCTCCGGGACGTGGATCTCGTAGGCGCCGCTGGTCAGCACCCCGATCAGTTCCCTCATCCCGGGCTCGGTGAGGTGGTGGGCGAACAGCGCGCGGCGGTCGGCGGGAACACCCGCCCTGCGGGCGGCCTCGACCTCGTGGGGCAGCATCGGGCCGCCGGCAGCGGCCGCCCCGGTCGCGAAGCCCCCGCGGACCACCTCCGGGGTGACCCACGCGGGCAGGCCCGCCACCGGGGCCGACGACCCGATCCTCAACCGGCCGTCGGCCATGCCCGCCAGGACCGTCCGCCAGCGCTGGACGCGGCCCTCGGCACGCTCGCGGGTCTCCACGTCGTCGTGGGTGAGGGCGGTCTGGAACGCCCGAGCCAACTCCCGGGCCGGGTAACCCGAGCCCAGGGGTTGTGGCGTGTCATGGTGTGCGTTCATAGCCAGCGTGGCGGGTTCCGCCCCCGCGCCCTCCGGGTCAGCAGCCCGGCGCTCTCCTACTGAGCTACACGCTGATACGCCGCGGAGTCTACGTGGCCCCGCACGTCCGTGGCATCGTGGTGGACGGCTGGCGCCATGTAGGGCCCGCGGTAGTGGTCCTGCCCATGTCGGGACGGCCCCGCCGGGCCTGCGCCGGTCCACCGCGGCCCCGGTCGTCGGCCCGGGGGCCCTGTGGTCAGCCTCGGGACGCGGCGCGCAGCAGCCGCAGCTGCCCGATCTCGGCGACGTTCTTCATCAGTTCGGAGTTCACCCAGCCCACCATGTGGGCGACGGTGTGCTCGGGGTCGTTCGGCCAGGGGAAGGGCGCGACGGCGTCCAGGTCGGCGTCGGTGAGCCGCTCCAGCACCGCCAGCCAGTCAGCGCGCAGGCCGCGCAGCCACGCGACGGCGGCCGTCCCGTCGCCCGGCCAGGTGACCTCGGTGCGCTCGCGGGGCGGCCGTCCGGTGGCGTGGTCGATGGTCACGCTCCACCACCAGCCGATGTGCCAGCTCAGCCAGCCGATCGTGGGGACCGGGACGGGCTCCGGCTCGGTCTCCGCCCAGTCCGGCACCCACCGTCCGTCGGCGTCCGGACGGACGGTCCAGCTGTGGGCCGCCGGCTCCCACAGGAAGTCCTCCGGCTCCAGCCGCTCCAGGTGGTAGTCGAACAGGGACCAGGTGAGGTCGAACTGCCAGCGCAACAACTGACTTCGGGACACGCTCATCGGCCGACCGTGGCACACCGCCCCTGCGCCGGGAAACCGATTTTCCGCGGTCGCCGCCCGAGGATCAGCCGGCGTTCCGACGGCCGGGCGGAGAAAGCCGGTGCCGCGAGCGCCGTCGGGGCGGCAGACTGCTCGGATGTCCCTCGACTTCCCCGCCCTGGCCGACGCCTTCGGGCTGGGGCGACCGCTCGGCGAGCCCCGTCCGCTGGCGAACGGCGACCAGCCCTCCAGCACCCGCCTCCTCACCACCGACCGCGGCCGGTGGGTGGTGAAGACCGGCCGGCTGCAGGGCGAGTGGCACCGCGCGCAGATCCTCCAGGCGCACCGCCTGGAGAGCGCCGCGGTCGGGGCGGGCGTCCCGATGCCGCTGCCCGTCGAACCGCCGTCCCCGGCCGTCGGCTACTGGCACAGCCCGGACGGCCGGGAGCTGGTGCGCGTCACCGAGTGGATCGACGGCCACGACCTGCGGCGGGCCGGCGGAGCCACCCCCGCGGCGCTCGCCGAGGCGGCCGGGTGGGTGGGCGGCACGCTCGGCCGCATCGCGCTGCTGGACCTGGTGGACGACCTGGCGCACAACGACGACCCGCCGCACCCGATGGACGACTGGCGGGCGTGGGTGGCGGAGGCGGAGTGCACCGACCACCCGGTCGCCGCGCCCGCCAGGTCGCTGCTCCCCACCATCGAGGAGGCGACCGCGCTGGTCGCGCACGCCCGGCGGGACCGTCCTCGCGCAGTCCTGGCGCACCGGGACACCTCCCGGGCGAACGTGGTGCGCACGCCGACCGGCTACGCCCTGATCGACTGGGACGGCGTGGGCGCGGAGGTGCCGTGGTGGGAGGCGGTGAACGTGGCGTTCCGGTTCGGCGGCCCGTTCAACGGGCCCACGGCCGACGGCGACCCGCGGGTGGTCCGCCCGCTGATCGAGGGCTACCTCGACCGGGGCGGCCCCGCCGGTCCGGCCGACCCCCGCGCGTTCGCCGGCATGCTGCACAGCCAGCTCGCGCTCACCGCCTGGTGCCTGTGGCTGGCGTTGGGCCACCGGCAGGCCGACGCCGGCCGGCGGGCCTTCGGCCTGCGCCTCGTCACCACGGCGGCGCGGGAGCTGCCGCGCGTCCTGCGGTCGCTCGACCGCTGGAGCGCGCTGCTGCGCTGATCCGCGGGCCTACCAGCGGTGGTGGACCTGCGCGCGGATGGCGCGGTCGTACAGCGCGCGCACGGCCTCCAGCGTGCTCTCCGGCAGCGGGGGCAGCGCGGCCGCCGCGGCGTTGGCGAGCGCCTGCTCCGGGGAGCGGGCGCCGGGGATGACGGAGGTCACGCCCGGCTGCTGGATGATCCAGCGCAGCGCCGTCTGCGCCGGCGTGGCCCCGCTCGGGGCCAGCCCGGAGAACTCCACGGCGGCGTCGACGCCGGTGGCGAAGTCCACGCCGGAGAAGGTCTCGCCCTGGTCGAACGCCTCACCGGCACGGTTGTAGGTGCGGTGGTCGTCGGACGGGAAGACGGTCTCCCGGGTGTACCTGCCGGAGAGCAGTCCGGAGGCCAGGGGCACCCGGGCGATGATCCCCACCCCGGCCGCCGCGGCGGCCGGGAGGACCTCCTCCAGCGGCTTGAGCCGGAAGGGGTTGAGGATGATCTGCACGCTGGCCACGCCCGGCCGGGCGATGGCCGTCAGCGCCTCCGCGCAGGTCTCCACGCTCACCCCGTAGGCGGCGATCCGCTCCTCGGCCACCAGCGTGTCCAGGGCGTCGAAGACGGCGTCGGAGGAGTACACGGGGGTGGGCGGGCAGTGCAGCTGCACCAGGTCGAGGGTGTCCACGCCGAGGTTCGCCCGGGAGCGGTCCGTCCAGGCGCGGAAGTTGTCCAGGGTGTAGTGCCGCGGGTCCTGCTCCACCCGGCGGCCCATCTTGGTCGCGACCAGCACGCGCGCGTCGGGGCGGTCGCGCAGGTAGGCGCCGATCAGCCGCTCGCTGCGCCCGTCGCCGTAGACGTCGGCGGTGTCGAAGAAGGTCACGCCGGCCTCGACGGCGGCGTCCAGCACGGCCCGCGCCTCCTCCTCCCGCACCTCGCCCCAGTCGGCCCCGAGCTGCCAGGTGCCGAGTCCGATGACGGAGACCCGCTGGTCCGTCCTGCCGATGACGCGCTGCTCCATGATGTCCGGTGTCTTCCGTGCTCGGGTGTGGGCGGTTCGGTGGTGGGGCGCCCGGGTCCCGCCCCACAGGATCGCCGGACGGGTGGCCCGGCGTCCAATAGGGATCGGCGCTCACACTCATGAGCCGGCGTTCTGAATGGGTGGGGGGAGGCCGGCGGACGAGGGAGAAAAGTCTCCTTCCGGATAATCCGCCACGGACCCGATTGTTACCCTGGGGGCATGACCGCCATGACTCCCGCCCGCACCGAGGCGGACCTGTCGTTCCTGCTGGACCACACCGGCCACGTGCTGCGCACCCGGATGGCGGCGGCCCTCGCCGAGATCGGGCTGACCGCGCGCATGCACTGCGTCCTGGTGCACGCCCTGGAGGAGGAGCGCACCCAGATCCAGCTCGCCGAGATCGGCGACATGGACAAGACCACGATGGTGGTCACGGTGGACGCGCTGGAGAAGGCCGGCCTCGCCGAGCGCCGCCCCTCCAGCCAGGACCGCCGCGCCCGCATCATCGCGGTGACCGAGGAGGGCGCGCGGGTCGCCCAGCAGAGCCAGCGCATCGTCGACCGGGTGCACCACGAGGCGCTGGCCTCGCTCCCCGAGGAGGACCGCACCGCCCTGCTGCGCGCCCTGAACCACCTGGTCGAAGGGCACCTGGCCACGCCGGCGGAGAGTCCGCGACCGACCCGGCGGGCCCGCCAGCGCGAGAAGTGAGACCGAAAGAAATAGTCTGCAACGGAACTATCTGTTAAGGTCTCTCCTGTTGCCTCCGCCGACAGGAGAGACCCCATGTCCGTCACCTCCGCACCCTCCGCCCCATCCCCCTCCGCGACCTCACAGGCCGCTCCCGACGGGCGGTCACGCTGGCTGGCCCTCGGCGTCCTCGCCACCGGGATGCTGATGATCATCCTGGACGGCAGCATCGTCACCGTGGCGATGCCCGCCATCCAGAGCGACCTGGGCTTCACCCCCGCCGGGCTGAGCTGGGTGGTCAACGCCTACCTGATCGCCTTCGGCAGCCTGCTGCTGCTGGCCGGGCGGCTCGGCGACCTGATCGGCCGCAAGCGGATGTTCCTCCACGGCGTCGCCGTCTTCACCGCGGCCTCGCTGCTGGCCGGCGCCGCCACCTCCCCGGCGCTGCTGATCGCCGCCCGGTTCCTCCAGGGGGTCGGCAGCGCGATGGCGTCCGCGGTCAGCCTCGGCATCCTGGTGACGCTGTTCACCGAGCCGCGGGAGCGGGCCAGGGCGATCGCAATCTTCAGCTTCACCGGCGCCGCCGGCGCGTCGATCGGCCAGGTGCTCGGCGGCGTGCTCACCGACGCCCTGAACTGGCACTGGATCTTCCTGATCAACCTGCCCATCGGCATCGCGGCGCTCGCCGTCGCCGTGCCCGTCCTCCCGGCGGGCCGCGGACTCGGACTCGCCGCCGGGGCGGACCTGCTCGGCGCCGCCCTGGTCACCTCGGGCCTGATGCTGGCCATCTACACCGTCGTCCAGGTCGAGCAGAACGGCTGGACCTCGGCGCCCACCCTCGGCCTCGGCGCGGTCGCCGCCGCCCTGCTCGCCGCGTTCGTCGCCCGCCAGGCCACCGCGCGGACCCCCCTCATGCCGCTGCGGATCCTGCGCTCGCGCAGCGTCGCGGGCGCCAACCTGGTCCAGGTGCTGATGGTGGCCGCGCTGTTCTCCTTCCAGGTCCTGGTCGCCCTGTACCTGCAGCGGGTGCTCGGTTACGGCGCCGCCGCGACCGGCCTGGCGATGCTCCCGGCGGCGGTGGTCATCGGCGCGGTGTCGCTCGGCGTCTCCACCCGGTTGAACGCCCGCTTCGGCGAACGCAACGTCCTGCTGGCCGGGCTCGTGCTGCTGATGGGCGTGCTGGGGCTGCTCGCCCGGGTGCCCGTGCGGGCGGACTACCTCACCGACCTGCTGCCCGTGATGCTGCTCGCGGCCGGCTTCGGCCTGGCCCTGCCGGCGCTCACCTCGCTCGGCATGTCCGGGGCCGGCGAGGACGACGCCGGCCTCGCCTCCGGACTGTTCAACACCACCCAGCAGATCGGGATGGCGCTGGGCGTCGCGGTGCTGTCCACCCTGGCGGCCTCCCGGACCGAGCGGCTGCTGGCCTCCGGCCACGGCGAGGCCGAGGCACTGACCAGCGGCTACCACCTGGCCTTCGGCGTCGGCGCGGGGCTCCTGGTCACCGCCTTCGTCGTCGCCGCCACGGTGCTCCGCCAGCCGCGTCGGACCTCCGGCCGGGCGCCCTCGGACGGCACCGCCGGCACCCCGCACGCCCCCGTTCTGTGACCACCCCCCGACACGCCACCGAGGAGCGAGCCGTGACCCCCACCACGACCACCGACACGCCCGACGAGACCCGCGACGGGGCCGGGAACCCGCCCCGCCCCGAGTCCCCCGGCCCGATCAGCGCCCCCCGGGAGCGCGGACCGGCCGCCGGCCCGGCCCCCCGCGCGCTCACCGAGGAGGAGAGCTCCCGGCTGCTGGCCGAGCAGCGGTTCGGGGTGCTCGCCAGCGTCCGCCGCGGCGGCCAGCCCCACCTGTCGACCGTGCTGTACCACTGGGACCCGGAGGCGCGCCTGCTGCGGGTCTCCAGCACGGCCGACCGCCTCAAGGTCCGTCAGCTGCGGCGCGACCCCAACGCCGCACTGCACGTGACCGGGCCCGACGTGTGGTCCTTCGCGGTGGCCGAGGGCCGGGCGGAGGTCTCGGAGGAGACGACCACGCCGGGAGACGCGATCGGCCGGGAACTGCTCTCCCTGACGCCCGGGTTCGCCGACCCCGAGGAGGAGGCCGCGTTCCTCGACCAGTTGGTGGCGGAGCGGCGCGTGGTGATCCGGATCCGGGTGTCCCGGCTCTACGGGACGGCGCTGGACATCCCCGCACCGGAGGAACCGACCCGCTGACACCGCCACACGGCTCGCCACGCGGCGGGGACGAGCACCGAGCCACGGCCGCACCGGCCGTGGCTCGCCGGCGTCCGCGGCCCGCCGCGGCCCGCCGGGGGCCGCCGGCCACCCCGGCCGCCATCCACCCGCCTGGACGAAGAGTCCGATCTGGACATAGAGTCCGGGCATGGAGATGGTGGGAGACGACGCCGACCCGCGCGTGCGGGCGTGGTCACCGGCGTGCCGGGCCGTGGCGGCGCTGCTCGGCCCGTACGCCGAGGTGGTCCTGCACGACGCGCGGCGCGACGTGGTGCTGGCCGTCTGGAACCCGATGACCGCCCGTCGCCCCGGGGACCCCTCCCTGCTGGGCGAGCTGGACCGGCTGGAGGCGGCCGGCGGCGACGTCCACGGGCCCTACGAGAAGCTGCTGGCCGACGGCCGCCGGCTGTCCTCGGTCAGCGCCGTCCTGCGCGACGGGGACGGCGAGCCGGCGGCCGTGATGTGCGTCAACCTCGACCGCACCCCGCTGGAGCGGGCCGCCGCCGTGCTGACCGCCTTCGCCGCGCCGTCGGCGCCACGCCCGGAGCCGCTGTTCGAACAGGACTGGACCGAGCGGGTGCACGAGATCGTCGGCTCCTTCGTCCGGGCCCGTGGCCGCGCCGTCGAACGCCTCGGTCGCGACGACCGCCTCGCCGTCCTGCGCGAACTCGACCAGGCCGGGGTGTTCGCGATGCGCCGCGCCGTCCCGGTCGTCGCCGGCGCGCTGCGGACGTCCCGTTCCACCGTCTACGCCCTGCTCGCCGAGCTCAGATCCCCCAGGAGCGCCCCGTGACCGCACTGCCCGACTTCCGGCTGGAGACCTACTTCTCCCGCTGGGAGTTCACGGCCCGTTACCACCTGACCGCCTCCGACGCGCAGACCATGACCATGGCCGAGCTGCTGGAGCTGGCCGACGCCGAGGACCGGCACGCCTGGGAGACGCTGACCCTCGGCTACACGCAGACCTTCGGCGACCCGGCCCTGCGGCAGGCGATCGCCGCGACGTACGCCCACGCCGACCCCGACGACGTGATCTGCTTCGCCGGCGCGGAGGAGGCCCTCTACCTCGCCATGCACGTCCTGCTCGGGCCCGAGGACCACGCGGTGGTCGTCACCCCGAACTACCAGGCGGCCGAGACCGTCCCGCTGTCACTGTGCCAGGTGACCGGGGTGGCGCTGGACGCCGAGCGCGACTGGGCGCTGGACGTGGACCGGGTGGCCGCCGCCATCCGGCCGAACACCCGGGTGGTCTCGGTCAACTTCCCCAACAACCCGACCGGGAAGGTCGTCGACGCGGCGGACTTCGCCCGGCTGGTCCGGCTGTGCGACGAGCGGGGTGTGCACCTGTTCAGCGACGAGGTCTACCGCGGCCTCGAACGCGACCCGGCCCGCACCCTGCCGCAGGCCGCGGACCTCTCCCAGCGGGCCCTTTCGCTGAACGTCACCTCCAAGTCACTGGGGCTGCCCGGGCTGCGGATCGGCTGGATCACCTGCCGGGACCGGAAGTTGCGCGCCCGGCTGGAGCGCGCCAAGCACTACACCACCATCTGCAACTCGGCCCCCAGCGAGGTGCTGGCCCGCATCGCCCTCAAGGCGCGGACACGCATCCTGGAGCGCAACCGGGCCGTCATCGCGGACAACCTGCCGGTGTTCGACGCCTTCTTCGCGGAGTTCGACGACCTGTTCGAGTGGAGCGCCCCCGACGGCGGCTGCGTCGCCTTCCCGCGCTACCTCGGCTCCGACGGGGTGGAGGAGTTCTGCGCCCGGCTGGTCGAGGAGGTCGGGGTGCTGCTGCTGCCGGCGAGCGTCTACCGCTCCGAGCTCACCGCCACGCCGACCGACCGCTTCCGCGTCGGCGTGGGGCGCCTCGACCCCGCGCCCGCCCTGGAGGCGTTCTCCGGCTGGCTGCGCGCCCGTCGCCGATCCGGCGTCCGGCCCGCGCGCGGCCCGTTCAGCTCCGGGTGATCCGGGCGACCAGGTCGCGCCAGCCCGCCTCCAGCCGCTCCAGGTCCATGCCGCGCTGTCGGGTGAGGTGGTTCAGCAGCGGCACGTCCAGGTAGCCCAGGAGCACCTCGGCGAGCAGTTCGTCGTCGCCGCCGGTACCGATCTCGCGCAGCAGCGTGGTGATGTGGATCCGGCGGACGTTGCGCGGTCCGGCGGCGTAGCGGCGGGCCGGGTCGGGCTCGGCGGCCAGCAGCAGCTCCCGGTGGGCGGCCAGGTGCCGCAGCGTGGCGCCGCCGAACGCCGACAGCCGCTCCAGGGCGGGGGCGGCCGGGCCGAGCGGCGGCGGGCCGGAGAGGAAGGACTCCTGGTAGACCCGCTCGGAGTGGTCGAGCAGGGCCATCAGCAGTCCGGTGCGGTCGCCGAAGCGGCGGAAGACGGTCCCCTTGCCCACCGAGGCGGCGGCCGCGACGGCTTCCATGGTGAGCTGCTCGGCGCCGTGCTCGGCCACCAGTCGGCTCGCCGCCTCCAGCAGGCGCGCCCGGTTCCGGGCGGCGTCCGCGCGCATGGGGATCTGGTTGGTGGCCAGCGGCAGCAGCCTGGGCTCGCTCCCGTCGTCGTGGAGCCGTGCGGATGGGGTCATGTGCTGAGCGTACCCGCCTCCGAGGCGAAGTGGACCCCGGTCCGGTTCCGTGTTACAACATATCCGGACCTCGGTCCGGTTTACTTTCTTCTCAGTTGGGAGAGCCCATGTCTGTCCGCATCCTCGCCCTGGTCGGCAGCCTCCGCGCCGGTTCGCACAACCGCCAGCTCGCCGAGGCCGCCGTCAAGCTCGCCCCCGAGGGCGTCGAGGTCGAGCTCTTCGAGGGCCTGGCGGATGTCCCCTTCTACAACGAGGACATCGACGTGGAGGGCGGCGCCCCGGCCACGGCCCTGCGCCTGCGCGAGGCCGCCGCCGCCAGCGACGCCGTCCTGCTGTTCTCGCCGGAGTACAACGGCACCATGCCGGCCGTGCTGAAGAACGCCATCGACTGGCTGTCCCGCCCGTACGGCGCCGGCGCCCTCGTCGGCAAGCCGGTGGCCGTCGTCGGCACCGCGTTCGGCCAGTACGGCGGCGTGTGGGCGCAGGACGACGCCCGCAAGTCCGTGGGCATCGCCGGCGCCGTCGTCGCGGAGGAGATCAAGCTCTCCATCCCGGGTTCGCTCACCCGCTTCGCCGAGACCCACCCGGTGGACGACGCCGAGGTCGCCGAGCAGCTCACCACGGTGCTCTCCAGCCTGGTGGCCGTGGCCACGACCAAGGCCGCCTGAGCATCCCCCGCCCGGGACACCGGGCAGGCCACCGGGCTCGACCGGACGGGCGGGCGCCCGCGGGGCGGAGACGGAAGTCCTCCGACCGCGGTCGCCCGCCCGTCCGCGTCCCGCCCCCCACCGGGAGAGGGCGGAGGGCTCAGGCCTGGACCAGCCCCGGGTTGCCGGCCTCGGTCACGAAGGAGGCGGCCGTGGTGAGCGGCGCGTCCGGCACGGTGACGGAGGGCAGGGTCTTGAAGTCGGCCCGTGCGGACTCCTCGCCCAGCTCCACCGTGACGTAGCCGCGGCGGCCGTCGTAGAACCGCAGGTGCGGGTTGGCGGCCAGGTAGGTGGCCCAGTTGGACGGCCGCTGCGTGCCGTTCCCGCCGCTGGAGACGGAGGTCGCCACGATCTCCGTGCCGATGGTGCGGGAGGACGGGTCGTCGAAGTCCTGCTTCAGGTCGAAGGCGTAGTGCACGTGGACGTCACCGGTGAGCACCATCAGGTTCTCCACTCCGGCGGTCCGCGCGCCGTCGAGGAAGCGCTGGCGGGCGGCCGGGTAGCCGTCCCAGGAGTCCATGCTCAGCTTGAAGGCGGCGCTGGTGGAGTTGCGCCGCCGCGCGAAGGTGACCTGCTGCGGCACCACGTTCCAGCGCGCCTGCGAGGAGCGCCAGCCGTTCAGCAGCCAGCGCTCCTGCTCCGCCCCGAGCATGGTGCGCGTCGGGTCCTCGGACTCCGGGCCCGGCGTCTGCCAGCCGTCGCCGTACGCCTGGTCGGACCGGTACTGACGGGTGTCCAGGACGTCGAACTGGGCGAGCCGGCCGAACTCCAGCCGGCGGTACAGCCGCATGTCGGCGCCCTCGGGCTGCTGGGGCCGGCGGAGCGGCATGTTCTCCCAGTAGGCCCGGTAGGCCGCGGCGCGGCGGAGCAGGAACTCCTCCGGCGGGACGCCGTTCTCCGGGGTGCCGTTCGCGTAGTTGTTCTCGGTCTCGTGGTCGTCCCAGGTCACGACGAACGGGTGGGCGGCGTGCGCGGCGATCAGGTCGGGGTCGGACTTGTACAGGGCGTACCGCAGGCGGTAGTCCTCCAGGGTGACCGTCTCGTGGTTGTAGTGGGCCGGGATGACGCGGTCGGTGTAGGCGCGGGCGCCGCCGGTCGCGCCCACCGCGTACTCGTACAGGTAGTCGCCGAGGTGGAAGACGGCGTCCAGGTCCTCCGCCGCGAGGTGCCGGTAGGCGGTCCAGTAGCCCTGGTCGTAGCGCTGGCAGGAGACGACGCCGAAGCGCATGCGCTCGACCCGGGCGCCCCGTGCGGGCGCGGTGCGGGCGCGACCGGCCGGGCTGGTCCAGGGGCCGACCCGGAACCGGTAGTAGTAGTGGCGGTCCTGCCGGAGGCCGTGCACCTCGACGTGGACGGCGTGGTCGAACTCCGGGTGCGCCGGGGCGGTGCCCCGCTTGACGACGTGCTGGAACCGCTCGTCCGTCGCCACCTCCCACTCCACGTCGAAGCGGGCCCGCGGCAGCCCGCTGCCGGGCTCGTAGGGGGAGGGCGCGAGCCGGGTCCACAGCAGGACCGACTCCGGCATCGGGTCACCGGAGGCGACGCCGAGGGTGAACGGGTCCTGACGGATCCGCTCCCCGCCCAGCTCGGCGGCGTGCGCCGTGCCGGGCATGTTCACGGCGAAGGCGAGGGCGGCCACGGCGCCGGTGGTGGTCAGGAACCGGCGGCGCGCGATCCGGCCGGCGGCGGCGCGGAACTCGGGGGTGTGGGCGTGCGTCTGCTGGGACACGACGGACGTCTGCCTTCCTGCGGTGGGTGAGCGACGCCACAGATTGCAGGGCCGCCAGGAGTCGTCCGGCTGAAGGACGCATGTCCTGAACATGGCGGAACGGTGAGATCCGAGTGGCCGTCAGGGCGTCGCCGCACGCCAGGGCAGGACCGCCCAAGATCGTGCTACAATGCCCACACGCCGGATGATCTGACGGGGAACACCCCTCTTCCCGGTGTGAGATCCCGCGGGCCTACAGCGCCCGCTCCGCGAGCCGTGCGAGCCGCTGTCGCTCCCACGCCACCGCGCCCGCTCCCGTTCCACGGCAGTGCCCTGCCGGGAACGCGGGCCGCTCCCCACCCGTGTCGGCCACGCCGGCACCTTCGGCATGCCCAACCTCCGGCACGCCGGTCTTCGGCATGCCCACCTCCCGCATGCCCGCGTTCGGCCGCGAGGCCGGCCGCATCCCGCCCCACGCCCCTACCACCGACCCGCCATCAGCGACCCATCACGGCCACACCACTGACACCAGGGAGCCCGATCCATGAAGCAGCCGACCACCGACGTCCCGAACCTCCCCCGCCAACTCGCCCGCACCCGGCGCTTCTCGCTCGGAACGCCGCGGCAGTTCACCGTCTCCACCGACGGCCGGCGGGTGCTCTTCCTGCGCACCGGCGGCGGCACCGACCCGGTCGGCCGGCTGTGGCTGTACCAGGACGGGGCGGAACGCCTCCTGGTCGCCCCGCCCAGCAGTGGTGACGACCTGCCCGCGGCCGAACGGGCGCGCCGGGAGCGGGCGCGGGAGAGCTCGGCGGGGATCGTGGCGTACGCGGCCGATCCGGCGCTCCGCACCGTCGCCTACGCGCTGGGCGGCCAGCTGTGGGCGGTGCGCACCGACGAGGGCGCGCCGTTCCGGGTGCCCACGGCCGGGCCGGTCGTCGACCCGCGCCCCTGCCCGGACGGACGGCGCATCGCCTACGTCACCGGCGGCGCCCTGCACGTGGTCACCCTGGACGGCGAGGACCGGGCCCTGGCCGTCCCCGAGGGACCGGACGTCGGATACGGGCTGACCGACCACGTCTCGGCCGAGTCGATGGGGCGGATGCGCGGCCACTGGTGGGCACCGGACGGCCGCGCCCTGCTCGCCGCCCGGGTCGACACCGCGCGGGTTGGACGCTGGTACCTCTCCGACCCCACCGACCCGACCGCCCCGCCCCGCGAGGTGCGGTACCCGGCGGCGGGCACCGCCAACGCCGACGTCTCCCTGCACCTGTTCTCCCTCGACGGCGACCGCACCGAGGTCCGCTGGGACCGGGAGGACTTCGAGTACCTGCCCGCCGCCGGATGGGACGCCCACGGCCCGTGGCTCGCCGTGCAGAGCCGCGACCAGCGCACCGTGCGGACCCTCGCCGTGGACCCGGCCACCGGCCGCACCCGTCTGCTGCACGAGCAGCGCGACCCGGCCTGGGTCGAGCTCGTCCCGGGCACCCCGCGGCGCACCGCCGCGGGGGCACTGGTGGTCACCCGCGACGAGGAGGACACCCGGCGGCTGGTGGTGGACGGCGAGGCGGTCACGCCGGTGGGCCTCCAGGTCCGCGAGGTGCTCGGCACGGACGGCGAGTCGGTGCTGTTCACCGGCGGCGACGAGCCCACCGAGACCCACGTCTGGTCGTGGGCGCCCGAGCGCGGCCACACCCGGATCAGCACGGAGCCCGGGGTGCACACCGCGGTGGCGGCGGGCGGCACCGTGGTGCTGGTCGGCCGGGTGGCGGAGCGCGACGCCGTCACCGTGTGGCGGGACGGGGCGACGGTCGGGCAGATCGCCTCGCTCGCCGAGCCGCCCGTCGTGACGCCGCGTCCGGCGTTCTGCCGGCTCGGCGAGCGGGAGCTGCGGGCCAGCCTGTACCTGCCCTCGTGGCACGAGCCGGGCGGCGGGCCCCTGCCGGTGCTGCTCGATCCGTACGGCGGTCAGCACCGGCAGGTCGCCACCCGCGCGCTGGGCTGGTGGTCCTGCCTGTCGCAGTGGTTCGCCGAGCAGGGATTCGCCGTGCTGGTGACCGACGGCCGTGGCTCCCCGGGCCGGGGTCCGGCCTGGGAGAAGGCGATCCGCGGCGACATCCTCTCGCCCGCCCTCGACGACCAGGTCGACGCGCTGCACGCGGCGGCGGAGCACTGCGGCGACCTGGACCTGGAGCGGGTCGCGATCCGCGGGTGGTCCTTCGGCGGGTTCCTCGCCGCGGGGGCGGTGCTGCGCCGCCCCGACGTCTTCCACGCGGCGGTGGCCGGCGCCCCGACCGCCGACCAGCGGCTGTACGACACGCACTGGAAGGAACGCTACCTCGGTCACCCCGACGAGGAGCCGGAGAACTACGACCGCTGCTCGCTGGTGGCGGACGCCCCCCTGCTGCGGCGTCCGCTGCTGCTGGTCCACGGCATGGCCGACGACAACGTGGTGGTCGCGCACACCCTGCGCCTGTCGGCGGCGCTGCTGGCCGCCGGCCGCCCGCACCAGGTGCTTCCGGTGCCGGGCGCCAGCCACATGGTCACGCGGGAGGACGTCGCGGAGCAGCTGCTCCACGTCCAGCTGGACTTCCTGCGCACGGCGCTGGGGCGTTGACACCGTGGGCGGGACCGCGCCCGGCGCGGTCCCGCCCACCGCGCCCCGTCGTCGCCTCGCGGGAGCCGGCGTCAGGCCACCCCGGCGCTCCGCCGGCTGGCCAGCACCGCCGCCAGCGTGGACTCCAGCTGGAGCGCGACGAGTCGCTCGACGGGATGCGGCTCGGCCCGGGTCTCCTCCCGCATCCGGTGGCACCACCGGTCGAAGTGGCCTTCCAGGCGGTCCAGTTCGGCGCGCGGCGGACGGCGGTCCCCGGCGGCGTGCTCGACCCGCAGCGCGCGCAGCAGCATCCCCGCGGCACGCAGCGGCAGTTGGCGGACGTAGTCCCGCGTCCCGGCCCACTCCGCCGGGGTGACCGGCCGCCGGCCGTGGTCCTGACGGGAGATCTCCCGCCAGTGCCGGGACGCCGTCCGCGCGATCGCCATCGTGTCCCGCACCGCCGCCCACACCATCGGCTGCCGCCCGTCCACCGGGCCCACCCGGGCGAGCAGCTCGTCGAGGACGTCCACGGCGGCGTCCATGTCGGCGGCGGACCGCCGCAGCGCCTCGGCGTAGCCGATCCGCGGGGACTCCGTCACGCCCACCCGCCACAGCGGCACCTCGGTGAACATCGCCAGGGCCCGGTGGCGCGCCGCGTAGTGGATGCTGCACGCCCCGTGCGGAAGCGCCCGCGCGTCGCCCCGGGGATCGACGATGAGCAGCGACTCGATCGGCGGCATGAGGTGGACGCCGGGGGCGACGTCGGGCCAGCCCGTGGTGTCGGCGTTGTCCGTCTCCAGCGGGATTCCCCGCCTGTCCGCGGCGCCCGCCAGGGCCTCCGGCAGCCCCGGGACCGGGTGGCTGACCACGAAGTGGGCGCCGCCGAAGTCGGAGTTGTGCAGCGAGACCAGCACGTCCGGCCGCAGCGCGTCGATCACCCGCATCAGGGACCGCGTCTCCGGCAGGACGGCGTCGAAGCGCGCCCCGCCGCTCGCGCAGGGGAAGGCCCATTCCGGCTGGTGGGCCAGGGCGGGGCGGAAGAAGTGCCGGTGGTAGGCGGAGATGGTGAGCGGCGCGGTGTACCACCGCTCGTTGAGGCGGGCCCCGTCCGGATCGAGGCAGGGGACGAAGTGCCAGGTGAGGTCCAGTCCCGTGGTCAGCTCCGGGGCGGACGCCACCATGCGGGCGGCCTCCAGGACGGTGCGGAACCCCACGGGCTCGTTGGGGTGGGGGCCGCCGACCACCAGGACGTGCCGCCCGCCGTTCCCGATCGACGCCAGGAGCAGCGGGTCGCCCAGCCGGGAGGTGCCCACCCGGGCCAGCCGGGCCACCCGGCGGTGCCGCCCGACGATGTCCCGCAGTTCCCCGTTCAGTCGGTCCACGGTGGGGAAGAGCGCGTGCTTCGGCATGTCGTCGAGGTGGGCGTCGAGAATCGCCCGCACCCGGTCGTCCCGCATCCGGCCTCCCGATGAACTGGTGAGGACTCCCCCGCGCGCGTACCACGCCTGACGGCCGAGCATACCGACGAAGCGTCCCGCGGCGTGCGCGGAAGGTGAGGATCGGCCGGCGGGGACGCACCGGCCGCGGCCGTCGCCCGGACCGGCCGGCGCGGCGGCGGTCAGGGCGCCGGAGGCCCCGGGTCGGCCAGGGCGGCGAGGGCCGCGCCGAGTTCCGGGTCGGCGGCGGACGCCTCGTCCAGGGCGGCCGCGAGCGTCTCCCGGTAGGTGTCCCGGGCCTGGGCGTGCCGGGCGCGCCCGTCCTCGGTGATCACCGTGTAGACGCCGCGCCTGTCGTCCGGGCAGAGGTCCCGGTAGGTGAAGCCGGCCGCGTTCAACCGGGCGACCAGTCGGGTCACCGAACTCTGGTTGAGGCCGATCCGGTCGGCCAGTTCCTGCATGCGCAGCCCCTTCGCGAACGGCACCAGGTGGCCGAGCGCGCGGTACTCGGAGAGCCCGAGGCCGTGCCCGCGCTGGAGCGCGTCGGCGAGGCGGTGTTCCACGTGGGCGTGCAGGGTGACCACGCGGTCCCACAGTTCCGCCTGACCCGCCCGGGCGGGTTGCGGCGCGGCTGTGACCTCGGAGGGCATCGCGGCTCCGTTCTCTCGTCGCCCGGCCGAGCCGGGTTGACACAAGAATACATGTACATGCATGATTCCCGTCGTCCCAAAGAACTTGCACATACATACAACTTTCTGGGAGCGGATGCCGCCATGGCCTGGTTCTACCTGCTCGTCGCCGCGGTCTTCGAGGTCGTCTTCGCCCTCGCCACCAACGCCACCCACGGCTTCACCGAACTGTGGCCCTCGCTGCTCACCGCCGCGGCCGCCGCCGGCGGGATCTTCTTCCTCAGCCTGGCCCTGCGCACCCTCGACGTGGGCGTCGGCTACACGGTGTGGACCGGCATCGGCTCGGTCGGCACCGTCGTCTTCGGCACCCTCGTCTTCGACGAGGCGCTCACCGTCTGGAAGGTGCTGGCCTTCGTGCTGATCATCGGCGGCGTCATCGGCCTCCGGCTCGCCGACCGGTTGACCGGCGACCGGCCCGCCGCCGAGCCGGAGGCCACCCGCGCCTCGTTCTCCGGCTGACCCCTCCCCTTTCCTCCCCCACCCCCCTCGTCAGTGAAGGAGCACCACCATGGCCTGGACCTACCTCGCGATCGCCATCGTCTTCGAGATCGCCTTCGCCCTCGGCACCAACGCGACCAAGGGATTCACCCGGCTGTGGCCGTCGGTCTTCACCCTCGTCGCGGCGGCCGGCGGCATCTACACCCTCAGCCTGGCCCTGCGGACCCTGGACGTGGGCGTCGGCTACACCATCTGGACCGGGGTCGGCTCGGTCGGCACGGTGCTCCTCGGGCACTCATCTACAAGGAGCGGATCACCCTGCCCAAGCTGCTCTCCTTCGCCGCGATCCTCGCCGGAGTGGTCACCCTCCGGCTGGCCGCCGGCGCCTGAACGCCCCTCGGTGAGGTCCGGGCAGGGCCGGCGGGGCGGCGGCACCGAATGGTCGGTCCGCCGCGCCCGCCGGCCCCGGCGGTCAGACGGTGAAGCCGCCGTCCACGTTGACCGTCGCGCCGGTGACATAGCCGGCGTCACCGCCGGCCAGGTGCGCGACCACGCCGGCGATCTCGTCGGGCGCGGCGTACCGGCCCAGCGCGGTGAAGCCGCGGATGGTCTCGGCACCCGGACCGTCGGAGGGGTTGGCGTCGGTGTCGGTCGGCCCGGGGTTGACCAGGTTGACCGTGATACCGCGCGGACCGAGGTCGCGCGCCAACCCCTTGGTCATGCCCACCAGCGCGGCCTTGCTCATGGCGTACAGGGCGAACCCGGGGAAGACCGCGCGCTCGGCCACGTTGCTGCCGATGCTGACGACGCGCCCGCCCTCGGTCATGTGGCGGGCCGCCGCCCGCGCGGCCAGGTAGGGGGCGCGGACGTTCACCGCGACCGTCCGTTCGAACTCCGCCGGCCCCAGCTCCTCCAGGGGACCGACGATGAAGGCACCGGCGTTGTTGACCAGGATGTCCAGCCCGCCCAACGCCGAGGCGGCGCGGTCCACCGCGCCGGTGACCTCCTCCGCGTCACCGCTGTCGGCGCGGATCACCACCGCCCGCCGGCCCATTCCCTCGATCTTCCCGGCCACCGCCGCGGCCCGCTCCTCGTCCTGCTGGTACGTCAGGGCGACGTCCGCCCCACCGGCGGCCAGCCGGAGCGCGACCGCCGCGCCGATCCCCCGGCTCGCGCCGGTCACCAGGGCCTTCTTTCCCGTGAACTCGTTCGTGTTCATGCCGAGAATCCTGCTCGGCCGCGCTCGCCGGCGCTGGCGGGAATCGGCCCTCGCGGTCTCAGGAGGCCGCGCCGCTCCGGGCGGTCGCGCGCTCGGCGCCGACGACGGCGTCGAGCAGGCCCGGGAATGCCGCGCCGAACTCCTCCCGTCGCAGCGCGTTCATCCGGGAGGTGCCGACGTAGTACTGCCGGATGAGCCCCGCCTCGCGCAGCACCCGCAAGTGGTGGGTCGCGGTGGACTTGCTCACCCCGAGGTCGAAGGAGCCGCAGCTGATGTCCGCGGGGGCGTCCCACAGCTGCGCGACGATGCTCCGCCGCACCGGGTCGACGAGGGCGTCGAGGACCCGCTGCAGCGTGATCGCGCGCGGGTCCGGGTACTCGGGGGTGCGGTCGGCGTCCATGGTTCCATACTACGACGACCATCGAAGTTTGACAGTGATCGTACTTCTGAGGTTGAGTGAGCCACCGCTTCCCAGCCGAAAGGACGACGCGATGACCCGGACGGTGCTGTTCCACGAGCTCGGTGGCCCCGAGGTGATGAGGTTGGAGGAGGTGGAGGTCGGCGAGCCGGGACCGGGCGAGGTCCGGATCCGGGTGGACGCGATCGGTCTGAACCGGGCCGAGGTGCTGTTCCGCACCGGCCACTACATCGAGCCGGTCAGGAGTTTCCCCGCCGGGCTGGGCACCGAGGGCGCCGGCGTGATCGAGGCGGTGGGCGAGGGGGTCACCGGCCTGCGGACCGGGGAGCCGGTCAGCGTCGTGCCCGCGTTTTCCCAGAACGACTACGCGCTCTACGCCGAGCGGGCGATCGTGCCCGCGGCCGCGGTGCTGCGCCGCCCGGACGGAGTCGGCGCGGTCGAGGGCGCGGCGGTGTGGATGCCGTATCTGACGGCCTACGGCGCCCTGCTGGAGGTCGGCGGGATGCGCCCCGGGGACACGGTCGTGCTGAACGCGGCGTCCAGCAGCGTCGGACTCGCCGCCATCCACGTCGCCGACCGGATCGGCGCCAGGGCGATCGCCCTCACCCGCACCGCGGCCAAGAGGGAGGCGCTGCTGAAGGAGGGCGCGGCGGAGGTGATCGTCACCGAGTCGGAAGACGTGGTCGAGCGGGTGCTGGAGGCGACCGACGGCCGGGGCGCCGAGTTCGTCTTCGACGCCGTCGCCGGTCCCGGCGTGCGGGACCTGGCACGGGTCGTCGCGGACGAGGGCAGCCTCGTGGTGTACGGAGCACTGAGCGGCGAGCCGACCCCCTACCCGGGCGTCGAACAGGGCACGCTCACCATGCGCACGTACATCGTGCACGAGACGACCAGGCGCCCCGAGCGCCTGCGGCGGGCGGAGGCGTTCGTGTCCTCCGGGCTGCGTTCGGGCGCCTTCCGGCCCGTGGTGGACCGCACCTTCGCGCTGGACGAGATCGTCGAGGCCCACCGGTACCTGGAGTCGGGTGCCCAGATCGGCAAGATCGTGGCCACCGTTCCGCACTGATCGCCACCGGATCGACAGGGTTCCGACCGTGGGGGTCGGTGTCGCCCGGCCCCCACGGCGCGCTCGCCGGCGACGGCGGGATCAGCCGATGAAGGTGTCGGCGGGCAGGTAGTACCGCCCGCGGAGCGCCCGCACGCCCGGCGTCCCCGTGATGATCTCGTAGAGGTCGTCCAGGGCGGCGCCGGCCACCGCCTCCGCGTGGGCCTCGGGGCTGGTCCACTCCGCCCAGTTCAGCACCCGGGTGCCGTCCAGGCTGTGGTGGAAGTGGGAGGAGACGGCCCCGGGACGGGGCTCCACGCCCTCGGCCGCGTCGAGCAGGGCGTCGGTGATGTGGCGTTGGCGTTCGGGGCCGTCGACGTCGAAGGCGGCGGTGACCACGCAGCCCGGCGACGGCGCGTCGGGCCCGGCCGGGGCCCCGCGGTGGATCCGGTACGGCACGGCCAGCTCCGCCCAGCCGCCACCGCCGGGCCACACCCGCGCGGCCGCGGGACCGCTCCACTGGCCGTAGCTCAGGAGCGCCTCGCCGTCGTCGCTCGCCAGCACGGACAGCTCCAGCAGGCCCTTCGGCCACTCGGCGTCCCGGACGCCGGCGCGCAGCGCATCGAGCGCCGCCCGCTGCCCCTCGGCGGTACCGGTGAAGAGGGAGCCGACGGTGACCGTGGTGACGTCGGCGCGGCCGGGATCGGGCAGCCGCGGGGGCAGGGGCGTCATGAGGGCGTCCTTTCTCGGGTGTCACCGGACCACGCGGCAGTCTCCCGACCGCCGCCGGCGCCCCTCCAGTGGTTTTCCGCCCCGCGCGCCCGCATCCGGCGGGCCCGGCGGGTGGGCGACGCGCCCCGGGGAGGGTGCCCCACCGGGGCCGCTCCCGCCCCTTGACGCTGTCGTCACCCTGTTGAAACACTCATGACAACTCGTCAGGCGTCCCGTTCCCCACAGGGCTCGGACGCCCGCCGCCACCGACGGTCCCCCTCCCGCCACGGGGTATCCACGGGCTGATTTTGAATCGATTCATCGGATCAGCGCGTGTGGCGCCGAGGCACGCCCGGGGCCCACGGCCCCGGCCAATGAGACCCCCTCAGCACAGGAGTGCCAGATGGCCAGAACAGCGACCCGCCCCGGGAAGCACAGGTTCACCCTCGCCCTCGCCGGCCTCGCGGCGATGGTCAGCGCCGCCGGCATGCTGCCGGCCACCGCCAGCGCCGCGCAGGGCGCGGCGCGGCCTGCCGCGAGCCCCGCCGGCACCGTGGACGCCGCCGGGACGGCGGCCGTGCTGGCCGACTGCGGCACCGGCACCTACCACGCCGAGGCCGTGCTGAGCGGCAGCACCTGGACCGCCCGCCGCGGCGGCAGCACGGTCTACACCGGCACCGACATGCGCGCCGCCGTCCAGGCGGCCATCAACAGCCTCTCCTCGGGGCGCACCACCAAGGAGCGGGTCGTGGTGCGCGGCTCCGGCTCGATGAGCGCCGGCTCCCGGATCTCGCTGCCCAGCTACACCGCGATCGACGTCTGCGGCACCATCAACGTGACCGGCTCCGGCACCGGGGACCAGGCGCCGATCTACGCCCGGGGCGTGCGCGACGTCGAGGTGCAGCACCTCAACGTCACCGGCGCCCCGCTGTACGGGATCTTCATGCGCAACGTGGAGAACGTCGTCCTCGGACAGATTGACATGCGCCTGTCCGCCGGTCTCGGCGTCCGCATCGACAACCGCGGCGACACCAGTGTGCGCTCCCGGAACATCCGCATCGACAACGTGTACGTCTCCGGCGCCAGCAGCCACGCCGTGGAGACCTACGGCGTCGACGGGATCACCATCGGCACCGTCACGGCCCGCAACGTCGGGGAGTCCGGGCTGCTGCTGAACGAGACCATCAACGCCACCATCACCCGGGTGGACGCCGACGGCGCCGGCACCGGCACCGGCTACGCCGCGTTCCGCATGGCCAACCGCAACGGCCGGGTCGGCAGCAGCTACCCCACCAACATCCGGGTGGGCGAGGTGATCGCCCGCGGCGGCGGACGCGGCGTGTTCTGCGTCTCCGAGAGCGGTGGCGCGGTGATCGACAGGGTGAACATCTCCAACACCGGCAACAACGCCATCCTGATCGAGAACTGCTACAACGTCACCATCGCGGCGCAGTCGGGCAGCGTGACGGGCGGCGGGGAGATCCGGCTCGCGGCGCGGTCCGAGTTCCCCAACAACTCGAACATCACCATCCAGAACCTGACGGTGACCAACTCCGCGATCCGCGAGAGCCCCTGCGGAACCAACATCACCATCCGCAACAACACCCTGGTGAACAGCTCGCTGAACGTCTGCTAGCGCCCGGCCGTCGCCGGTGCCGTCGAGCACGGCGGCACCGGCTCCGCGGCGGCGCGGCACCGGCGCGGCGGGGACCGGTGGGTGGGCCGGCGGCGGCGCCGGCCCACCCACCGGTCCAGCGGCGTGGGCGCCCCGTCACCCCAGGCCCTGGAGGAACCGCCGCCGCAGCTGACGGGCGTGCTCGGCGTTCCGGGCGGCCCGCCGCCGGGACTCCTCGGCCCTGCGCAGCAGCCACTCCTCGCGCTGGGCGGTGAACTCGGCCATCCGGGCGTCGCGCTGGTCGTACATGGACCGCCGCAGGGCGTCCAACCGGTCGCGGTCGGGGAGCCGGAGGTCCTTCATCGACGGCCCCTCCCAGCGGCGCGGGAGCCGCCGCTCCACCGGGAGGATGTCGAAACGGGGCCCGGGCAGGGTCTGGTACCAGTAGGCGGTCGTGGCCCAGTCGTCGGACAGGTGGTTGGCGTGCCCGTGCTCCATGGTGACCCGGATGCGGCGCTCGAAGCGCACCGGGTCGGCCAGGTGGAAGCGGTAGCTCACCTGGTACCCGGGGACGTCGTCCTCGTGGATGATGGTGCCCTGGAACGGGTAGTGGATCTTCTGCATGCCCCAGCCGTGGCTGAAGTAGTCCTCCCCGCCGGTGCCGTGCATGCTCGGCGGCCAGCTTGTGGAGCCGTCCGGGAGGAAGTCGTCGTCGATGAAGATCATGTCGTCGCCCTCGCCCCACCAGGTGCCGGTGAAGTGGGTGACCGAGTGGTTGCAGCCGATGTAGTTGCCGGCGCCCTCGGTGTCCAGGATGACGTAGTTGTCCTTCCCGTCGAGGTTGGGGACCTGCGTCTCCAGGCTGTTCACCTGGAGGTCTGGGCCCCATCCGTCGCACGGGTCGCTGCGGCGCCACTGGGCGTGGAAGTAGAGGGTGTCCTCGGGCAGGTCCTCGGCGTACAGCTCGTAGTCGACGTAGAAGTACTGCACGTACGCGACGTCGTTCTGGTTCTCCACCTCGATGCGGGCGCGGGTGTTGAACGGCATCGGCAGGAAGCAGTTGAACGCGGCCGGGCCGCCGTACCTCCGCTCCGAGTCCTCCTTGACCGAGACGGTGAACGGCAGCGACTGGAAGCTGGCCGGCATGGACTGTCCGACGCAGAAGAAGTCGCCGAGCGGCGCCACGACGCTGGGGTGCTCCTGGTCGTCCCAGTACATGCGGATGACGACCTTGCGGTAGTAGTCCGGGTCGTTGACCTCCCAGTTGTAGCCCAGCGCGTTGTTGAACTCGACCATGGCGGTGCCGGCCTGGCGGGCGTCGAACAGGCCGGGGCCGAGGATCCGGCGGCAGCCCTGCACGAACCACAGGTGGGTGATGGCGCCGGGACCCTCCAGGTCGGCGAGGACCGCGGTCTCACCGGGCATCACGACGAACGCGTCCTCGTTCAGGCCGGTGTGGTCCCAGCTGGCCACCCGGGCCGAGCGGGCGCGGCGGCGCTTGGCCCCGCGGGAGAGCAGGTCGTCGCCGAGGGCGAAGGACCGAGGGGACATGGGGCGTGCCTTTCGTGTGCGCGGACGGGTCAGCCCTTCAGGCCGGACGCCTTGACCGATTCGACGATCTGCCGCTGGAGCAGCAGGAACAGGGCGAGGGTGGGCACGGCGGCGACCAGCGAGGCGGCCATGACCAGGTTCCAGTCGCCGCCGTACTGGGTCTGGAACTGCGACATGCCCACCTGCACCACCCACAGCTCGGCCTCCCTGGCCACGGTGAGCGGCCACAGGAAGCTGTTCCAGGTGGACAGGAAGGTGGTCACGGCCAGGGCCGCCAGCATCGAGCGGCTCAGCGGCAGCACGACCCGTACGAAGCGCCGCAGGTAGCCGCAGCCGTCCAGGTCGGCGGCCTCCTCCAGGTCCCGGGGGAACTGGAGGTAGAACTGCCGCATCAGGAAGATGGGGAAGGCGGTGAAGGAGACCGGGAGGATGAGCCCGGCGTAGCTGTTCACCAGCCCCAGCCGCGCCACCACCATGAACAGCGGCACCAGGATCACCGGCATGGCCACCATCAGGGTGGCGAAGATGACGCCGAAGAGCGCCCCACGGCCGCGGAACCGCAGCCGGGCCAGCGCGTAGGCGGCCATGGAGCCGAGGAACACCAGCAGCGCGGTGACCACCACGGAGGTGAGCAGGCTGTTGAGCAGGAACCGCGCGTAGGGGATGCGGGTGAACACCTCGGCGATGTTGTCCAGGGTGAGGTTCGCCGGGATCAGCGCGGCGCCCCGGATCTCGGCGGCGTCCTTGAACGCCCCGGAGAGCATCCACAGCAGCGGGAAGAGCTGCACGGCGGCGAGGACGGTCGCCAGCGCCAGGCGCACGGCCCGGCCGACGCGCGCGCCCCGGCCCCTAGTCGGCGTGGTCAAAGCGGCCTCCTCGCGTGATCCGGAAGGCGATGGCGGTCAGCGCGAGCAGCGCGAGCGCGTAGACGGTGGCCATGGCCGAGGCGTAGCCGACGTTGTTGAACTTGAACGCCTGTTGGTAGATGTAGAAGACGCCCATGCTGGTGGAGTTGGCCGGTCCGCCCTGGGTCATCACGAAGATCAGGTCGAACGCCTGGAGGCCGGCCAGCCCCGCGATCGAGGTGAGGACCAGGACGAAGAAGGTGGTCGGCCGCAGCATGGGCAGCACCACGCTCCACAGGGTCTGCCAGGGCCCGGCGCCGTCCAGCCGCGCGGCCTCCAGCGTCTCCGTCGGGATCTCCTGGAGCCCGCCGAGCAGGATGATCATGTAGAAGCCGACGAAGAACCAGATGCTGATGAGGGCGACGCACCACAGCGCCCAGCCGGGATCCCCGAGGAAGGACGGCGGGTCGTCCACGCCGAGCCCGCGCAGCGCCTGGGCCACCACGCCGGTCGAGTCGGCGAGCATGTACCGCCACACCAGGCCGACCACGACGAGACTGACCGCGTAGGGGGCGAAGAAGGCGGTGCGGAAGAAGGCCCGCGCCGGCAGCGCCCCGTTGACCAGGAGCGCCATGGTCAGGGCGACGACGTAGACGCCGGGGACGAACACCACCACGTACAGCGCGGTGGTGCGCATGCTGCTCCAGAACAGCGGGTCGGTGAGCAGCCGCCGGTAGTTCTCCGCGCCGGTGAAGCGGACGTTGCCGAAGCCGTCGGCGTCGGTGAAGCCGAGGAGCAGGGCCAGCACCATGGGCAGCAGGACGAAGACCGCGATGCCCAGGGTGGCCGGGGTGACGAAGAGCAGGCCGGCCACTTCCTCCCGGTGCTCCCGCTCCCGCCGTCCGGCGTGCCGCCGGCCCCGCGGGCCGCCCGGGGCGGCGGTGGGTCTCCCGGCCGCGGGCCGGGGATGGACGTCAACCATGTCAGGATCCCATCGGTGCGCCGTCGTAACCGGTGAGGGCCGAGTCGATCTGGGCGCTGGCGCGCTGGGCCGCCGCCCGCGGATCGGTGCCGCTGAGCATGGCCGCCTGGAGGGCGTCCATGACCGCCTTGACCACCTCGGGTGGGAAGCGGGGCTCGCCGCGCCCCAGTGGCGTGGTCGGGCTGCCGGGGTCGGTGCGGGGCAGGCCGACCGCGTCGAAGGCGGCGAAGGACATCAGCGGGTCGCCGTCCAGCAGGCCCGCGGCCACCGCCGCGTCCATCACCGAACGGCGGGCGGGAAGGGTCTTCTTGGCGGCGAAGGCCCACTCCACCATGCGGTCCCGGCTCTCCCCGGCGGCCACCGCCCACACCGCGAACTCCGCGGCCTCGCGGGCCCGCGGGCTGTCGCGGTTGACGCAGACGGCCCAGCCGCCCATGCCGGTCAGGGCCGGGCTGCCGGCGTCCGGCGCGGGCAGCGGGAACATGCCGTAGCGGAAGCCGGGGGCGCCCTCGTCGAGGAACGCTCCGCCGGCGGTGACCATCTGCTGCATGGCGACGTAGCCCGACGCCAGGTTGGCCACCAGGTCGCCGCCCCCGCCGCCCTGGGTGGTGCGCGGCGCGAGGCCCTCCTGGACGGCGTCCTGCCACAGCCGCAGGGCGGCGACGGTGGCCTCGGAGTCGAAGGCGGAGGCGGCGCCGCGGGTCACCTCGCCGCCGGCCTGCCAGAGGAAGGGGTACCAGCAGAACACCTGGTAGACGTTCGGGTTGGTCTCGAACATCAGGCCGTAGCGGTCCCGGGTGCGCAGCCGGTCGGCCACGGCCAGCAGGTCCGGCCAGGTCGTGGGGATGTCCGCCTCGGACAGGCCCGCCCTCTCGAAGGCGTCCACGTCGTAGAACATGGCCAGCGGCTCGTTCTCCATCGGCAGCGCGTAGACGCGGCCGTCCACGGTGCGGGTGGACAGCGCCGAGGAGTAGAAGTCGTCGACCTGCGCGCCGAGGGCGTCGGTCAGGTCGTACAGGACGCCGCCGTTGTAGTACCGCAGGAAGTCGCCGGGGCTGATGATGAACAGGTCCGGTGCCTGGTCGGCGGAGAAGGCGGCCTGCAACTGGGTGCCCTCGGCGTACTGCGCCACCGGGATGTAGGTCAGGTCGAGCCGGGCTCCGCCCTGGGCGGTCCAGTCCCGCAGCAGGGTCGTGAACCAGTCGTTCTGCCGGGAGACGGCGTAGCCGCCGCCGCTCTGCGGCGCGTACCACTGCCAGAAGTCGAGGCCGGCGGGTGTCCCGTTCGCCGGGGAGCAGGCGCTGAGCGCCGGCCCGAGCGCGGCCGCGCCGGCGGCCGAGGCCCCGGCCCTGAGCAGTGTGCGCCTGGTCGGTGCGCCGGTGGGGCGCGGGGGAGTTCGTTGGTCGTGCACTGTCCACCTCCTCGTGGTCGGCCGACCGCCCGTGGCGGTGTCCGCCTACGGGGTCGCGTCCGGATGCGCGCCGGACTACGCGGTGCCGGGCACGGCGCCGAGCGGTGGGCCCGGCGCCGTGCGCGGGTGGGAGCGGGGGGCGCCGGCCGGCGAGAGGGCCGGCGCCCCGGCGGGGGACGGCGGGCGCGTGGGGCCGCGCGGGCCGTCGTGGTGGCGCCGCCTCGAGGGCGGCGCCGGTCAGGGGCCGACTTCCGGATCGGGGCGCTTGTCGCGGATCCGGAGCGGGTCCAGGTCCCATGCCTGGACGGCGTAGCGGGCCGCGGTGGCGGCGGCGCCGGGCCGGGGGGTGACCGGGGCGGCGGTGGCCCGCAGCCGCCAGGGGGTGTCACCGGTCGGGTAGAACCGCAGGGTGAGGGCTTGGCCGGTGGCGAGGAACAGTTCGGCGATCGAGTGGTCCACCACGATCCGCAGTTCGACGGCTCCGCCCGTGGTGACGGGCAGCCGGTAGCGGTCGGACTGCGCGCGCGGGTCGCGCGAGGCGTGGGTGCGGTCCACCACCAGGTCGCCGGTGGCCGGGTCGAGGGCGATGTCCAGGTGCTCGGTTCCGTCGTCGGAGGTGACCAGCCGCAGGGCCCCGGCCGCGCCGTCGTGTCGTTCCAGCCGGACGGCCGCCTCGAAGCAGCGGCCGACCTCGCCGAGGTCCACCGGGTGGTCCGGGGCGACCTCGCCCGCGGCGTCCACCCGCTGGGCGCCGCGCAGCCGGAGGAGTTCACGGGCGGGGCGCTGGTGGACCGTGCCGTCCTCGCCGAGGGTGACCTCGCGGGGCAGGGTGAGCATGCCGGCCCAGCCGACCTCGTCGGTCCAGGCGCTGGGGGCGCCGACGTAGGCGGCGTCGCGTGCCTCCCAGGACCACGCCCACATCAGCCAGCGGCCGTCCGGGGCGGGCAGCAGCGCGGGGGCGTAGAAGTCGGGGCCGTGGTCGAGCAGCTGCGGCGCCCCGGCGTGGAAGCGGCCCTCCGCGTCCTCCCGCCCCGGGTACGCGGCGGTGCGCAGGGCGCCGTCCACCGGGTCCCAGGCGCTGAGCAGCACGGCGCCGCGGCCGTCGCCGAAGTGGGCGTACTGGCTGCACTCCCAGCCCTCCTCGGTGTCGCCGCCGTCCGGCAGGGGCTCCGGGGGGCGGGCCAGGAAGGGCCCGGTGTAGGTCCATTCCTCCAGGTCGTCGGAGGTGTAGTGAAGGGCGGCGCCCCGGCCGTCGGCGAGGGCGGCGCCGACCAGCATCCGCCAGCGTTCCCCGTCGCGCCACACGTAGGGGTCGCGGAACATGGTGGTGCCGGCGGGGGGTTCGGGGATGAGCAGCCCGTCGCGCTTGGTGAAGGTCAGTCCGCCGTCGTGCGAGACGGCGCTGGTGACGGGCTGGTACCAGCGGTCGGCGCGCTTGGCGGAGTAGAAGGCGCGCAGCTCGTCGCCGAGGTCGACGGCGTTGCCGGACCAGACGCCGTCGGCGTCCTCGCCGCGGGGGGTGGGGGCGAGCGCGATGGGGAGGAGTTCCCAGTCCAGCAGGTCCCGGCTGCGGAAGTGGCCCCAGTGCATGTCGGCGTGGGCGGCGCTGCGCGGGTTGTACTGGAAGAAGACGTGGTAGTGGCCCTCGTGGAAGACCAGTCCGTTGGGGTCGTTGACCCAGTTGCGGGGCGGTCTGAGGTGGATGGCGGGGTGGTGCGGATCCGGAGGGGGACTTGACACGGCGCTGCGCCTTTCTCGGGTGCTTGCCGGGGCGGTGATCAGCCGCCCACGCGCGCGTCGTAGCGGCGGCGGACGGCGGCGGCCTGGCGGATGTTGGCCTCGGATTCCCGCAGCGAGCGCTCGCCGCGCTGGCGGGTGCGCTCGGCGAGGCGTTCCAGGTGCCGTTCGAAGCGGGCCCGGTACCGCTCCCGCATCACGGCGATCTCCTCGGCCACGGCGCCGTAGCGGGGCGCCGGGGCGGGGGTCGGCGGGGCGGGGGGCCGCACGGGCAGGCGCTGCTCCAGGGGGAGGATGGACGCCTTGGGCGAGGGCAGGGTCTGGTACCAGTACGCGGTGGAGGCCCAGTCGTCGCTCAGGTGGTTGCCGTGGCCGTGCTCGACGCTGACCCTGATGCGCTCCTCGAAACGGACCGGGTCGGCCACGTGGAAGCGGTAGTTGACGGAGTAGCCGGGGACGTCGGCCTCGTGCAGGATCGCGCCGTGGTAGAGGTAGGCGTTCTTCTGCATCCCCCAGGCGTGGTTGAAGTAGTCCTCCGTGCCGGTGCCGTGGAGCGAGGGCGGCCACGAGGTGGAGCCGTCCGGGAGGAAGTCGTCGTCCACCCAGATCATGTCGTTGCCCTCGCCCCACCAGCTGCCCTGCCGGTGGTACACGGAGAGGTTGCAGCCGACGTAGTGCCCCCGGCCCTCGGTGTCCAGGATGACGTAGTTGTCCTCGCCGGTGACGTCGACGATGTTGACCTCGGGGCTGTTGGTCTGGATGTCGGGGGCCCAGCCGCCGCAGGGGTTGCTGCGGTTCCAGCGGGCGTGGAAGTAGAGGGTGTCCGCGGGGAGGTCCTCGGGGTACAGCTCGTAGTCGACGTAGAAATACTGCTGGATCGGCAGGTCGTTCTCGTTGACCAGCTCGATGCGTGCGCGCCTGTTGAACGGCATCGGCGCCCAGCAGTTCAGCGCCGCGCTGCCGCCGAAGACCAGTGACTCCTCGGGCTTGGCGGAGACCGTGAACAGGGCCGACTGGTAGCTGTTGGGCATGCAGTGCCCGACGCCGAAGAAGTCGCCGAGCGGCACCAGGACGGCCGGCTCCTCCTCGTCGTCCCAGGTGATGCGGATGAGGACCTTGCGGTAGTAGTCCGGGTCGGGCTCCTCCCAGTTGACGCCGAGGGCGTTGTGGATCTCCATCACCGGCGCGACGGTGTCCGCCTCCAGCGGGTCGATCAGCCCCGGGCCGAGCGTCCTGCGGCAGAACTGGGTCATCCAGATGTGGGTGATCTGCCCCGGCCCCTCGATGTCGGCGAGGACCCGGGAGGAGTGTGCCGGAGTGGTCCAGTAGTCCTGGTTGCGACCGCGCTGGTCCCAGCTGGAGACCCGGGCGGTGCGGGCGCGGGTGGCGCGCGTCAGGTGGGACAGGGCGGAACCTGACATGGGGTGGCCTTTCGGGGTGGCGGGACGGGTGGTGCGTGGCCGGAACGGCCGGGGGTTCGTTCGTCGGGCGGTCGCGCTAGTCGGCGCAGCCGCAGGAGGTGCGGTAGGTGATGGTGGGCTCCAGGCGGACGACCTCGTCGCCGTCCGGGGCGTCCTCGTTCATGCGCCGCAGCAGCAGCCGCATGGCGGTGGCGCCGATGTCGAAGGCGGGCTGGCGGACGGTGGTGATCCGTGGCTCGAACAGGTCGGCGTGCGGGAAGCCGTCGAAGACCGCGAGCCGCAGGTCGTCGGGGACGCGCAGGCCCAGGTCGGCGGCGGCCGCCAGGACGCCGGCCGCGGTCTCGGTGCTGGCGCAGACGAACGCCTCGGGACGCCGCTCGCCGCCGAGCAGCACCGCGGCGGCGGCGCGGGTCTCGGCGGCCAGGCCGGACCCGGTGATCAGCAGCGCCGGATCCGGTTCGACGCCCGCGTCCCGGAGCGCCGTGGTGTACCCGAGGTGGCGCTCGGCGATGGTGGAGACCGCCAGGTCGCCCGCGGCCAGGGCGATCCGGCGGTGGCCGTGCTCGATCAGGTGCCCGACCAGCTCCCGCATGGGCCGGGTGTTCTCCACGCCCACCTGGTCGCCGGACCGCCCGCTGCCGATGCGGTCCATGAACACCACCGGGGTGCCGGCCTCCCGGATGGCGTCGGTCTCCCGTCCGTCGGAGTGCGCGACGGGCGCCACGATCAGCCCGTCCACCCGGCGGGCGGTCAGCACGTGCAGCGAGCGGGCCTCGTGTGCCGGGTCCTCGCCGGAGGTGGCCAGCAGCAGGGTGTACCCGGCCTGGGTCGCCTCGTGCTCCACGCCCCGGACCATGTCGGCGAAGGTCGGCTGGCCGGGGTCGGAGACCACCAGGCCGACGGAGTCGGTGCGCGAGCGGCGCAGCGAGCGGGCGAGGGTGTCCTGGCGGTACCCGACCTCCTCGATGGCCGCCAGGACCCGCTGGCGGGTCTTCTCGGCCACCCGTCTGGTGCCGTTCACCACGTGGGACACCGTGGAGATCGAGACCCCGGCACGTTCCGCCACATCCACGATCGTCGCCACGCTCGGGCACACCTTTCCGTCGACATCGAAACGTTTGCGCAACAGGGCGCGTTGTAAAACGTTTGCGCGAAACGTTTGCGTCGATGTTGCCCCCGTCACACCGCACTGTCAACGGGCCCGGCAGCACCTTCTGCCCCGCGCTGATCGCCGGTCACACGGGCAGCGCGTGCCACCCCCGGACGGGGAACGCGGAGGAGAGCCTCTCTTGGGCCCTGACCACCGCCGATCACCCTGATGGGCAATCAGCGACGCGCCAGCCGACGTGTACCAAGGCGCTGCGGGAAACCCGGACGAGCACGCCCCGGCCCTTCGTTGTCCCCCCTCCGCAGCCAGGAAAAGCCGCTCCCGGCAGGGCAGGAGAATCCACCACCCGCAGGCCGGAAACCCCTCTCCACCGGCAGGAGAATCCCCCAGATCCACAGACGGGAAAAACCTCCTTGCCCGCGGACTCCCACCCGAGCTACCCCTGGAGACCAGGGGGGTTCGCGATTGTCCACAGGCAGCACAAACCCCCTTGCGCCCGCCCACCCCACCCGGCTAACCCTGGAGACAAGGGGGCTCGCCGTTATCCACAGGGCGCACGACCCCCTTGCGCTCGGGACGGTGCGCGGCTGGTCGGGCCTCCGGCTACCCGGGCCTCCAGCGCACCGGCTGTCCGCCGTCGCGGAGGGTGTCGACGCGGTGCCGGACCTGCTCCACGATCCACGGTTCCCGGTCGGTCCGGGAGGCGTACCAGGCGGTCATCCGCAGCATCCGGATCCGGGCGTGCAGGTCGATGTGCGGGTCCTGGGCGGGGTCGTGGCCGTAGGCCCGGACGTATGAGGCGTAGGCGGCGTCGTCGTACCAGCCGATGCGGTGGTAGACCACGGCGACGGCGGTGTCCCACTGCGGCGGCCCGATGGTGACGTTCTCCAGGTCCAGCAGCACCGCGGTCCCGTCCTCGCGGACGAAGGTGTTGCCGTGGTGGGCGTCACCGTGCACCACGGCGACCGGGTGGGTGGCAGCCGCGCGCGCCGACCACTCGGCGCGCAGCTCGGCGCGGTGGCGGTGCAGGAAGTCCCGGTCGGCCGGGGACAGGCCGGTGGCGCCGTCGATGTGTTCGCGCAGCCGCGCCCACGGATCGAATGCCGGCAGCGGCGGCCAGGGCGGTGGCTCGCCGTGCAGACGGCGCAGCAGGGCGGCGAGCGCGGCGGGGCGGCCGGCCCCGCGCCCGGTGAGCTGGTGCCACCAGGTGACGATCCGGCCCTGGATCCGCAGCAGTTGGGGCAGGTGCTCGGCCGGCCGGGTGACCGGGATGCCCCGGCCGGCGATCCATCGGGCGGTGGCCAGCTCGGTGGCCAGCCGGGCGCGGTGCGAGGCGTCGGCCCCGATGCGGGCGACCAGGCGCTGCGCCGGGAGGATCACGACGGCGTTGTCGGAGGGGGGTTTGCGCAGGTAGGCGCCTGTGGCGGACAGTCCCACCGCGGCGCAGGCCGCGTGGGCGGCGGCCATGGCGGCCGGACCGGTGAACGGGGGGAGCGTCACGGCGCACGTCCTTCGGGGCGTGGACGGGTTCACGGCCGCGTCCGTGGTGCGGCGCGGCCCGCTCCCCGGGCTTCTGCCCGGGGAGCGGGCGCCCCATCCCTGCCCGGCGCCCACCCCACCGCCCCGCACGCCGCCCCGCACGCCCCCCGCGCGCGAACCTCCCCCGCGCGCGAACCTCCCCCGCGCGCGAACCTCCCCCGCGCGAGGGCGGTCCACGCGCGGGAGGGTCCGTCGTCGCCCGTCCCCGGGTCAGGCGGTCAGCGCGTGGTGGCGGTCGCGGAGGTCGCGCACGGCCGGGACCCGCTCGAAGGGCGCCAGGCGGGCGAGGAAGTCGTTGAGGTAGGCCCGGGTACGCACCGAGCGCACCTGGAGGGCGGTGGGCAGGGCGGTCAGCGCGGTGGCGCAGGCCTGCTCCACGTCACGGCCGAGCAGGTGCGACCGCGCCAGCACGAAGCCGGTGAAGACGGTGCTGCGGGCGTACTCGTCGCGGTCGCGCCCGGAGAGCGCGGCCCGCGCGTGCGCCCGGGCGGTCGGGGCGTCGCCGAGTTCGAGGAGGCAGTGGGCGGTCTCATCGGCGAGCTCGGCCGGGGTGAAGTACGCCAGCCACTCGGGTTCCTCACCGGGCCGGGACGCCGCCAGGCTGCGTTCGGCGTGGCCGAGGGCCTCCCGGGTGGCGCGGCGGTCGCCGAGCGCGGCGTGCGCGCGGGCCTCCATGGCCCACAGCGCGGCGTGTCCGGCCGGGGTCGCCCCGGGTGCCCCGGCGCGGCCGGCGCGGACGAAGTCCAGGGCCTCGCGGTACTCGCCGAGGAAGGTGGCCTGGTGTGCCAGGATGCCGAGGACCTTGGCCGCGAGCGGGCGGTCGTCGGCGTGGTGGGCCAGGGCGACGGCGAGCAGCAGGTAGCGGCGGGCGGCGGCGTGTCGGCCGGCGTCGTAGGTGATGTGCCCGACCCGGTGCGCGGCGATCGCGGCGGCGCGGAACAGCTCCCGCCCGACGGCCGCGGTGTAGCCGCCGTGCAGCAGCGGGAGCACGTCGGCGCGCAGGTGGTGGACCGCGATGGTGCGGGCCGCGCCGCCGCCGAACTGGTTGTCGAGCTGACGGACCATGCGGGCGGTGGCGAGGATCCGGTCCACGTCGGCGCGGCCGACGGCGCGGGCGCCGCGGGGGCGGGCCGGCGGGGCCGGTGGAGGGCTGATGACCCAGCGCAGCACCGGCGCGGCCAGGGCCGTGGCCGGCAGGAGGGCGTCGACCGAGGGGTGGCTGCCGGTGTCGGCCGCGCACAGCGCCTCGGCGTCGTGCAACAGGGTCCACGGGGAGGTGGTCGGATCGGCCGTGGCGGCGGTGCCCCGGTTCGCCGTGCGTGGCGCCATCCCGGCGTCGGCGGGCGTCACCTGGCGCCCCAGCAGCCGGGTGAGGACCTCCGCGACGACCTCCGGCACTCCCCGGGTGCGGCTCGGCGTCCCGGCCAGCCACCGCTTGACGGTGGTGTGGGTGCAGCGCAGGGTTAAGCCGTGGCTGGCGCCGTGCTCGCGCACCAGCCGTGCCAGGCCCTTGTTGGTGACGCCGGCTTCCCGCATGAGGGCGGCCAGGGCGTCGTTGGGGGTGTCGGACGGGATCATGGCAGGACTGTAGTGGCCGGCGCGAGTGCCCTCCGGTGAACCCCCGGGCGGCGAACGGACCCCCGGGTGAACCTGTCGCCGCGTCGTCCCGGCGTGGTTTCCTGATCGCGGCGCACCGTGGGACGCCCTGGTGGTCCCCCGCACCAGGGTCCCTCCGGGGGCCCGGCCTGTCTCCCCCGTGACGGGCCCACGGTGACCCCCGCCGACCACACCGGCGCGACGACGAGGCGGCGGAGCCCTCCACTCGCGCGTGGTCGGCGGGGCGCGCCCTCCCTCCGCCCGCCGGACCGGCGGGAACGCCGTGGCGGGCCGGCCGGGGACCGGGCGCTACCCTGACCGCCATGGCAGCGTCCTCGGAAAGTGCTCCCGGCGGAGGCCGGCGCGGATCCCGCCGCGTCACCATCATCGACGTCGGGCGGGCGGCCGGGGTGTCCCGGCAGACCGTCTCGCGGGCGCTGAACGACATGCCGGAGATCGACCCGGACACCAAGCGCCGGGTCCTCCAGGCCGCCAAGGAGCTCGGCTACCGCCCGAGCCGGTTCGCCCGCAACCTCGTCCGGCGGGAGGCGCAGGCCCTGGGCCTGGTGGTGCCCAACCTGAAGAACCCCTACTTCACGGAGATCGCGGACGCGATCATCGAGGCGGCGCGGCGGGCCGGCTGGCAGGTCGTCCTGATGCCGCTGGACGCGTGGGGCGAGCCGGAACTGGACGCGCTGGCGACGCTGGCGCGCCAGGTGGACGTGCTGGCCTGCTACTTCGGCGGCCCGGAGGAGCGGCTGCTGGCGGCGGCGGGCGGCGTGCCGGTGGTGCTGCTGGAGCGGGAGCCGGTCACCGCCGACGTTCCCTGGGTGGGCGTGGACGTGGACGCCGGTGTCGACGCCGGGCTGGCCCACCTGGCCGAACGCGGTCACCGGGACATCGGCATGATCGACTGCGAGTTCCGGCCCGTGGCCGCCGGCCCCGCCGACGCGGGAGCGGGCGACGCCGGCGGGGCCCCCGACGCCCACGCCGGCCGCAGCGCCCGCGCGCGCCGGCTGCTCGCCGTCGCTGCCTCCTTCGGACTGCGGGTGACGGACGAGCGGATCCGCAGCGCGCCGGAGACCATCGCCGGCGGCGCGGCGGCGACGGAGGAGCTGCTCACCGCCGCGCCGGAGGTCACGGCCGTGCTCACCTTCAACGACTACATGGCCATCGGCGCCCTGATGGCGCTGCACGGCCGTGGGCTGTCGGTGCCCGGCGACTGCGCGGTGGTGGGCTTCGACGGCCTGGTGCTGGGGTCCGCCGTGGAACCGCCGCTGACCAGCCTCAGCATCGACAAGGGGCGCTTCGCCGACCTGGTGATGGAGCGGGTGCGCGGGCTGCTCGACGGCACGCCGGTCACCGGGCGCAGCGTGCTGACCCCGACCGTGGTGGTCCGCCGCAGCACCTGACCCGCCGCCGGGCGGCGTTCCCGGGTTCGCCTGGCCGTCCGTTCGCCCAGCCGTCCATTCGCCCAGCCGTCCGTTCGCCCAGCCGTCCGTTCGCCTAGCCGTCCAGCGGGCACCGGGCCAGCAGTGTGGCGGGGGTGGAGTCGGCGGGGCGGGGCAGGGTGCGGCTCGCCGGGGGTCGCTCGCCCCGTTCGATCCAGTCCTCCAGCGCGGCGAAGGCGGAGCGGTGGCAGGGCACCAGTGGGCGCAGCCGGTCGGGGAAGGCGTCGACGAGCGAGTCGGTGTGGGTGCCGCCCTCCACCCGGTAGTAGCGCAGCAGTTCGCCGCGGCCCGCGTCCCGCACCATCCGGGCGTAGACGTCGGAGTCCTGACCGATCGGCAGCAGCACGTCCAGGGTGCCGTGCAGGGTGATCAGCGGCCGGCCGATCCGTCCGGTCAGGGCGATCCGGGACACCGCGTCGGCCACCGCCTCGGGGCGCGCGGCGTAGTCGTAGTCGGCGTCGCAGGCCGGTGTGCCGGGGGCGCAGAACGGCGTGCCGGCCTCGGTCGCGCCGTCGAAGCCGGGGTCGAGTTCCTCGCGGTAGATCCGCTGCGTCAGGTCCCAGTAGTACTGGTGGTGGTACGGCCACAGGAACTCGGATCCGGCGGGGAACCCGGCGGCCAGCATCGCCTCGTGGGCGGCCGGGGCATCCGGGCCACCCGCCGCGTAGCGCGGGTAGGCGCGCAGCGCGGTCGGGAGGAAGGTGAGGAGGTTGGGGCCGGCGGGGCGCCACAGGGCTCCCTCCCAGTCCACTCCCCCGTCGTAGAGCTCGGGGTGGTTCTCCAGCTGCCAGCGGACCAGGTAGCCGCCGTTGGAGATGCCGGTGACCAGGGTGTGCCGCGGCGGTCGCTGGTAGCGCTGGGTGACGACGGCCCGGGCGGCCCGGGTCAGCTCGGTCAGCCGCTCGTTCCACTCGACGATGGCGTCGCCGGGCGCGTCGCCGTCGCGGTGGAAGGCCGCGCCGGTGTTGCCCTTGTCGGTGGCGGCGAAGGCGTAGCCGCGGGCCAGCACCCAGTCGGCGATGGCGCGGTCGTTGGCGTACTGCTCGCGCACGCCCGGGGAGCCGGAGACGACGAGGCCGCCGTTCCAGTCGTCCGGGAGCCGCAGGACGAACTGCGCGTCGTGGGCCCAGTTGTGGTTGGTGTTGGTGGTGGAGGTGTCGGGGAAGAAGCCGTCGATCTGGATGCCCGGCACGCCGCGCGGGGTGGGCAGGCCGGCGGGGGTGAGCCCGCTCCAGTCGGCGGGGTCGGTGTGCCCGGAGGCGACGGTGCCCGCGGTGGTCAGTTCGTCGAGGCAGGAGATCCGCTGGTGCTCGGCGCCGGGGACGTGCAGGCGCGCGGCGCGGGCGCAGTGGCCGCCACCGGCCCCGCCGCCCGTGGCGGGGCCGGTGGCGCGGTCGACCGCGGCGGCCGGCAGTCCGGTGGCCAGGACCAGCACTCCGGCCAGCAGGGCGGTGGCGGCACGGGGCATCGCAGGCACCTCTCAGGAGACCGTGCCGGGGGTCGGCGCCCCCGGCGGACCGTGGTGCCGGCCACCGTAGGAGCCGTGGCCACCGCCGAGTATGGGGCCGGAGCCCACAAAGTCGGCGCCAGTGGTGTGGCGGCGCTCGCGGTGCCGGCGGCGCCCGGTCGTCCGGTCACCGGTCCGCGCGCCGGTCGGACCATCGCACGCTCTGACGGAATGACAAGAACCCGATTCCCTTGCGGTGACGGTGAATTCAATGACCGACATTGAACGCCGCCGGTCCAAATGCGACAGGAAAAGGGAAGCCGGCGATAGCCTCTGCCCGAATCGGTACACATCGCCGCGTCATATTCCCCACCCGGTCATGGGATGGCTCCGCATGCACTCTTCCGTCCCGTCCGTCGTCCGGCGACCCCCGGCCGCGACGGCACGGCCCACCGACGCCGTCCGCGCCGCCGTGCGCGGCGCACCCCCGTGGGTCGCCCCGGTACTCGTCTCACTGCCGCTGCTGCTGATCCTGGTGACCGCGGCACCCCGGCTGGCGGCGGCGCCGGTCCTGCTCGGCGGATACGGCTGCCTGGTGCTGTCGACGTCCGTCGCCCTGCTGCTGATCGCCTACTGCCGGTACGAGGACCCGGCGGTGTGCCCGCCGCGCCGTCCCCCGGGCGACGCGGCGAATCCCTTCCCGCCCCTGCCGCCCGCACCGCGCGTCAGCTTCCTGCTGGCCGTGAAGGACGAACGGGACGGCATCGAGGCGTGCGTCCGGTCCATGGCCGCCAGCGACTACCCCCACCTCCAGATCATCGTGGTGGACGACGCTTCCACCGACGGCACGCGGGGCGTCCTGCGGCGGCTCGCCGCGGAACTTCCCATCCAGGTGCTGTACCTCGACCGCAACGTGGGCAAGAAGCACGCCCTGGTGCGCGCGGCCGAGCACGCCGACGGAGACGTGCTGGCCTTCACCGACTCGGACTGCGTGCTGGCCCGCGACGCCCTGTCCCGCTGCGTCACCGCGCTGGTGCGCCACCCCGAACTCGGGGCGGTCAGCGGCCACGCCCGGGCGCTGAACGCCGACGCCAGCGTGCTCTCGCGCACCCAGGACGTCTGGTACGAGGGGCAGTTCCGGATCACCAAGGCGGCGGAGTACGTCCTCGGCTCGGTCACCTGCCTGTCCGGCCCACTGGCGGTCTTCCGCCGGGACGCCGTCTACAACTACCTGCCGGCCTGGGCCCAGGACCGCTTCCTCGGCGGCGAGTTCCGCTTCGCGACCGACCGCCAGCTCACCGGCTACGTCCTCGGCCAGTTCCGGGTCGGCGACCGCCTGAAGCGGCGTCACGCCGACTCCCCGTTCGTGGCCGCGACCGACTACCCGGCGCGGCCGTGGCGCACCGGCTACGTGGAGTCGGCGAAGGTCTGGACGACCGTCCCGGCACGCCTGCGACCGTTCCTGCGGCAGCAGGTCCGGTGGAAGAAGAGCTTCATCCGCAACCTGTTCTTCACCGGAGGGTTCATGTGGCGCCGGGGACTCGGCGCCGCCGCGCTCTTCTACGGCCACGTGCTGCTGGTACTGGCCGCGCCCCTCATGGCGGCACGGCACCTGCTGTGGGCCCCGGCGAACGGCCTGTGGCTGCTCACCGCCCTGTATCTGTCCGGCATCGCACTCAAGGGAATCGTATGGGGACTCGCCTTCAGGATCGACAACCCGGGATCGCCGCGGTGGCGCTACCGCCCGCTGATGAGCCTGCTCTCCGCGGCCCTGCTGGCCTGGCTGCTCCCCTACGCCCTGGTCACGATCCGGCGCGGGGTGTGGTCCAGGAGCGCCGCCTGAACCGGCTGCCGCGCTCGCTGACCACCGGGGCGCTCGCCGCGGGCGTCGTCGCGCTGTACCTGTTCGTCCTCCTGCGGGGCTCGTGGTCGTCGCCGTGGCCCCTGCCGTGACCCCGCACCGTGGAGGGGAACGGGGCACCGCGTCGCCCCCCGCACGAGCGCGCCGCCCCCGCCGCCCGGCCGTCCGGACGGCGTCCCTGCTGCTCGCCCTGGCCGCGACCGCCGGCACGGCGCTCGCCCCGCAGCCGGCGGCCGGCGGGACCCACCCCGGCCCCAACGGCCCCACCGGCCCCACCGTGGTCAGCCTCACCTTCGACGACGGCAGCGAGGACCACTACCTCCACGTGCTGCCGTCGCTGCGGGAGCACGGCATGACCGGCACGTTCTACGTCAACAGCGGCCGCGTCGGCGCGCCCGGCTACCTCACCGCCGCGCAACTGCGCGCCCTGGCCGCGGAGGGACACGAGATCGGCGGCCACACCGCCGACCACGCGCGCCTGACCGAGCTGGACGAGGCGGAACGCGGACACCAGATCTGCGACGACCGGGCCGCCCTGCTCGACCTGGGCCTGCCGGTGAGGAACTTCGCCCATCCCTTCGGAGCCGACTCACCCGAGGTGAGACGCCAGGTCGCGCGGTGCGGGTACAACAGCGCCCGGGACATCGGCGGCATCGTCTCCCCCGGAAGCTGCTCCGGGTGCAGGCACGCCGAGCCGGTGCCTCCGCCGGACCGGTACGGCGTGCGCACCCCCGACTCCGCCGACGAGCGGACCACCCTGGCGACCCTGCAGGAGTACGTGCTGCAGGCCGAGCGCAACGGCGGCGGATGGGTCCCGATCGTCTTCCACCACGTCTGCGACGCCTGCTCGGAGTCGCTGGTGATCACCCCGGAGACGTTCGACGCCTTCCTGGACTGGCTCCGGCCGCGCGCCGCCGCCGGCACCACGGTCGCCACCGTGGACGGCGTGATCGGCGGGCCGCTGCGTCCCGTGCCCGCCACGGCGTCCGCGTCGGGAGCGGAACTCGCGGGCGCCCGACGGACAGACTGATACATCATCAGTGAGACCGATCGACATCCCCGGTACGACGGAGGAGTGCAGTGACGATCGACCCGATATTCCGGACCGACGACGTGCCCCCGGCGGAACGCTTCGCCTACTTCCGCGAGCGCTTCCGGGGCGAGTCGCACCAGTTCGAGGTCTGCACCGACCACGCCGGCGACTTCTACGCCTACGAACGCGGCCTGAACCTCGGCGGCGTGGCGGTGGGCATGAAGGTCTTCACCCCGGCGCGGATCCGGCGCGCCGCGAACTCGCCGCGACTCGACGATCCGGACGCCTACCAGCTGCTGCTGCCGCTGCGCGGCACGATGCTCACCCAGTGGGACGGCAGCCAGGCCGCCGCCGGCGTGGGAGAGCTCTTCGCCCAGGACTTCTCCCGGCTCGACGCCGCGGCGTTCCAGGCCCCGCACGGCCCGGTGCGGGTGGCGAGCGTCGCGCTGCCGAAGAACCTGCTGCCGCTGCCGGCGAACACGGTGGACCGGATCCTCGGCCGCCCCCTGCCCGCCAAAGACGGCGTCGCCGCCCTGCTGACCAGCGTCCTCACCCAGCTGACCAGCGAGACGGACTCCTACCGGCCAGGGGACGCCACCCGCCTGGGAACAGTGGTCCTCGACCTGGTCTGCGCCCTCTTCGGCCACCTGCTGGAGGCCGAGGAGTCGCTGACCCCCGAGATCCGTCGGCGCGAGCTGACCGCGCGGATCCAGGCCTTCATCCGCGGCCGGCTGAACGACCCCGGACTGACCCCGGGCGACATCGCGGCCGCGCACCACATCTCGGTCAGCTACCTGCACCGCCTGTTCCAGGCGCAGGACACCACCGTCGGCGCCTGGATCCGCGGGCAGCGCCTGGAACGCGCGCGCCACGACCTCACCGACCCGGCCCTGCGCGCCGTGCCCATCTACCGGGTCGCCGAGCGCTGGGGATTCACCCAGCCCTCCGTCTTCACCCGCGCCTTCACCACGAGCTACGGCGTCACGCCCCGGGAGTACCGGCAGCGCGCGCTGCCCGGTGCCGGCTGACCGCGCGGGACCCGCCGCCGGCCGGCCCGCCCCGCCGCTCCCCCGCGCCAGCCCGTAGAGTCGTCGCCATGGCAGAAGAGGAGGGGACCGCGCGGGTCGACAGCTGGATCTGGTCCGTCCGGCTGGTGAAGACGCGTTCACTGGCCGCCGCGGCCTGCCGGGCCGGGCACGTGCGGGTCAACGGCGAGCGGGTCAAGCCGGCCCACCCGGTCCGGGTGGGCGACCAGGTGCGGCTGCGCCACGCCGGCCGGGAACGGATCGTCGTCGTCTCGCGGATCGTGCGCAAGCGGGTGGGCGCGGCCGTCGCCGTGGAGGCGTACGTGGACAACAGCCCACCGCCGCCCGCGCCGCACGAGGAGCTCCCGGTGGCCCAGCGGGAACGCGGCGCCGGCCGCCCGACCAAGCGGGAGCGCCGGGAGCTGGACCGGCTGCGCGGGCTGTGACCCGGCGGGGCCGCGCCGGTTCCGGGCGCGAGCCACCCGGGCCCGGCGTGATAGACCTCGCGTGACACGCCGACACGATTCCCCGGAAGGCCCCCATGCCGCACACCGTCGCCACCGCGCCGATCATGGTCCTGAACGGCCCCAACCTCAACCTGCTCGGGCAGCGGGAGCCCGCCGTCTACGGCACCGCCACGCTGGCGGACGTCGAGGCCATGTGCGCCGAGGTGGCGGCGGCGCACCAGGCCACGGTGGACTGCCGGCAGAGCAACCACGAGGGCCGGCTCATCGACTGGATCCACGAGGCGCGGCTGAACCACTGCGGGATCGTGATCAACCCCGGGGCCTACACCCACACCTCCGTCGCGCTGCTCGACGCGCTCAACGCGTGCGACGGCCTGCCGGTGGTCGAGGTGCACATCTCCAACATCCACCGGCGCGAGGCGTTCCGGCACCACTCCTACGTCTCCCGGCGGGCCGACGGGGTCATCGCCGGCTGCGGGGTCCAGGGCTACGCCTTCGCGGTGCAGCGGGTCGCCGCCCTCGTGCCGGCCACCGGGTCCACCCCGGCCGCCGGCTGATCCACCGCCGGTCCGCGCGGGCCGGCGCCCACCGGGGCGTCACCCCAGCAGCGCCGCGACCACCAGCAGCACGGGCACCGCGAGGAGGGTGGAGAGCAGAATCGATTCGCGGGCCAGGCGCGTCGCCACCTGGTAGCGGGAGGCGTAGGTGAACAGGTTCTGCGCCGCCGGGAGCGCCGAGGTGACCACGACGGCGAACAGGTTCCGCCGGGACAGGTCGAACACCATGGTGCCGAGGCCCCACGCCACCAGCGGCTGGCCGACGGTCTTCAGGCCCACGGACAGCAGCACCGGGACCCGGTCCGGTCCGCGCGCCGGCGCGGCGCTCCCGTGCAGCGATATCCCGAAGGCCAGCAGCACGGCGGGCACCGACATGGCGCCCACCAGCTCGAACGGCTCCATGATCGGTTGCGGCACCGTCCAGCCGGCCGCCGCCACCGCGACTCCGGCCAGCGAACCGGCGACCACCGGGTTGCGGAAGGGGGTGAGCAGGCGCTGGGCGAGGGTCGTGCCGGTGGCCGAGGTGGACAGGTCCAGCACGGTGAGCGCGATCGGCGCCATGACCAGGAGCTGGAACAGCAGCACCGGCGCCACCAGGGACGCGTCCCCGAGGACGTAGGCGGCGATCGGGATGCCGAGGTTCCCGGCGTTCACGTAGCCGGCGCACAGCGCCCCCAGCGTCGAGTAGCCCACCGGCCAGCGGCGCAGCGCGCTCACCGCGACGAAGACGCCCGCGACGGCGACGGAGCTGAGCGCCGTGATCAGCAGGGCTGGGGACACCAGCACGGACAGGTCGGAGCGCGCCAGGGTCTCGAACAGCAGCGCCGGGCTGGCGACGTGGAACGCGAGCTTGGTGAGGACCTCCCGCCCGCCGTCGCCGAGGAGCCGGTAGCGACCCAGCAGGTAGCCGCAGCCGATGACGCTGGCGATGACGGCGAAGCCGGTGATCACGCCGCCCACGCCGCCACCGCCCTTCCGGGCCGGCCCGCTCGCGGGCGTGGGCGGACGGCGGGACGGAGCCGGAGCCGGCGGAGAAGCCGGCGGAGGCCGTGCCGGGCGGTGGGGTCTCGGTGGGGGTGCGTCATGCGGGTGGGGCGTCCGTGGTGGTGTTCGAGGCGAGGTCAGGCGTTCGACGCGAGTCTCACACACGGGTGCGGAGCCGGTGCCGGCGGGGCGCGGCGCGGTGGGCCGGGGCGACGCGGACGGCGTCGCCCCGGCCCCCGGCGTCCCGGTCAGGGCAGCGGTATCCGCACCACCTGCGGGTCGTGGTCGCTGACCTGCGTGGTGAACTCGCTGTTGACGTGGACCACGTCGTAGGAGTACGCCGTCGCGGCCAGCGACGGGGAGAGCAGGATGTGGTCCAGCACCTGCGAGTTGCCCTCGTAGACGTAGGTGTAGCGCTCGGCGGCGGGCAGCGTCGCCGGGAGGTCGACGAGCGCGCCGCCGGCCGTGAGGATGTCCGTGGTCCGGGAGAACTCGAAGTCGTTGAGGTCGCCGAGGACGATCACGCCCGCGCCGGGGTCGATGGCGCGCACGCTGTCGACGAAGCCCCGCACCGCAGTGGCCTGCTGGTGGCGCTGCGTCTCCGAGGAGCGGACCGGGGGCTGGACGCGGCCGAACAGCGGGTCGTCGCCGCCCTTGGAGTTGAAGTGGTTGGCGACCACGAACAGGGTGCGTCCGTTCCAGGTGAACTCGCCGGCCAGCGGCTTGCGGCTGCCGGCGAAGGCCGCGTTCGTCGGGGCGACCCGGCCCGGGGAGTGGCTCAGCTGCGGCCGGCCGCCGACGTTGTTCACGGTGGTCGCCGTGGTGGCGGTGCCGCCGGGACGGTCGACGAAGGCCAGGCCCCGGTCGGTGCGGTAGAGGAAGGCCAGCCGGATGTTGCCGCCGGGCTCGCCGCCGTCGGCGTCGTCCACCGGGTTGATCTGCCGCCAGGAGTAGGCCGGTCCGCCGGCCGCGCTGATCGCCGCGGTGAGCTTGTTCAGCGTCTGGTCGGCGGCGACCACGGTGCTGTTGGTCGGCCCGTCGTTGTCCTGGACCTCCTCCAGGGCGATCAGGTCCGGTGAGCGCAGGTTGCCGACGATGGTGTCGGCCAGGGCGTCGAACCGCGACTGCGGGTCGGCCGGGTCGAGGTTCTCCACGTTGAAGGTGGCCGCGGCGAGCTGGCCGGAGGACGCGGCCGCCGTGGTCTCCGGGGTGAGGCCGCCGTCCAGCACGGTCGGCGCCGTGCCGGGGAGCAGCTTGAAGTTGCCGAAGGAGTAGTCCAGCACGCCGACCACCGCGCCGGAGAGGGTGTCGCCGACGTCGGCGGCCGGGGTGGTCGCCAGGACGTCGTCCACCAGCACCCGCTCGGGGTTGAAGTCCGCCGACTGGACGGCGATGCCGCCGCGGTTGGTGCGCACGGTGCTGCCCGTGGACACGACCGGGATCTCCCCGAAGTCGTTGCGCGGGCCGACCACGGCGGGGCCGTTCAGCTGGACGCGCATGCCCTCCATCGACTCCCAGAAGTCGATGCCGTCGGTGGTGGCGTCGAAGGTGCCGGAGGTCTCCACGTCCCCGGTGGCGTCGTTGTCGATCACCGCGGTCGGCGGAATCCGGCCGCCGCTGCCCACCACCGTCGCCGCCGGCGGCGCCGCCCCGGTGGCCACCACGGTGACCTGCGGGGAGGTCAGCTGGGTGGTGGTGAGGTTGTCCGTGCCGCCGGTGCCGCCGGGCCGGAACTCGCCGACGGTGCCGGTGACGGTGACCGAGTCGCCCACCCGGCGGCCCGGGGCCGTGGAGGTGTACACGTAGATGCCCTCGCTGGTGGCCGGGTTGGCGTCGGGGGCGGGGTCCTGCATCCAGAAGCCGGTGGTGCCCACGGCGGTCACCACGCCGGGGACCGCCGACACCTGCTGGCCGGTGCGCGGGGAGCGGTGCGCGGCGCCCTGGATGTCGCGGATCCGGGTGCCGGTGCCACCGCCGCCGCCGCTGGAGGAGGAGTTGCGCGGCTGCGGGGCCGCCACGGCGAAGTCCGCGGAGTTGCCGTCGGTGTCGGTGGCACCGCCGGCGGCGCGCAGCACGGCGGTGGTGTTGGACGGCGCGGGAGCGGCCCCCGTCCCCTCGTAGGAGGAGGCGGTGCTGCCGTAGCCGACGAAGTCGCGCACGCCGCTGGCCGTGGCGCAGCCGGTGGAGCAGGTGAGCGGCGTGGTGCTGGTCCGCAGGGCGACCTTGCCGGTGGTGGCGCTGAGGTTGATCGTGCCGGTGAGGTCGGGAGTGGGGAGCGCCTGGCCGGTGCTGCCGCCGGACGCCTGGCCGACCAGGAGGTACCGGCCGGGGGCGAGCGATCCGGACAGGTCGGTCTTCTGCCAGCTCGACCCGGTGGCCGAGGCGTACTGGACCGACCAGCCGGACAGCGAGACCGTGGTGGTGCCGCGGTTGTACAGCTCGATGTAGTCGGCCCGGTAGGTGGCGCCGGTGTTCCCGCCCCCGCCGTAGACCTGGCTGACCACGACGTCCGGGGAGACGGCGGTGGCGGTGGGCAGGGGGAGGGCCACGAGGGCGCCGGCCGCGATCGCCGCGCCGAGGAGGGCCGAGGCGGCCCGTCTGCCGTGCGCTCCGGAACTGCGGATCATTGTCGCTCCAAGGGGAGGAATGACCTGGACGCCGGTGTTCTACTCGCGTAGAAGCCGCCACACACCCGGATGCGCGTGAATATCTGATTAACAGGCTGGTACCCGCTGCGTGGGGCGGGACCGGCGAACCTGGAGGCCACGATGGAACGAGGCGGCGAGGACGGCGGCGCGGGCTACGACGCGCGTCCGTTCGTCCCCGCGGAGGCCGATCTCGGCGAGCTGCGCGAGGCGGCCGCCGGCTGCCACGGGTGTCCGCTGTACCGGGAGGCCACCCAGACCGTGTTCGGGGCCGGGAACCCCTCGGCCCGGGTGGTGCTGGTCGGGGAGCAGCCCGGGGACGTGGAGGACCGGCGCGGCCTGCCCTTCGTGGGGCCGGCCGGACGGGTGCTGACCCGCGCGCTGGAGGAGGCCGGGATCGACCCCGACGACTCCTACATCACCAACGCGGTCAAGCACTTCAAGTTCGTCCAGCAGGGGCGGGGGAAGCGGCGCATCCACAAGGCGCCGAGCCTGCGCGAGATGGCCGCCTGCCGCCCGTGGCTGGCCGAGGAGCTGCGGCTGATCGCCCCCGAGGTGGTGGTGGCGCTCGGCGCCACGGCCGGGAAGTCGCTGCTCGGCCCGGACTTCCGGGTGACCAGGGAACGCGGCACCCCCCTGCCGCTGGCGCCGCTCGACGGCGCGCGGGAGCCCACCGACGTGGTCTGCGTGGCCACCATCCACCCCTCCGCCGTACTGCGCGCCGACGACCGCGACGCCGTCTACGCGGGCCTGGTCTCCGACCTGCGGGTGGTCGCCGGCGCGCTGCGCGCCCCCTGACTCCCGCGGCGGGTCCGCCCGCGACGACCGCCGCGCCGCCGACCAGGCGGGCGGGCGTCACCGGGCGGGCGTCACCGGGCGGGCTCGGCGATCAGCGCGGTGGCGACGCGCCGGAAGCCGAGCCGTCCGTAGATCCTGGCGACGTCCTCGTCACCGGCCGACAGGAAGACCGTCCCCACGCCCCGGGAGCGCGCGTCGGCCACCAGCGCCGCGGTGACCGCGAGCCCGAGCCCGCGGCGGCGCGCGGCCGGCAGCGTGCCGACGCCGACGATCTCACTGACCTCCCCGACCGGCTGGTGCTGACCGGCGCAGAGCGCGGTGCCGTCCTGGAGGGCGGCCGCGACCACGGTCAGCCCGGCCCGCACGCGCTCCACCGCCGCCCGGGTCGAACCGTCGGCGGCCCCCGCCCGCACCGCCTCCGCGAGTCCCTCGGCGCCGGCGGTGCCGACCGCCGTTCCGGGCTCGGCGAAGGCCAGGTACGGAACGGCCAGCGCGCCCGGCAGCGCCGGGTCGTCCGGGCCCAGCGTGCGCACCGACACCCCCGGGTCCACGCCCGGGGCGGCCGCGCTCGGGGTGGGCGCGTCCGGGTCGAGCACCATCAGCGGGTGCTCGTGCACCACGAGCCCGGCCTCCTCGACCGCCGCGCGCAGCCCGGGGCTGCTCTCGGCGACCCACTCGAACGCCTCGGGGACGCCGAGTTCCCGCTGCCGGTCGCGCACCCGCCGCACGTCGGCCGCGGTCGCCGCACCGGCCCGCCCCCGGCTCGGACGGGCGTAGAAGGGCCAGCCGGCGCCCTCGCGGACGAACAGGGTCAGCGCCCCGAAGTCCTCGGCGCGGGCGGCGCGGCGCGGCGCCGCGTCGTAGTAGTCCTCGAGGCGTTCCAGCAGCGGGGCGAGGCGTTCGTCATGATCCACGGAAGTCACCCGGGCATCCAAGCAGCCCCGGGTCGGCCGCCACCACCGAAAATCGTCCGGGCGCGTCACCCGCTCCGCCGACGCCCGGGCGCCCCGGACGGCACCAACCGCAGCAGGGCCTCGATGGCGTGGTCGGTGGCGTCCCGGCCGGGCCGGTCGTACACGTTGGACAGCAGCCTGACCAGCAGGCGCATGGTGGCGGGCGAGCGCATGCCGGCCCGGTGCAGGAGCTTGGGGAAGAACGGCCGGGTCATCAGCCCCGCGAAGGCGCTGCCCACCCGGTAGTAGGCGCCGTGCCGGTGGGTCAGCTCCGCCGGGTACAGCCGCAGGGCGCGTTCGCGCCGCGGCCCCTCGGGCCGCGCCAGCGCCTGGGCGGCGATGTCGGCCGCGAGTTCGCCCGCCTCCATAGCGTAGGCGATGCCCTCGCCGTTGCACGGGTTCACCATGCCGCCGCTGTCCCCGACCAGCATCAGACCGCGCGTGTAGTGCGGCACGCGGCTGAAACCCATCGGGAGCGCGGCGCCCCGGACGGCTCCGTCGGCCCCCGTCTCCTCCCGCAGCCCCCAGGCGACCGGGGTGGTGGCGAGCCACTCCCGCAGCAGCCGCCGGTGGTCGAGGCGGCCGGCACCCGCCTCGTCGACGGACCCCAGGCCCACGTTGACCCGGCCGTCGCCGATGCCGAAGACCCAGGCGTACCCGGGGAGCGGCCGGCCGTCGCGCAGGCGCAGGTCGAACCAGATCTCCAGGTGGTCGTCGGCGTGGCGGGCCGGGCTGCGGTAGTAGCGGCGCACGGCCACGCCCATCGGCCGATCGGTGCGCCGGGTGACGTCCAGGGCCAGGGCGAGCCGGGCGGAGACGCCGTCCGCGGCGACCACCAGGGGGGCGCGGTAGGTCGCCGGGGTGCGCTCCGGACCGACCTCGGCGTGCACGCCGGCGACCCGCCCGGCGCGGTCCAGCAGCGGCGCGGTGACCCTGGTGCGGGTCCGCAGCCGCGCCCCGGCGCCGGCGGCCCGCCGGGCGAGGAGGTCGTCGAAGTCGCGCCGGGTGCGGGTGAGACCGTAGTCGGGGAGCGACGCCAGGCCGGGCCAGGCGACCTCCAACCGGGCGTCACCCGCGACGAACCGCACGCCCCGGTTGCGCGACCAGCCCGGCGCGGCCAGGTCGACGCCCATCCGGACGAGTTGCCGCACGGCCCGCGGACTCAGGCCGTCGCCGCACACCTTCTCCCGGGGCAGCTCCGACTTCTCCAGCAGCAGCACGTCCAGCCCCTGACGGGCCAGATGGTAGGCGGCGCACGAGCCGCCCGGCCCGGCACCCACCACGATGACATCGGCTCGCTGCGACACGGGTGCCCCTCTCCGGTCGGTTGGCCCGTGTCTCGTTCATACCGTGATGCGGCGGGGCGCACCCCTCGGACCGGAATCCTCATATTGGTACGACGATGTCCTGCCCGGGGCCGGCCTCGGCCGGGTCCGGCGGTGGTCCGGTGGTCCGGGTGTCCCCGAGTAGCCGCGGCGGCGGGTGGAAAGCGTCCAGCGGTGGGGCCGGGGCCGTCCCGACCACCGCGCGCGAGCCCGAGGAGGGTGCCATGACCGAGACCGGGGCCACGACCTGCGCCATCTCCGGCGGAGGGCCGGCGGGGATGATGCTGGGGCTGCTGCTGGCCAGGGCCGGGATCGACGTGACGGTGCTGGAGAAGCACGGGGACTTCCTGCGCGACTTCCGCGGCGACACCGTGCACCCCTCCACCCTGCAGGTGCTGGACGAGCTGGGCATGGTGGACGCGCTGGAGCGGATCCCGCACAGCAAGCTGGCCACCCTGCGGATCCTGGCGGACGGCCGGGAGCTCATCGACGCCGACCTGCGGCGCGTCCCGGGGCGCTGGAAGTACCGGCACGTCGCGATGGTCCCCCAGTGGGACTTCCTCACCCTGCTGGTCGAGCACGCCCGGCGCCACCCCGGGTTCCACCTGCTGATGGAGGCGGAGTCGGTCGGCCTCATCGAGGAGCACGGGGCGGTGCGGGGCCTGCGCTACCGCGACCGGACGGGCGAGCACGAGCTCCGCGCGGTCCTCACCGTCGCCGCCGACGGCCGCCACTCCGATCTGCGCTCCGCCGCCGGCCTGGTGCCCAGGGAGCTCGGGGCGCCGATGGACGTGCTGTGGTTGCGGATCTCGCGCAGGCCCGAGGACGGGGAAGGGCTCCTGGGGCACGTCGGGCCGGGTTCCATGGTGGCCGCGATCGACCGGCACGACTACTGGCAGATCGCCTTCCTGATCCCCAAGGGTACCTGGGGCACCGTCCGGGCGCAGGGCCTGGAGCGTTTCCGGGAGCGGCTGGCGCGGCTGCTGCCCGCCCTGACCGACCGGATCGGGGAGATCGACACCTGGGAGCGGGTGAAGTTCCTGGAGGTCGGGGTGAACCGGCTGAGCTCCTGGGACCGCCCAGGCTTCCTGGCCATCGGGGACGCCGCGCACACCATGTCGCCGGTGGCCGGGGTCGGCATCAACCTCGCCGTCCAGGACGCGGTGGCCACGGCCAACCTCCTGGCCGACCCGCTGTACCGGGCGCAGGCCGACCCCGACCGGTTCCGGCGCACCCTCAACCCCCGCCTGGTGCAGCGGGTTCGGCGCCGCCGCCGGTTCCCGACGGCGGGCACCCAGACGGTGCAGGTGCTGGTGCAGCGGCAGCTCATCGGGCGCGTGCTCGGGGACTCCGAACCGCCGCGGGTGCCCGCGTTCCTGGGCAACGCCGCGCTGCGGCGGGCGCTCTCCCAGGCCATGATGCGGATCATGTGGTACGGCATCCTGCCGGAGCACGTCCACACACCCGAGCGCCCGGCGCCGGCCACCACGGGGTGGCCGGCGACCCCCTGAGCGGGCCCGGTGGCGGGCCGGCCCGGGCCGGACGGTGCGCCACGCCCCGGGCCGGCCCGCCGGTCACGCCGCCGCGACCCGCTGCAACCAGCCGTACGGGTGCGAGGTGAGCCCGTAGCGCTCCAGGTCGCGCCGCATGCGGAAGGCGGCGCCGCGCGGCCCGGCGAGCCAGTCCCGCACCGCCGGCACCACCCCGCCGGGCATGCCGGGCGGCCGCAGTTCGGGGTCGTCCACGATGCCGTCCTCGACCACGAAGAACCCGCCCTCGGGCACCAGGTCGGCGAAGTGGTCGAGGGCGGCGAGGGTCGTCGGGTACTCGTGCAGGGTGTCCTCCACGACGAGGCACCGCGCGCCCGGCGGGATCATGGCCCGGACGCGCTCGGCCAGCGCGGGATCGCCGACGTCGCCCTCGACCAGGGTGATCTCGCGGGCGTAGTCCGGGTCGGCCTCGGCCAGGATCGCGGCCGCGCGTTCCTGCGCCAGGTCGACCGAGATCACCTGGACGGGCACCGAGGTGCGCCCGTAGGCGGCCTGGGTGCGCAGCCGGTCGCGGAACCACAGCGCCGATCCGCCCAGGTGGGTGCCGAGCTCCACCACCACGTCGGTGCGCGAGAGCCACAGCACGTGCTCGAACACGCGCAGGTCCTCGGGGAACTTCTTGATGCGGACGCCGGCGTAGACGTCGCGCAGGTGCTGGCGCTCACGCTGCCGCCAGTAGGTCAGGAGTGGGGCGTGGACGTCGACGTCGACCTTCGGCGGCAGCAGGTCCTGCTCACTCGGGGCCGGGGGCGGGGCGGTCACCGGGTGCGGGTGCGGGTTCGACATGGCCGGATCATGCCCACTCGTCCGTGCGGGATGCCCGCCCGGGCACTTCGGCGGATGATTGGCCCCGGCGCGACCGCTCCGGTGGCGTCCGCGGCGTCGAATGGGAGGCTGATCAGGCATGAACGCACCAGCGCCGACCGAGGGCGTGGCGTGGGTCGACGGCGTGCGGCTGCACTACACCCAGGCCGGGACGGGGCCGCTGGTCGTGCTGCTGCACGGCTGGCCGCAGACCCGCCTGTGCTGGCGGAAGATCTGGGGCGAACTCGCCACCCGCTACACCGTGGTCGCGCCGGACCTGCGGGGATACGGCCTCAGCGACAAGCCGACCGGCGGGTACGACAAGCGCCGGATGGCCGCCGACATGGCGGGACTGGTCCGGGAGCTGGGCTTCGAACGGGCCAGCGTGATCGGGCACGACCGCGGGGCCCGGGTGGGCCACCGCTGGGCGCTCGACCACCCCGAGCAGGTGGAGCGGCTGGCCGTGCTGGACGTCGTGCCGACCCGGGAGATGTTCCGCCGGCTGGACGCGTCGGTGGCCGCCGGGTACTGGCACTGGCTGTTCCACCTGCAACCCGACCTGCCCGAGCGGCTGATCGGGCCGGACGTGCGGGGATACCTCGAGTACTTCTTCGAACGCTGGACGTACGACCGGCACGGCCTGGAGCCGGAGGCCGTGGACGCCTACGTGCGCGCCTTCTCCCGCCCGGGCGCGCTCCGCGCGAGCCTCGACGACTACCGCGCCCAGGAGGTGGACCTCTCCCACGACGAGGCGGACGCACAGGCCGGCCGCCGCGTCACCGCACCCGTCCTGGCCCTGTGGGGATCGGTCGGTCTGCCGGCCCGCCTGCCCACCCTGGAGATCTGGAAGGAGTACGCCGAACACGTCACCGGCGCGGAGATCCCCCGCTGCGGTCACTTCATCGCCGAGGAGCGCCCGCGGGCGCTGCTGGACCACCTGGACGGCTTCCTGCCGGAGCCGTGACCGGGACCGTGCCGCGACGGGACGGTCCGGCGAGCCCGGCGAGCGCGGCCAGTTCGCGGTAGGTCTCGAGTTGCTCGGCGCGGTCGAAGGTGCTGGTGGTGACCAGCACCTCGTCGGCAGCGGTGCGTTCCAGCAGGGCGCCGAGCGCGTCCGACACCTCCCCGGCGGTGCCGTGGACGTGCCCCCGCATGGCCTGGTCGAAGTGGTCGCGCTCCCGCGCGGTCATCCGGCGGGACAGGATCTCCTCGGCCGGCTCCAGCGGCGGGAACACCCCGTGCGTCCGGGAGTAGGCCGTCGACCACGCCTCGGGGACGAGCAGCTGCCGGGCGCGCTCGGTGGTCTCGGCCACCGCGACCGTGCCGGAGACCACCACATAGGGCCGCTCGGACCAGCGTGAGGGCGTGAACCGCGCCCGGTAGTCGTCGATCGCGCGCAGCATCCGCTCCTCGCCGCGGACGCCGCCGATCACCAGCGGCAGTCCGAACGCGGCGGCGATCTCCGCCCCGGAGCCGGTGGCCAGCACGAACGCCGGAACGCGCAGCCCCTCGGCAGGGCGGGCGTGGACGTCCGGATGGTCCTGCTGGTCCCCGGCGAAGTACCCGAGCAGTTGCGCCAGCTGACGGCCGAAGTCCTCGGCGGCGTCCTTGTCGCGGCCGAGGGCGCGCCGGATGCCGTCGGTGAAACCCACCGAGCGGCCGAGCCCCATGTCGATGCGCCCCGGGAAGAGCGACTCCAGCACCCCGAACTGCTCGGCGACCACCAGCGACTGGTGGTTGGGGAGCATCACGCCCCCGGTGCCGACCCGGATGCGCGAGGTGCCCGCGGCCACGGCGGCCGCCAGCACGGTGGGCGCCGAGCCGGCGACCCCGGGCACACTGTGGTGCTCGGAGACCCAGAACCGGTGGAAGCCGAGCTCCTCGATCTGCTGGGCGAACCGCAGGGTCTCGCGCAGCGCCTGCGGGCCGTCCTCGCCCCGCCGGGTGCGGGAGCGGTCCAGGACGGAGAACGGTATCGGCGGTATCGCGGAGGTCACCCCCACTTCAACGCCCCGGGCCGCCCAGGATTCCCGCGCCGGCCTCCGCCGGCCTGACGGACCTCGCCCGCCTCATGGGCCTCGCCCATCCCACGGCCTCGCCCGCCCGCTCCCCCGGGCGGCCGGTCAGGGCGCCATGCCCAGCAGTTGCCCCGGCCAGTCGGTGCCGTCGGGCAGGGTGACGGTGAACCGCTCCACGGGGGTGAAGCCGAGGTCGCGGTAGTGCTGGACGAGGCGGCCGTCGCCCCCCGCGTAGCAGTCCACCCGCAGCAGGTCCACGCCGCGCCGCACGGCCTCCTCCCGGGCGTCCCGAACCAGCGCCGCCCCCACGCCGCGCCCGCTGTGGCGGCGGTCCGTGACCAGCAGGTTGACGAACAGTTCGGGGCGGTCGGCGGGCGGCACGTAGTCCGACGGCGTGTCGGAGAGGAAGCAGGCGCCGGCCGGCGCACCGTCGATCTCCGCGACCCGCAGCAGGCAGCCGCGGGCCCGTTCCTCGACGCGTCGGACGGCGGCCGGCCGGGCCGACCACGGCTCGCTGCCCCACTGGCCGGTGCGTCCCCGCGCGGCGAGCCAGGCCACCGCGCCGTCCAGCATCGCCAGCACGGCCGGGACGTCGTCCACGCCCCCGGTACGGATCCTCATGGGGACTTCATAGCCTCCCGGCGCTCCCGTGCGGAAGGGCGGGAGCGCGGCCGGCACCGAACCGTTCCCGATCGACACCACCCCGACCACGAGCACCGTCCCGACCACGAGCACCGTCCCGACGAGGGTCGACCACCGGGGGTCGGACGGGTGGCGGCCGACGCGCTGGTGCGCGCGAGCGGAGTCCTCGCGCCGGGTGCCGGAACGGCCGATTGAGCGGTGGCACCCACACTCCTTCTGTTACTGTCTGCACCCGGACGAGTACGCGCAGCGCGGTCCGTGGAGGTGGTCGGGATGCGGATGCCGCCAGGGCTCAGGCGTTCGGCGAGGAGGCGTTCGGCGCGGGTGAGGGGCGCGTTCGGCGCCCTCGCGGTGGTGCTGGCGGGCGGGGCGGTGTGGGCCGCGTCGCCCACCTGGGCGGTCGACGCGCCGCCGGTCACCTCGGTCAGCTCCGTCGTCCGGGGCGCCTCCGCCGCGACGAGGTCGGTCGCGGAGGAGACGACGGCAGTGAATCCGGCGGAGGAGGAGGCGGCGTCGGAGGAGGCGGCGTCGGAGGAGTCGTCGAGGAGTCGGGCCCCGTGCCCGGTGTGCCCGCACCGGCCGTGATTCCTCGCCGCCCGCCCACCGGAGCCGATCAGGTGTCGGCCGCGGGCTCCTGGGGGGTGCGGCGGGCCGCGCCGGGGCGGTACTGCCGGGGCACCACCCGCCGCGGCACCACGGCGTGCACCCGCGTCCCGGTGGCCGTGCCGGCGATGTAGCAGCGGCCGCCGATCTCCTCCGCCCGTTCCGCCATCGAGGTCAGGCCCACTCCCCCGCCGGCACGCGTCTTCGGCAGCCCCACGCCGTCGTCGGTGACCTCCACCATCAGGTGGTCGGGGAGGGCCAGCAGCCGCACCTCGGCGTGGGTGGCCCGCGCGTGCCGCACCACGTTGTTGAGGGCCTCCGCGGTGATCCGGTACGCCGCCACCTCCACCGCGGCCGGCATCGGCGGGAGCGGGTCGGGGGTCAGGCTGACGGTGACGCTCGGCGTGCACAGGCCGAGCCGGTCAGCGAGGCGACGCACCGCGTCGCTGAGGCCGATGTCCCCCAGGGCGGCCGGCACCAGGTCGTCCGTGATCGCCCGCGCCTCGCTGATCACCCGGGCGAGGTCCGCGGAGGCCTGGCCCAGCAGGCCGGCGGTCGGGTCGTCGGGCGGCAGGATCGCCCGGGCGGTGTCGAGTTGCAGCCGCAGCCCGGAGAGCGCGGGGCCGAGCCCGTCGTGGATGTCGCGCCGCAGCCTGCGGCGTTCCTCCTCCCTGGCGATGACGATGCGTTCCCGGCTCGCCTGGAGGTCCTCGTACAGGCGGGCCGAGGCGATGGCCGGCGCCACCTGGTCGGCCAGGAAGTGCAGCAGTTCGCTGTCCGACTCCTCGATGGTCCGCTGGCCGTTCCGGCAGGAGACCAGCAGCCGCCCGATGACCGTGCCGTCGTAGACCAGGTCGAAGCAGCGGGTGGGCTCCGAGCACGTGCCGTGGCGGGCGAGCTCGCGCAGGCCGTTGTGGGTGTCCACCTCCACCCGGGCGCCGGGGAGTTCGAGGTCGTCGACCACCGTCTCGCAGAGCACGGTGGGCGCCTCGTGTGGCGGCACGGCGTGACTGAGCCGTTCGGCGAGGTCCCTGACGACGTGGTAGGCGCCGGTGCGTCCACCGTGGTACACCCGGTCGACGGCACGCGCCGTCTCCGCCGTGGTGGTGCGCAGCGCCGCGCCGAGCAGCAGGGAGACGGCGGCGAGCCCGGCGGCGCCCGGGCTGGCGAAGGCCGGATCCAGCAGGGAGAGCGCGCCGAGGCCGACGGCGTAGAGCGCGAAGACCCCGACCACCAGCACGAAGGCGGTGGTCAGCCGGCTGAGGGCGTGGTGGACCCCGCGCACCTGGTCCTTGGCGAAGAGGTATCCCACCGCGATCGGCCACAGCAGGGCGGCGCCGCCGAGGACCGCGAGCTGGGACCATCCGGTGAGCCGCTGGTGGTAGTCGATCATCAGGGCGGCGACCCACAGCAGGTAGGGCACCAGCAGGGCCTTCACGCGCACCCGGTGGGAGCCGCGCACCCGCCGCCAGCGCAGCGCGAGGACGGCCAGGGCCAGCGCGATGAGGGGCGCGGCGCTGAGGTCGATGGCCGCGCCCAGCACGGCGTGGAGTTCCCGGCCGAGTCGGCCGGCGGCGCCGCGGCTCCACGGGTTGTCGATGCCGTCGAAGACGGGGACGCGCGCCAGCGCGACGTACGCCTGCACCAGCGCCCAGACGGCCACCGCACCGACGTACCAGCGCCACCGCCGGTGCGGCAGCCGGCCGTCGGTGAGCAGCAGCGGAAGGGTGTTCAGCGCCGTCACGTGGACGGTGTTGCCGACCACCACGCCGGCCAGCACCACGGCCGGGGCGCCCCGCCCGTCGGGCAGGGTCGCGGCGACGGCCGTGGCGCTCTGCGGCACGATCATCGACACCCCGGAGAGCATCAGCAACCAGCCGACGGTCCGGCCGGAGGCGTGCGCGATGATCAGGAGCCCGGCCGTGGTCAGCGCGAGGCCGACGGTCATCCCGGTGGCCTGGTCCAGCACCTCGGGCAGGGCCGGGGCCGACGGGCCGCGGCGCATCAGCGGCAGGCTCCAGGCGAACAGGCCCGCCACCGACAGGCCGGCCAGCGTCTTCGCCCCGACGAGGTCACGCCGGGGTGCGGCCGTCTGACCAGTGCTCATCTGTTCGGGCTCCTGCTGTGCGGTGCGGTTGCGGGTGCGGTGCGGGTGCGGTGACGGCGGCGGTCGCGCTCTGGGCGGGCGGCCGGTCTTCGGCCGCGGCTCAATGGTCGGCCGCACGACGTCCCGGGCGCATGGGGCCACGGCCCCGATCGTGTCCCGCCGTGGGTGCCCGGCGCGCTCGGGCGTAGGACGGTCGTCCCGGGCACCGACGGTTGGATCAAGCAACTTCGCTCCGTGCTCGAATGCTCGCGTATAGTATCCGGATCATGGACAACCACGCTCCGCTGCGCGTCCTGGTGGTCGACGACCACCCGCTGTTCCGATCCGGCCTGCGCGGCGCCCTGGACAGCACCGACGACATCCGGGTGGTCGCCGAGGTGGACACCGCCGGCGGCGTGCCGCTCGCGGTCGCCGAGCACCGCCCCGACCTGGTGATCATGGACCTCGCCCTGCCGGACGCCTCGGGGATCGAGGCGACCCGGCAGCTGGCGGCGAACCCCCCGGCGCCGCCGGTGCTGATGCTCACGATGTCCGGCGACGACGACAGCCTGCTGGCCGCGCTGCGCGCGGGGGCGCACGGATACCTGGTCAAGGGCTCGGCGCGGGACACGGTCCTGCACGCGGTGCGCACGGTGGCGGCCGGCGGCGCGGTCTTCGGCCCCGAGGTCGCCCGGCGCATCGCCGACCTGCTGACCGCCCCGGCGCCGGGCGAGCGCCCGGTGGCGCTGCCGATGCTGACCGCCCGGGAGCGCGAGGTGCTGAACCTGGTCGCCCGCGGCCTGGACAACCGCCGGATCGCCCGGGAACTGGTGGTCGCGGAGAAGACCGTCCGCAACCACGTCGGGCACATCTTCGACAAGCTGCAGGTGACCTGCCGGGCGGAGGCCGTGGCCCGGGCCCGGGACGCGGGACTGGGCGCCCCATCGCCCTGAGCCGTCCGGCACCGGCGGGCGTGGGGCGGGATGGGACCACGACGGGTCCGTGGCCCCATGCGCCTGGGACACCCGATGGGCGATGGTTCTTCAGGAGAGATCGTCCGGCCGCCCACGGCGCGGCCGCCGTCCGGATTGGAGTGCCCTCGATGTACGTCTACCGCCCCCGCACCAGGCTCACCGCCCTCGCCGTCGCCGTGGGAGCCGCCCTGCTCGCCCTGCAGGCGGTGGGTGACGCCACCGATCCCCCGGCCGGCGCTCCGGAGGATGCGGCGGCCTGCCTGCTCGCCGAGGACTTCTCCGAGGCGGCCGAAGCCGCCTGCTCGTCCTCCCCGCTCGCCGAAGGGCTCCCACCGACCGGCGGCGGGTAGCGCGGCCGACGCCCCGCGGGCCGACCCCCCGTGCGCAGCCGCGGGTTCATAGGGTGGCCCCATGGGGACGGCTGTGCTGTATTGCGGTGATCCGCTGCGTCCGCGTCGGGTGGATCCGCACTTCGCGGCGGAGGCGGAGTCGGTTCGCCGGCTCGGCGGCGTGGTGGCCAGGATCGACCATGACGCGCTGGTCCGCGGGGAGGTGGAACGCGCGGTAGAGGGGGTGCCGATCGGGCTGGGCAGCGCCTGGTATCGCGGCTGGATGGTGTCGGCCGCCCAGTACGATGCGCTGGCCGTGGCCCTGCGGGATCGGGGGTGCCGCCTGCTGGTGAGCCCGGAGCGGTACCGCACCGCCCATGAGTTGCCCGGGTGGTACCGGGTGTTCGAGGAGCTGACCCCGCTCAGCGTGTGGACGCCCTCCGCGCCGGGGGTCGTCCCGTCACCTGGCGAGTTGGCCGCGCTCGTGGCGCCGTTGGGAGCCGGTCCGGCGGTGGTCAAGGATTACGTGAAGTCACGCAAGCACGAGTGGGACGACGCCTGCTTCGTTCCCGAGGTGACCGACACGGCCGGCTTGCGGCGGGTTGTCGCGCGCTTCGTGGAACTCCAGGGAGACGCGCTCGCGGGTGGCATCGTGGTGCGCGCGTTCGAACGCTTCGCCGGCGCGGGTGGCGGCGGGGCGCCGGAGGCACGGGTGTGGTGGGTGGATGGTGAGCCGGTGGTGGTCGGACCCCATCCGGACACCTCCGGGGAAGCGCCCCGGCCCGAGCTGGAACGGGTACGGCCGGTGGTACGGCGATTGGGGTGCCGCTTCGTGACCACCGACCTGGTGGCACGTACCGACGGGGAATGGCGGGTGGTGGAGGTAGGAGACGGCCAGGTCAGCGACCTCCCCAGGCGGATGGATCCGTCCGCACTGATGGAGGCCCTGCTGTCCGGTGGCAGGGGTTAGCAGCGGTGCGGGTGCGGGCTAGTCGACGCCCTGCCCGCCGGGCGTCCGCCGAGGCGGACGCGGCACTGATCCCTGTCCGACGAACGATCACGAGCGTCCGGGGGGTGGTGTTGCATTGACGATGGAGGCCAGCGATGCTGGGCGAATGCCAGGACAGGGCAAGAGGAGACGCCGAGCGCAGGACGACGCGCGGCGGGCGGCTGCTCGCTTCGCGCCTGACATGGGTCGCTGGGAGGTGCTCTTCGAGACCCAGGACGAACCGGAGTGGCGCGCGTACATCCACCGCCTCAAAGCGTCGGACACTCAGATCGACTGGAGTGCGGTGCGACTGGACACCTTCTGTGGACGCCTGGCGCAGCCAACCACGTATCGGCTGAGCCACTTCGTGCCGATCCCTTCCCCAGTCCCGGGCCAGGACGCCTCCCACGATTGATGTTGGGATGGGCCGTGAGGGCTGAGGCGGCCTGGGAGCGGACAGCGCCGCTGCTGCCAGCGCCGGTACCGGTGCCCGTGGGAGGAGCACCGGCGTGGGACGGACTGGAAGCTCCGGAACGCGCGCAGATCGGCCAGGCGCTCGGCAGGTCCCGCGGCAGGCTGACCCACCACGGTCCACCGTGCCTCGTTCCTCCTCCGACTCCGCCAACCGCGAGATCCTTTGCCATAACGAGCAGGGGTTCGAGGCGCTGGACCGAAAATGGAGCGGGGGTCGCCCCAGGATGATCAGCAGCCAGGTGCGTGAGCACATCTGCCTGATCGCCCGGACGTTCCCCGCCGACCCCGCCGACTGGAAGATCTCCGCGTTCTCCACCTGGAGCCTGACCAAGCTCGCCGAACACCTGGCCCCCCTGCGCTACTTCGCCCTCAACGGCACCGACCACCGCAGCCATGGCGCACAGAACGCCGCCATCGGCGCCTACGTGCGCACCTGGACCGAGTACCCGGCCAAGGCTGCCTGACGGTCCACTACCCTTCCGTCGGCTGTTGCCGGGGCGGTCCGGCGGGTAACCCGGGCGCTGCGGCCCGTCGGGCGCCGGCGCGGTCCCCGGCTCGCCCATCCCGTCCGGGCTGACCCCACCACCCCGTCCCTCGGTTCCCTGACAGGCAGCTCACCAGGGAACCGGGCCGTGCTCGTCGAAGAAGCCGCCGGTCGGGCCGTCATCGGGCAGTGTGGCGAGCCGGACGACCACGGCCGCGCCGTCGGCCGCGGTGCGGGTGAGGCCGGGGAACGCGGTGGTGAGGTCGGTCGCACACGGCCCCGGATCGGCGGCGTTGACCAGGATGTTGCGGCTGCGCAGTTCCTTGGCGTACTGCACGGTCAGCGAGTTGAGTGCGGTCTTGGACGGGACGTACGCGGCCAATGGGGGCCGGGTTGTGAAGTAGTCCTCGGGATCGGTCATCCGGGCGATGGAGCCCAGTCCACTGCTGACATTGACGATCCGGGCGGCGGGGGAGCGGGCGAGCAGCGGCAGCATCGTGGTGGTCACGCTGATCACGCCGAACACGTTGGTCTCGAACACCTCGCGTACAACGGGCAGTTCGACACTGCCAGGGCTCTGGGCGGCGAGGTCGCCAGAGATGCCGGCGTTGTTGACCAGGATGTCCAGCCGGCCAAAGCGCTCCTCGATCCAGCGGGCGGCGGATAGGACGCTGGCGCGGTCGGTGACGTCCAGGGTGACCGGGTACACCCGCGGGCCCAGGTCGGCTGCGGCTGCCGCACCGCGGTGCGGGTCGCGCGAGGCCAGCAGGACGTTCGTGCCGAGCGAGGCGAGCTGGGCTGCGACCTCGCGCCCGATGCCCTTGTTGGCACCGGTGACCAGGGCAGTCGTGGTTTCTGTCATGCGTTCAGTCGACCACGGGGGCGGCCGGGAGTTCCAACACCGACCAGGTATGCAGCGATACCGTGCGGGTATGGAAAGACTGGAGGTCCGCGAGCTCGTCTACTTCACCGCTGTCGCCGAAGAACTGCACTTCGGTCGGGCGGCCGCCCGGTTAGGGATGACCCAACCGCCGCTCTCCCGCGCCATTCAGCAGCTCGAACGACGGCTGGGCGTAGCCCTGTTGGAACGTGGCAGTCGCCGGGTCGCACTGACCGAGGCGGGGGCCGTCCTGCTCCGCGAGAGCCGTACGGTGCTCGACGCCGCGTCGGCCGCGGCGCGCCGCACCCGGCGGGCCGGCCGCGCCGACCCGCGTCTGGTCCTGGCAATCAAGCCGGGCGGCGACGGTGGCCTGCTGCCCGCGATCCTCGACGCCTATCAGGCTGAGCCGGGTGCGCTGCCGGTCGACCTGGTGTGCAGCTTCGGCGAGCGTGAGATCCTCCTGCGGGAGGGTCGTGCCGACGCCGCCCTGCTTCACCGCCCCCGCCACGACCTCACCGGCCTGGACACCCAGGACCTGCTGACCGAGACTCAACTTCTCGTGATGCCGAGTTCGCATCGCCTCGCGGGCCGTACCCGGGTCTGCCTGAACGACCTCGCCGGGGAGCCCTTGCCGCGCTGGCCGGGCGCATCTGAGGGTGGCTCACACGGACCCGAGGTCCACGACCTTGGGCAGCTTCTCCACCTCATCGCCTTGCGCCGCATGGTCGCCGTCCTCCCCTCCTCCATCCGCGACCAGCTCCGCGACGACCTGGTCGCTGTCCCAGTCGATGATGCCGAGCCCACCACGCTCGTCCTCGCCTGGCCCGAGCACGCCACCTCCCCAGCCCTGGCCGCCTTCGTCCGCGCGGCCGCCGCCGTGGCGGGCAAGGCGACGGGCCACGGCGGGTAGAGCGGGGAGACACGCGGGGTGGGGCGCCCTCGCCCATGCTCGCAGGCGTGCGAACACTCCAGGACGCCCTCACGACCACCGTCGAGATCACACCTGGAGGCAGAATGACGGGCACCGGACGGCGAACCGATTACGCGGTCGACAATCCGAGCCAAGCCACTAGCGGGATTGGTAGGGAGGCCGAGGACGAAGGGACGGCAGGGGGTAGGGGACGGCCGGGCGTGGGTGATGGCCAAGGGGACACCTGGGGGCGGGGGATGGCCGGGGTGGAGGGGCCGAGGGGGAGGGAGATCGGAGGGAGGGAGAGGGGGAGGGGGAGGGAGATCGGGGGGGCAGGGCCCGGAGGGCTGTGGAGGGTGGTGCCGGTCAGCTGTCGAGTTCCTCGAGCCGCCGGAGCGCCGCCTCGACGGATTCGGGGTGGGCGGGGAGCAGGGGCAGGCGGACGGTGGGCGTGGGGATCTGGCCGCGTGCGTGGAGGACGCCCTTGAGCACGGTGGGGTTGGGTTCGGCGAAGGCGGCGGCGGCCAGAGCGGCGAGTGAGTGCCCCAGGGGGCGGGCCCGGGGCACGTCGCCGGCGCGCCAGGCGGATTCCAGCGTGACGAAGTGGCGGGGGGCCAGCTGAGCGGTGGCCAGGATGCCGCCGGCGGCCCCGAGCGCGAGCATCGGGGAGGCGAACAGGTCGTCCCCGGCCAGCACGGCGAAGCCGTCGATCGGGCTGCCGAGCAGATCGAGGGTGTCCTCGTCGACTCCGGCCACGGCGTGCTTGACGCCGATGATGGCGGGCAGGGCCGCGAGTTCCCGCAGGGCGGGCGCCGCGAGCGTCCGGCCGGTGCGATGGGGGATGTTGTAGACGACCAGGGGCAGCGGGGTCTCGGCGGCGAGTCGCGTGAAGTGCGCGACCACGCCGGCCTCGGAGGGGCGGGTGAAGTAGGGCACGGGGACGAGCGCGGCGGTCGCCCCCGGCCACCGGGTCAGTTCCCGGAGCGCTTCGAGGGTGTGCCGGGTGTCGTTGGAGCCGGTCCCCACGACGAGCGCCACCGAGCGTTCCCGGCACACCGTTGCGCACAGGTCCACGACGGCCCTCTTCTCGTCGGCGTCGAGGGTCGCGGCCTCCGCGGTGGTGCCGAGTGCCACCAACCCCGCGGCGCCGTCGTCGATGACCCGGTGGGCCAGCCCCTCGAGGGCGTCCAGGGCGACTCCGCCGTCGGCGGTGAAGGGGGTGACGAGGGGGACGTGAACGCCCCCCAGCGGTGTGCCGTGTGCGTGTGCCATGGGGGCAGCCTGACGCGGCGGAATCGTTCAGGTCCAGTTCGCTTTTCTTGACCGATCCGTAAGCTGAGGTGATGCTCGATGTACGACGTCTGCGCCTGCTGCGGGAACTGGCCCACCGCGGCACGATCGCCGCCGTGGCCGAGGCCCTGGCCTTCACCCCCTCGGCGGTGTCGCAGCAGTTGGCGGTGCTGGAACGAGAGGCCGGGGTCCCCCTCCTGGAGCGGACCGGCCGCCGGGTGACGCTGACCCCGGCGGGTCATCAGTTGGTGGAGCACGCGGAGGCGGTGCTGGAGCGCCTGGAACGGGCGGCGGCGGAGTTGGCGGACGCCCGGCGCGGCCTGGCCGGCCCCCTGCGCATCGGCACGTTCCCCTCGGCCGGGCGGGTGATCATCCCCGCCGCGCTCGCCCTCCTCGCCCGGGAGCACCCGCGTCTGGAGCCGATGGTGGCGGAGATCGACCCGGCAGGAGTGGCCGACGCGCTCCGGGCGGGTGAGCTGGACGTCGCCCTGGTCCACGACTACGACTTCGTCCCGTCCGCCTCCGATGCCGGTCTGGACACCGAGCCGCTGCTGGAGGAGCCGATGTACCTGGCCTCGCCGGCCTCGCCCCCGGACTCCTGGGGCGGCGGGAAGGCCGGCGGCGCCGGCGGCCCGGATCAGGATCAAGGTCAGGATCAGGATCCGGTCGGGCGCTGGAGCGAGGCCCCCTGGATCCTCGCCATGCCGGGCACGATGTGCCACGCCATGGCCACGCGGGCGTGCCAGGCCGCCGGTTTCTCGCCCCGGGTCCGGCACCACATCGACGACTTCTCCACCGTGCTCGCCCTGGTCACGATCGGCCAGGGGGTGGCCCTGATCCCGGAGCTGGGCGCCGGGGACCCGCCTCCCGGCGTCGTCCTGACCCGGCTTGCCATGCGCCGCCGGACGAGGATCGCCTTCCGGCGGGGTGCCGGCGCCCACCCCGCGGTGGCCGCCTTCGCCGGCTCGCTGCGCGCGGCCACCGGAGGGTGACGCCCCGCCAGGCGGTACGCTCCTGGCTTCGGCGGCATCCCTGGTGCCAGGCGTCAGGGCATGCCCGGCAACAAGGGGCGGCAGCGGCCGACCGCGGGCGGCAGCGCCGGCAACCCTCGGTCGGGGCGACGGTTGGAGGAGAACGCGTGAGGCCCGTGGACCTGGCGCGGCCGCACGGACTGTCCGGTCAGGCGGTCCGCAACTACGAGGCGGCCGGCATCCTGCCCGCCGCCGAGCGCACCCCTTCGGGCTACCGGCGCTACACCGCCAGGCACGCCGCCGCTCTGCGGACCTTCCTCGCCCTGGTCCCCGCCCACGGCCACGCCGCGGCGCGGTCCATCATGACGCTGCTCAACGCCGGCCGGACCGACGAGGCACTCACCGTCATCGACCGCGGCCACGCCGAACTGCTCACCGACCGGCGGACCCTGGACGCGATCGAGCAGGCGCTCACGGAACTGAATCGCGCACCCGACGGGCGGCCGAGCCACCGCCACACCACGATCGGCGCCCTGGCCCACCGGCTCGGCCTGCGCCCGGCCACCCTGCGGCGGTGGGAACGGGCCGGCCTGCTGCACCCGACCCGGGATCCGGCCACCGGGTACCGGACCTACTCCCCCGGCGACGTCCGGGACGCCCACATCGTCCACCAGCTGCGGCGCAGCGCGTACCTCCTGGTCCAGATCGCGCCGCTCCTGGCCGAACTGCGCGACACCGCGTCCCCCGCCTCGGTCGCGTCCGCGATCGCCGACCGCCGCGGCCGCCTCCACGCCCGCGCGCTGGCCATGCTGCACGCGTCCGCCGAGCTCGGTCGCTATCTCGGCGTGGAGGGCGGGCAGACCGGGCGCGGGTGACATCCCGTCCGCGCAACAGGGATCGTCATCCTCGGGTTGACGACATCCTTAGGGTCAACCTATGGTTGACGCATGACGGATTCCATTCGCATGACCAGCCCGGTCCGGCTCGACGACCTCATCGAGGCCATCAAGAAGGCGCACCCCGAGGCCCTCGACCAGCTCGCGGGCGCGGTGCTGCTCGCCGACCACATCGGAGAGGTGGCGGACCACCTGATCGGCCACTTCGTCGACCAGGCCCGGCGCTCCGGGGCCTCCTGGACGGAGATCGGCAGGTCCATGGGGGTCACCAAGCAGGCGGCGCAGAAGCGGTTCGTTCCGAAGGCGGGCGGCCAGGGCGCGGACCTCGATCCCAGCCAGGGGTTCAACCGGTTCACCGAGCGGGCCAGGAACGTCTTGGTCGCGGCGGCGAACGAGGCGCACGCGGCCCGCAACGACCTAGTCCGCCCGGAGCACCTGCTCCTGGGGCTGCTGAGCCAGCCGGACGCCCTGGGCACCAAGGCGTTGCTGGCGCAGGGGGTGTCCGTGGAGAGCGTCCGGCAGGCCGCGACCGCCGCACTGCCGGAGGCCGCCGAGCAGGTGCCCGACCTCATCCCCTACGACGCGGGGGCGAAAAAGGCGCTGGAACTCACCTACCGGGAGGCCCTGCGCCTGGGGCACAACCACATCGGCACCGAGCACATCCTGCTCGCGCTGCTGGAGCAGGCGGGCGGCACGGGTCCGCTCGCCGACCTCGGCGTCGACAAGGCGGCGGTCGCCGCCCGCGTGACCGAGGCGGTGGCCGCGGACCTCGCCGCTCGGGAGGCGGAGGGGCAGGCCTGACCGGCTGACGCGAACCGCGCCCGGTGACGGAGCGGTCACCGGGCGCGGGAGGCGGGCGGTGTGCGGGTCATTCCGCCCGGCACATCGGCACGCCGGGCACGGGCTCGTCGCTGGTGCTCCCGATGATCTTCGTCGCGGGGAACCAGCCCCGCCCGTCGTCGGAGTAGGCCACGTCGCCCTGCGTCCACAGCCACCAGTCGCTGCGCAGGTCGCCCACCTCCGGGCCGCCGAGGCCGGGGAACTCCTGCTGGCAGACGAACCAGTTCCGCCCCTCGTGCAGGTAGCCGGTGCCGAAGCTGGCGGGCGGGCCGACGTAGCCGCCGAGGTTGCGGCAGTAGGTGGTGGGGCGCAGCAGTCCGTCGGGGTCGGGTTGGCGCGGTCCGGTACCGGAGCAGACCTCCTGGGCCTCGGCGGGCGCGGCCAGGGACAGGCCGAGGGCGAGGACCCCCGTCGCCAGCACGGCGCGTATTCGAGGATGCGGGCTCATGATCACTCCCGTGCGGCTCTCTTGCCTCCGCGGCTGCGGAGCCTGAGGACTCCGGCTCCCGCATACCCGGGCGAAAGGAACGAAAACCCCGCGCGTGGCCGGGCCCCGGCGCCGTGGCGGGCGCCCGCGTGCCGCGGCGCCGGCGGGTGTGGGGCGCGGGGCCGGGCGCGGGGCCTACCGGCCTGCCCCGGTGCCGTCGTCGGTGTAGACGTCCAGGTCGAACAGTTCCATCGGCTCGGTCACCGGCTGGTAGAAGGTCGTGCCCCCGGTGGTGCAGTTGCCGGTGCCGCCGGAGGTCAGGCCGTGCGCAACGCTCTCGGAGAACAGCGGTCCCCCGCTGTCGCCGGGCTCGGCGCAGACGGTGGTCTGGATCAGCCCGCTGACCCGGCCCTCGGGGTAGTTGACCGTGGCGTTCAGCGCGGTGACCACGCCCTCCTCGACCCCGGTGGTGGATCCGCTGCGGCTCACCGTCTGGCCGACCACCGGGTCGGCGGCGCTGGTGATGGGCTGCTCGGCCCCGCCGTCGAGGCGGACGGCGCTGGGCGGGGTCTCGCCGCTGGTGTAGCGGGCGACGGCGTAGTCGTCGCCGGGGAAGGAGCTCTCCTCCATGGTGGCGAAGGGGGTGCCGGTCGGGGAGGCGGCCCAGGTGGAGCCCGGGTCGCCGCAGTGGCCGGCGGTGAGGAAGTAGTAGGTGGTGCCGTCGCTGACGTTGAAGCCGAGCGAGCAGCGGACGGCCCCGTTGTAGATGGCCTCCCCGCCCAGCAGGTTCATCCGGAGCTCGCCGCTGACGCGTTCGACGCGCACGGCGTCCCCGAACCGGCTGACGGCCTCGGAGAGCTCGGCCTGTTCCGCCTCGGTGACCGTGTCGTCGGCGGAGAGCACGACCTGGTTGGTGGAGGGGTCGATCCCCCAGGCGGTTCCGGTGAGGTCGACGGTGGTGTCCAGCTCCGTGATCACGGCGCGCAGTTCCTTGGTGCTGCGCTCGACGATCCGGGCGTCCAGGCCGGCGGCGCGGACCTGGTCGGCCGCGGCCTCGTCGGTGACGGCCACGACGACCCGTCCGGTGGTCCGGTCCAGGTAGGTGCCGGCCGCCGCGTCGCCGAGGCTGCTCTCCAGGGCCACCGCGGTGGTCACGACGTCGGCGAGGGGTTGCGGGGTGCTGGGTTCGGCCGGGACGGCCGTCGCGGAGGGCACGGCCAGGGCCGCGGCTATGGCCATGCCCAGGGCGGCGACGGCGGGAAGGTGGGGGCGACGGGGGCGGCGGGGGGTGTCGCTGATGCGCACTCGGCTCTCCTTGAGGAACTCCTGGAGTCCTTTCAGGAAGACTCCCCCGATCGCGCTACCGACAGTCGCGCCTGTCGGGGTGTTCACCCGAAATGTGGTGGATTGGCACCCGCCGCCATCACGCTCCGCCGGGGTCGGGTCTGTCCTTCGGGCGCCCGTGCGACACCGGGTCAGCGATCCGCCGCCCCGGGGCGCGCCGGGGCCGGGCACGCCCCGGGCCCCGCCCCCAGGAGGTTCCGGGGGCGGGGCCCGGCGACGTCGACGTCCCGTCAGCCGAGGGCGGGGTCGCGCGGCGGGTCGAGGCGGAGTTCGTCCTCGGCGCCGTCCGGCCAGCTCACCCGCACCCGTGCCCCGGTGGCGTCCTCCTCCACCGCGACGCGGACCTCGCCCTCCGGTGGGGTGCCGCCGGCACCGTGCAGGCCGAGCAGGACGGCGTACAGCTGGCCGGCCTCGACCGGGCCGGCCGTCTCGGTGTAGGGGATGGCGCTGTGCCGTCCGTGGGCGCTGCGGCCGGTGGTGCGGGCCAGGGCGGTGCTCAGCGGGCCGAGCAGGACGGTGGCCGTGGCGGTCAGCCCGTCGGGGCGGTGGACGGCGACGGCGCCGCGCTCGTCCGTGGCCGCGGTGGGCGGCGTGGCGTCGGCGATGGCGTGGCCGGAGATCCGCAGTCGCAGCGGGGGCAGGGGGCCGCCGGCGTCGGGGTCGACCCGGGCGAGGCGCACCTCCTGGGGGCCGTGCAGGACGGACGCGGTGGTCACCCAGGGGGAGGGGCCGTGCGGGACGGGTCCCGGGGTGCCGTCCGTGGCGCGCCAGTGTGCCCGGTGCCGGGAGACGCCGACCCGGCCGTCGAGGGCGACGCGCCGCAGCGGGCCGCGGTGGGCGGCGCGGTCCTCGGCGTCGACCAGGGTGACGTGCGCGGCGGCGATGTCGCCGTCGGTGGGGGCGTCGGGGTCGGGACCGGTGTGGCTGGAGTACGCCCAGCGGGCGTAGAGGGGGTTGTCGGTGGTGAGCATGTCGCCGGCGGCGTGGTCGGTGCCGTGGTTGGCGATCCGGACGATGCCGTCGGCGGCCGTGGTGGAGACGGTCCAGCCGGGGGCCGAGATGGCGAGTTCGACGTCGCGCCGTTCGGAGGGCAGCGCTTCCTCCGGGGCGGTCCACACCGGGTGGTCCGCCGGCAGCAGCAGTCCGGCGAAGCCCTTGGAGGCCCAGTAGGGGGAGGCCGGGCCGGAGTAGTTCTGGCGGATGGGGGTGTGCTCGCCGTACCAGCCGAGGGTGAGCAGGTCGCGTTCGTCGAGGCTGCCGGCGTCGAGGAAGTGACGGAGCATGCCGCTGGCCAGGCGGCGGGTGGCGCCGGGGGTCAGCGGGGTGGCGTCGAAGAGGGCGCCGGCCCAGAAGGGGGCCAGGGCGGCGAAGCGGTAGGTCAGGGAGCGGCCCTGGAAGAGCGGTGGGCCGGACGGGGAGACAAGGTGCTGGGCGTCGGCCAGGTAGCGGCGCAGCCGGGCGCGGTAGCGCTCGGCCAGTTCCGGGGCGGTGTGCTTCGGGCCGGAGATGCGGCAGTACCACAGCGGGTAGAAGTGCATCGCCCAGCCGCTGTAGTGGTCGAAGTTGCGGTGGTCGCCGGGGATCTCGTCGCCGTCGGAGTACCAGCCGTCGCCGGCGTACCACTGTTCGGTGAGGTCGATGGTGCGGTCGATGTCGGCGGGCCGCCAGGGGGCGTCGACGGAGCGGAGGAAGGCTCCGACGACGGCCTGGAACCAGACCCAGTTGCAGTTCGGCATGCGGGCGCCGAGCATCGGCGTGAACCAGTCGACGACGCGGGCCCTGACCCGCTCGGGCAGTCGGTCCCACAGGTGGGGGCGGGTCTCGTGCAGGGCGAGCGCGACGGAGGCGGCCTCCACGCGGGCCTGGGCGAGTTCGTCGAGTCGGGGCCAGCGTTCCGGTGAGGCGGGGTCGGTTCCGGCGTCGAGGCCGTCGGCGTAGCGCTCGATGAGGCTTCCGGGGGCCTGGCCGCCGCTGCCGGCGATGCGGAAGGCGGCGAGCAGGAAGGTGCGGGCGTAGCCTTCCAGGCCGTCGCTCCACCGGCCGGAGCCGCTGGGCGGTCCGGGGAGGTCGATCAGCGCGCCTCGGGGGGAGGCGTGGGGGCGGACCGCCGTGAGCATCCGGTCGGCGGTCTGCTCCCAGTGCGCCCGGGTCCAGCCGGTGAACGGGGAGAGGGTGGGGTCGTCCCCGGTGGGGGTGGTTGTCACGTGACGCCTCCTTGGACCGTGTCCCTGACGATCCACAACGTTTTCATCATGTTCGAACACCAGTCAACGATTTCGCGCGTGATACTCCACGAGGGAGCAGAACACGCCATGAACGCCGTGGAGTCAGGCGCTGCGGGCCAGGTGCTCCAGCAGCACGGGTTCGGCGAACGGCTCTCCGCGCACCCACCGCTCCAGCTCGTCGAGGGCGAAGTCGGCCATGCGGCGCAGCTCTCCCCCCATCGAGCCGGCCACGTGCGGGGTGAGCAGCACGTTGGGCAGCTCGTACAGGGGGGAGTCGGCGGGCAGCACCTCGGGTTCGGTGACGTCGATGACCGCGTGCAGCCGTCCGGACGCCAGTTCGTCCAGCAGCGCGTCGTGGTCGACGAGCCAGCCCCGCGCGGTGTTGATGAAGGTGGCGCCGTCCCGCATCAGGGCGAGCCGTCGGCGGTCGATCAGGTGGCGGGTGCTGGGCAGTGCGGGCGCGTGCAGCGAGACCACGTCGCTGGTGGCGCACAGTTCGTCCAGTTCCACCGGCGTCACGCCGAGCGCGGCCGCGTCGGCCGGGCTCAGGTGGGGGTCGCTGACCAGCACCTCGAAGTCGAACGGCGCCAACAGCTCGATCACCCGGCGGCCGATGCGCGAGGCGCCGACGACGCCGATCACCCTGCGGTAGTTGCCGTGTCCGGCCAGGGTGGCGTGCCAGTCGACCGGCCCGCCGCGCCGCTCCCGGTACAGGTCACGGGTGGTGAGCACGCGTTTGTTGGCCAGCAGGATGGCGGCCAGGGTGTACTCGGCGACCGGCAGGGCGTTGGCGGCGGCCGCGCTGGAGACCGCCACGCCGCGGTGCCAGCACTCCTCGGTGAGGTGCGGCTTGACGGTGCCCGCGGTGTGCACGACGGCGCGCAGCCGGGGCGCGGCGTCCAGTTCGCGGGGGCCGAACCGGGGGCAGCCCCACCCGGTGACCAGCACCTCGGCCTGGGCGAGCGCGGCCGCGGCGCGGGGTTCGGCGAAGTCGGTGACCACGAGGTCGGGATCGATGTCGACCAGCGAGCGCAGCCGTTCCAGGGAGGCCGGGGGGAAGAACCGCGGGACGTGCGACGGCGCCATGGCCAGCAGGGCGCGCGCCCGCGGTCGCCGCGCCGGCGGGAGGGGTGCGCCGGGGGCGGCCGGCTCCGTCACCTCGCTGGGTACGGTCCGATGGCTGGTGGTCACGGCGCTGCCCTCCTCGGGCTGGACGGGCTGGGGTGCGTCGCGGCCCCGGGGGCCGGGACGGCGGGATGGTCGGGCGCGGGCCGGCCGGGCGGGGCGTCGCCGGTCGCGGCGCTCCTCGGCGCGCCGCAGGAGTCCCGGACGACGAGGGTCGGTTGCAGCACCAGCTGCCGCACGGGGAGGGGGCGCCGCGCGGTCATCCGTTCCAGCAGCAGTCGGGCGGCGTACTCCCCGATCTCGCGCTTCGGCGGGGCGACGGCGGTCAGCGGCACCTCCGCCAGGGCGGCGACCTCGTCGTCGTAGGCGACCACGGCGATGTCGTCGGGGACCTTGGCCCCGGCGGCGCGCAGGCGTTGCAGCAGCGTCACCGCCTCCTGGTCGGAGTGGACCAGCAGGGCGCTGGTGCCGCCGGTGCGGCACTCCTCCACCAGGGCGTCGAGTCGTTCGCCGAGCTGCCCGGGGGCCTGCGAGGTGGGGGGCGCCCGGTGGACCGGGGCGTCGGGGTCGAGTCCGAGCCCGCGCACCGCCGCCGCGTGTCCCTCGGCGACCAGTGGGGCGGTGGGGCTGTGGGCGGCGAACAGGCCGACGCGGCGGTGGCCGAGGGAGGCCAGGTGGTGGACGGCCCGGAAGGCGCCCTGCCGGTGGTCGGAGACGACGTACTCGCCGGTGCCGAAGCGGTCGGCGTGCCGCCGCTCCATCAGCAGGTGCGGGACGGGCAGCCGCTGCAGCCAGTCGGCCAGGTCGTCGGGCACCTCGCGTCCGGTGGCGCTGGCCACCAGGACGCCCTCGGCGCCGGAGGCCAGCAGGCCCTCGATCTGCCGCTGGTCCGCCTCCCGGTCGTAGTGCGAGATGGCCAGCACCACGCGGACGCCGGCTGCCTGGGCGACCGCGCGGACCCCGCTCACCACCGACGGGTAGTAGAAGGTGTTCGAGGGGACCAGGACGCCGATGACGCCGGCCTCGCCCCGGTGCCCGGCGGTCGCGGTGCCGAAGGACGGGTCGGCGCCCCGCGGTGGCCCGGGCGCGGCGCCCCGCGCGCCTCCTGGGGCTGGGAAGCCGGCCCGGTCGGCGTCCCCGGGGGGCGTCGCCCCGGCCGTGCCGGCGGGCCGTGGCACGGCGCCGCCGCGCACCTTGAGCAGCCGGCCCTGCTCGGCGAGCAGGTCCAGGTCGCGCCGGACGGTTCCGTCGGAGACCCCCAGCTCGGCGACCAGGTCGGCGATCCGCACGGCGCCGCGGTCGCGCAGCCGGTCCAGGATGTGGTCGTAGCGCTGTTGGGCGAGCAAGCGATTCCCCTTCCGACCTGGTGCGACCGCGCCGGCGGTGGGTCCGGTCCCCGCCGTGCCCGGATCATCCTGCCATCACCATGGAGGAAAATGAAGCTTTCTTAAGGATTCTCGCGCATAGGTATCCGTTCTGACGCTTTATGTCGCATTGGGTGCGCTCGCTCCGGGGCGGTTCGCCGGAGGCGGCCGGATAGCCTCGGGGCATGAGGGATCGGCCGGAAGGTCTCGACGAGTCCGCGCTGCGGCGGGCCCTGACCGCGTGGGGCGTCGACGGGGTGTCGTTGGCGTACGCCCCGGTCGGCTTCGGCGACTACCACTGGACCGCGGTCGACGACCGGGAACGGCGGTGGTTCGTCACCGTCGCCGACCTCGCGCACAAGCCGCACTGCGGAACGGGAACGGACGCCGCGTTCCGCGGTCTGCGCCGTGCCATGGACACCGCCGCGGCCCTGCGGGACCGGCCGGGGCTGGACTTCGTCGTGGCACCGCTGCGCGACGCCGGCGGCCGGACCCTCCGGCGGCTCGGGGACCGCCACGGCGTCAGCGTCTTCCCGTACCTGGACGGCTCCCCCGGTGACTTCGGGCAGGCGCTCACCCCCGCGGAGCGCGGCGCGGTCGTGGAACTGCTCGCCCGGCTGCACCGGGCGGCGCCCCCGGCCTCCGTTCCGCTCGCCCGGCCCGCGGTGCCCGCGCGGGCCGGTCTGGAGGCGGCCCTCGACGAGCTGGGCGCCCCCTGGCACGGCGGCCCCTTCGCGGAACCCGCCCGGGCGCTGCTGTCCGAGCACGCCGCCGGCCTGCGCCGGCGGCTGGACGAGTTCGATCGGCGGATCCGGGAGCTGGCCGACGGCGGCCGGGAGCCGGTGGTGACCCACGGCGAACCGCACCCGGGCAACCTGCTGCGGCTCGGCGGGCACCACCTCCTGGTCGACTGGGACACCGTGGGTCTGGCCGTACCCGAACGGGACCTGTGGATGGTGGCGGCGGGGCCGGACGACCTCGAACGGTACGCCGACGCCGGCGGCCGACGGCCGGATCCGTCGGCCCTGGCGCTGTACCGGCTGCGCTGGGACCTCGACGACACCGCCGTCTACCTCGCCTCCTTCCGCACCCCGCACGGCCGAACGCCCGACACCGAGCAGGCGTGGGAGGGCCTGGCCGGCACCCTGGCACGGCTGACCGGCGAGGCCACCGGGTAGCGCGGGGCGTCTGGCGCTCCTCCGCTCGGAGGTTCGCCGGCCACGGGGCGTCGCGGTGATGTGATGATGAGTCATCTCCGTTGGCCCGTCGAGTCGTCCGGACGTACGTCCCCCGGTCGACCGCCCCTCCGAGGAAGGTGACGCCCGGTGGCGCACTGCCCGTTCGTCCTCCCCGACCCCGACGGGGAGCCCGTCCCCGACACCTACGCCCGGCTGCGCGAGGCCGGGCCGGTCGTCCCGGTGGAGCTGCCGGGCGGGGTCGCGGCGTGGGCGGTGGCCTCGCACGCCACCGCGCGCGAGGTGTTCGGCGGGGACAACCGCAGGTTCAGCAAGCACCCCCGCAATTGGCCGGCACTACACGACGGCACGGTGCCCGCCGACTGGTCGCTGCGCCCGCTGATCGCCGGGGACAACCTGCTGATGAAGGACGGCGCCGAGCACCGGCGGCTGCGCGGGCTGCTGGCGCAGGCGTTCACCCCCGCCCGGGTGGAGACCCTGCGTCCCCGCGTCGAACGGATCGTCGCGGACCTGCTGGACGCCGTCGAGGCCGCCGACGGCGTGGTGGACCTGGTGCCGGCGTTCACCGAGCCGCTGCCCATGATGGTGATCTGCGAGCTGTTCGGCGTGCCGGAGGAGGACCGCCCGCTCCTGCGCCGCCACTCCCGGGTGCTGTTCTCCGGAACCCACGGCGCCCAGGAGATGGCCGCCGCCTCCGCGGGGCTGCTGGAGTACCTGGCCGGGCTGGTCGAGGCCAGGCGCGCCCACCCCCGCGACGACCTGACCACCGCCCTGGTGCGGGCCGGCGACCAGGGCGACCGGCTCACCCCGGAGGAACTCGTCGGCACCCTCTCCGTGCTGGTCATCGCCGGGCACGAGACCACCGAGCACCTGCTCGGGCGCGCCGTCGTCGCGCTGCTCGACCACCCCGGGCAGTTGCGGCTGGCCCTCGCGGAGGACCGCTGGGACGCGGTGGTGGAGGAGACCCTGCGCCGGTACTCGCCGGTCACCGGGGTGATGTTCCGTTATCCGGTCGAGCCGGTGGAGATCGCCGGGGTGCCGCTGGCGGCGGGGCAGCCGCTGCTGCTGGGCGTCGCCGGCGCGGCCACCGACCCCGCGCAGCACGGCCCGGACGCCGACCGCTTCGACATCACCCGCGAGCAGCGCGGGCACCTGGCGTTCGGCCACGGGCCGCACTTCTGCCTCGGTGCCCCGCTGGCCCGTCTGGAGGCCCGGATCGCGCTGCGCGCCCTGTTCGGCCGGCTGCCGCGGCTGCGGCTCGCGGCCCCCTCCGCGACGCTGCCGCACACCCGGTCGATCCTGACCCACGGGCCGGTCACCCTCCCGGTGTGGCCGCACGGCCACGGGCCGGCCACCGCCCCGACCGGCACCGCGGGCACCTCCGTCGCCGCCGGCCCCGGCGCCCCCGACGGCGGCCCGCCGCGCTGAGCCGAGGGCGGGGGCAGCGGCAGGGCGGGAGCGGGGCGGGGGCGGACCGTACACGGCCGGGCGAAGCCGGGGGGCGGTCAGGCATCCCACGGCCCTCATGCGGGGAGGACGTCATCACGCGCCACCGCCGACCGACCCGCCACACCCGCCCGGGCCGCGCCCCCGCCGCCGCGGCCCGTGCGGCGGCCCGACCCGCTGGAGCCGCCCGTGAAGACCGCCCCGTACGGCACCTGGAGCTCGCCCATCGGCGCCGCGGACGTCGCCCGCGCCGACGGCGCCCCCGGCTGGGTGGCGGTCGCCGGCGACGAGATCTGGTGGGACGAACCGCGCCCGCTCCAGGGCGGGAGGCGCTGCGTGGTCCGCGCGCTCCCGGACGGCGCGACGCGGGACGCGCTGCCGCCCGGCTCCAACGCCCGCAACCGGGTCCACGAGTACGGCGGGCGCGCCTGGCGCCCCGTCCCGCGCGGCGACGGCAAGGGGGCCCGACTGGTCTTCACCGAGTGGGCGGACCAGCGCCTGTACCTGCACGACCCCGACGGCACGGCCGCGCCGCGCCCGCTCACCCCGGCCCCGGAGCGCCCGGCCGGCCTGCGCTACGCCGACCTCGTGGTGGTCGCTGACCGCGACGAGGTGTGGTGCGTGCGCGAGACGGTGACCGGCGACCGGCCGGGTGACGTGCTGCGGGACATCGTCGCCGTGCCGCTGGACGGCACCGCCGCGCACGACCGCGACGCCGTGCGGCCGGTGGTGCGCGCGCAGCGCTTCGTGGTGGGCCCCCGCCCGTCACCGGACGGCCGGCACCTGGCGTGGATCGGCTGGGACCACCCGCACATGCCGTGGGACCAGGCGGAGCTGTGGGTGGCCCCGCTGCGCGCCGACGGCACCGCGGGCCCCGGACGGCGGCTGGCCGGCGGCGACGGCGAGGCCGTCGCGCAGGCGGAGTGGCGCGACGCCACCACCCTGTACGCGGCCACCGACCCGGACGGCTGGTGGAACCTGTACGCGATCCCGCTGGACGGCGGCCCGTCCGGGAACCTGGCCGCGCGGCCGGAGGAGTTCGGCGGGCCGCTGTGGAAACCCGGACTCGTCTGGTTCCACGTGCTGGCCGACGGGCGCCTGCTCACCCTGCACGGCACCGGGGACGACCGCCGGCTCGGCGTCCTCGACCCGGACGGCGGCGACATCGCCGACCTGCCGGTTCCCGCCGGCACGGTGTGGCAGCCCACCCTGGACGCGCACGGCCTCCTGGCCGCCGGGGTGGCGGGCGCGCCGGACCGGCCCTGGGAGGTGGTGCGGATCGACCTCGCCACCGCCGACGTGACGCCCCCGCGGCCACCGCGCGGCGACCGGCCGCGCCGGGCGGACCGGCCGGGGGAGGGCGACCGGCCGCGGGAGGCCGACCCGCCGCACCGCGCCTGGCTGCCCCGGCCGTACGCCGCCAGCTACCCCGGCCCGAGCGGCCCGGTGCACGCCCACGTCTACCCGCCGCACTCCCCCGACCACCGGGGCCCTTCGGACACTCCCCCGCCGTACCTGGTGTTCGCCCACGGCGGCCCCACCGGCGGCGTGCAGATGGCCCACGACCTGGAGGTCGCCTACTTCACCAGCCGGGGCATCGGGGTGGTGGAGGTCAACTACGGCGGCTCGGTCGGCTACGGCCGCGCCTACCGGGAGCGGCTGCGGGAGAACTGGGGCGTGGTGGACGTGGCCGACTGCGCGGCGGTCGCCCGGGGGCTGGCCGCGGACGGGCTCGCCGACCCGGACCGGCTGGCCATCCGGGGCGGCAGCGCGGGCGGCTGGACCGCGCTGGCCTCGCTCACCTCCACCGATGCCTACCGCGGGGCGGTGTCCTACTACGGCATCACCGACCCGCGCGCCTGGGCCCGGGGCACCCACGACTTCGAGTCGCACTACCTGGACGGCCTGATCGGCCCGCTGCCCGGGGCCGAGCCGCGCTACCGGGAACGCTCCTGGGTCGCGCGCGCCGACCGGGCCAGCGGGCCGGCGCTGCTGCTGCACGGCCTGGACGACGTGATCGTCGAGCCCGAGCAGTCCGCGCGGTTCGCGGCGGCGCTGCGCCGCGCCGGCGGGCGCTGCGCGTACCTCACCTTCCCCGGGGAGACCCACGGGTTCCGCAGGGCGGAGACGGTCGCCGCCGCGCTGGAGGCCGAACTCGCCTTCTACGCCGAGATCTTCGGCTTCCGGGCACCGGGCGTGCGGCCGATCGACCTCCCCGCCGGCGCCGGGGGCGCCGTGCCGACGGCCTGACCGAAGCGACCAGAGGAAGAGAGGACGAGGCCCGTGCGGGTGATGATCAGCGCCGACATGGAGGGCGCCACCGGGGTTACCTGGCCGGCCGACGTGGCACCGGGCAGCCCGCAGTGGCAGCGGTTCCGCCGGATGCTCACCGGTGACGTCAACGCCGCCGTGGACGGCTTCCTCGCCGGCGGCGCCGACGAGGTCGTCGTGGTGGAGGCGCACTCCTCGATGCGGAACGTGCTGCTGGAGGAGCTGGACACCCGGGCGACCATGATCACCGGCCGGCACAAGCCGCTGAGCATGATGCAGGGGGTCGACGAGGCCGACGCGGTGGCGTTCGTGGGCTACCACACCGGTGCCGGCCGGCGCGGGGTGCTGGCCCACACCTACCTCGGCGCCGGGCTGCTGGACCTGCGGATCGACGGCGCGCCGGCCGGCGAGGGCCGGATGAACGCCCTGCTGGCCGCCGAGTTCGACGTCCCGGTGGCGCTGGTCACCGGTGACGACCTGACCTGCGCGGAGGCGGCCGACTACGCCCCGGGCGCCCACCTGGTGCCGGTGAAGTTCTGCGTGAGCCGGTACGCGGCCCGCTGCCTGCCGCCGGCCCGCACGGCCGAGGCGATCCGCGAGGCGGCCCGGCGGGCGGCCGGGGAGCTGGCCGGGATCCGCGCGGAGCAGGCCGCCGCCGCCCCGGCCGGGGCCCGGCCGCACCGCTTCGAGGTGGAGTTCACCGCGACCCATCTGGCGGAGGCCGCCACCCTGGTGCCGGGTGTCGAGTTGATCGACCCGCGCACCGTCGGATACGAGTTGGGGTCGATGCGGGAAGCCGTGCGCTGCTTCACCGCCGTCAGCCGGCTGGCGTCGGCGGCCAAGGAGGCGGACTTTGACTGAGCGCGCGACCGAGCGGCCCGCGCCGGCCGCGACGGCGGAGGCCGCCACGGCGACGACCGGTGTGCCACCCGGGCCGGAGCCCGCCGCGCCGTGCGCGCCGTCGGCTCCGTCGGCCGATGAGGTGGCGGGCATCTGCGCGGACCTCATCCGCATCGACACCAGCAACGCCGGCGAGGGCGGCGCGCGCGGCGAGCGTGCGGCGGCCGAGCACGTCGCCGCGCTGCTGGAGGAGGTCGGCGTCGCCACGACGCTGGTGGAGGCCGCCCCCGGGCGCACCAGCGTGCTGGCGCGGATCGCCGGCACCGATCCGGGGCACCCGGCGTTCCTGGTGCACGGCCACCTGGACGTCGTGCCGGCCGACCCGGCCGAGTGGACGGTGCCGCCGTTCTCCGGCGAGGTGGTGGACGGCTGCGTGTGGGGCCGGGGCGCCGTGGACATGAAGGGCAGCGTCGCGATGACGCTGGCGGTGGTGCGCCGGTGGATGCGCGAGGCCGTCCGGCCGCGGGGCGACCTGGTGCTGGCCTTCCTGGCGGACGAGGAGTCCACCGGGGACTTCGGGTCCCGGTACGTGGTGCGCGAGCAGCGGGAGTTCTTCACCGGGTGCCGGGAGGCGATCAGCGAGTCCGGTGGGTTCAGCGTGACGGCGGGCGGTGGCGTCCGGGTGTACCCGGTGGCGACCGGCGAGCGGGGCACGGCGTGGATGCGGCTGACCGCGCGCGGCACGGCCGGCCACGGCTCCAAGCCGACGGAGGACAACGCGGTGGCCGAGCTGTGCCACGCGCTGTCCCGGCTGGCGTCCCACCGCTGGCCGGTCCGGCTCACCCCGGCGGTGCGGGCGCTGCTGGACGGCCTCGGCGAGGCGCTCGGCACCACCGTCGACACCGACCGGCTGGACGCGGAGGCGGTGCGCCTCGGCGCCGTCGGCGAGCTGTTCGCGGCGACGGTGCGCAACTCGGCGAACCCCACGATGCTGCAGGCCGGGTACAAGGTGAACGTGGTGCCCGGCACGGCGACGGCGCGGGTGGACGGCCGGTTCCTGCCCGGCACCGAGGAGGAGTTCCTGGCCACGGTGGACCGGCTGCTGGGGCCGCGGGTGACCCGGGAGTTCGTCAACTTCGAGCAGGCGCCGTCTGCCGACGCCTCCGGGCCGACCTTCGCGGCGCTGGCCGAGGCCCTGCGGGCGGAGGATCCGGCGGGCCGTCCGGTGCCGTACGTGATGGCCGGCGGCACCGACGCCAAGTCGTTCGCCCGGATCGGCATCCGCTCCTTCGGGTTCGCGCCGCTGCTGCTGCCGCCGGAGATGGACTACTTCGGCATGTTCCACGGGGTGGACGAGCGGGTGCCGGTGGAGGCGCTGCGGTTCGGCACCCGGGTGCTGGACCGGTTCCTGCGCACCCGCTGAGACCGGGTGCCGGTGCCCCGCGGCGCCGGTCGGCGTCGCGGGGCACCGGGCCCGGCGTCAGTGTTCGAGGGCGGGGGTCCCGGGAGCCGGCAGCACGACGACGTCCTCGGCCCGGACGAAGTAGAACCGGTGGCCGAACTGGATCTGCCGGTACTCCTGGGTGCCCCGCACCACCTGGTGGCCGGCGGTGTCGAAGGTGACGGCGCGGTAGTACTCCCCGGCCACCTCCGGGCCGGCGGTGTAGACCTGTCCGGCGGGCAGCTGGTACTGCATCGGGGTGAGCGGCTGGGCCGGCACGCCCGCGGGGTAGGCGGCGGCCTCCGGGTAGGCGCGGCCGAAGACCGGGATCGAGGTGCGGCCCGGCGCCGGGGTGACCCGGACGTCCCGGCTGGGCAGCGCGGTGGGCGCCTGAGCGGGGTTGTGCAGCCACGCCTTCTGGCCGAGGTACCAGATCGCCGTCCAGTCGCCGCGGCGCTCGGCCACGGCGAAGTGCTGGCCGGTGGAGGCCCGGGCGCTGTGGTCGTGGACGCTCATGGTGGCGCCGCCGGGGCGCTTGCCGACGTCGGTGACCAGCGGCGCGTCGTGGCGTGGGGCGGTGCGCAGCAGCACGGAGCCGGAGCCCTGTTCGGGGCACGGGTCGAGTGGCCGCGCGGGGGCGCAGCCGGTGTAGGGGACGGTGTGGGTGGCGAAGTCGGGGAGGATGACGACGCTCCCCGAGTCGGCGGGGCCGGCGCGGTGGAGCGGCGCGCCGAGCAGGTCGAAGTAGTGCGCCCAGTCCCAGTACGGTCCGGGGTCCTCGTGCATGCCGGCGACGGTGGAGGGCGTGGTGCCGGGCACGTTGTCGTGGCCGACGATGTGCGCGCGGTCCAGCGGGATGTCGTGGGTGTGCGCGAGGTACCGGACCAGCCGGGCGGAGGCCCGGTACATGGCCTCGGTGTACCAGGCGCCGCCCTGGGCGAGGAAGCCCTCGTGTTCCAGGCCGATGGACTTCGCGTTGACGTACCAGTTGCCGGCGTGCCAGGCGACGTCCTCGGTGGGGACGTGCTGGGCGACGTGCCCGTCGCGGGAGCGCAGCGTGTAGTGCCAGCTGACGTACGCGGGGTCCTGGACCAGGCGAATCGTTCCGTCGTAGGAGGTCTCGGTGTCGTGGATGACGATGTGGGAGATCTTCTGGGATTCCGGCCGGTCGGCCTGGTCGTGGTTGCCGTAGTCGTCGCCGTCGAGCACCTGGTACGGCGCGGGGATCCACTCGCAGGGCAGGGTGGGCGGGCACTCGGTGGGGCCGGTGCGGCCGGCCGGGAGGTCGAGCGCGTCGAGCTGGGCGCGGTCCGGGGCCACTTCGGGGTGGGCGGGCAGGGTGACGGCGTGTCCGTCGTCGGTGGTGCGGGCGGCGCCGGCGCGGATGGTGGCGTAGACCTCGTCGGCGAACCAGCGGGCGGTGGGGGCGTCGGAGGCGCCCGCGTAGCGGGCCACCGCCGCGTACCACCGGCCGGGGTCGTCGCTGCCGGGCAGGCCGAGTTCGCGCTGGTGGTGGGCGAGGAGGGCGGCGCCGCCGAGGATGTTGGCGGCCGGGTCGGTGCGCAGCCGCTCGGGGGGCAGGCCGGTCAGCGTGGCGGCGGTCCGCAGGGTCGGTGGCACCTCGGCGGCGGTGTCGGCGCCGGCGGCCTCGGTGGTGCCGGTGGGGTCGGTGGTGCCGGTGGGTTGTTCGTCGGGCCGGAGGGGGCGGGCGTCGTCGCCGCGCGGGTCCTCCGCGCCGTCGTGGTGTCCGGTGGCGGCGAGCGCGGCGGCCGGGTCGGTCAGGTGCATCGGCCCGTAGCCGGCGTCGGTGCTGGGGGTGCCCTGGTGGGCGTCCCAGCGGGACTCCAGGTAGGCCACGCCGAGCAGCACCGCCGTGGGGACGCCGGTGGCGGCGGACGCCGCGGCGAAGTCGGCCTGCCGGCCCTCGGCCGGGGCGTTCTCCCCCGCCGGGCCGGGCGCGGTGCCGGCCGTGGCGGTGGAGCCGGGGGCGGCCAGGGCGGCGAGCGCGAGCAGGGCGGCGGCCAGGGTGGTCGCCGGGCGGCGGCGCCGGGCGTGCGGGGGCGAGCCGGTGGTGCGCGGGCGGGGGGCGGGTGGGCGCATCGGGCTCCTCGGGGGGTGGGCAGGGGTGGTCAGGCGTCCGCCTGGTGCGGGATGCCGCTGTGCCGTTCCTCGGCGAAGTGGCAGGCGCTGGGGTGGGCGGAGCCGTCCCGCGCGGTCAGCGCCGGCTCCTGGCGGGCGCACGGCTCCCGGGCCTTCCAGCAGCGGGTGCGGAAGCGGCAGCCGGAGGGCGGGTCGAGGGGGGAGGGCGGGTCGCCCTCCAGCACGATCTGCTCCTCCCAGCCGGGGGCGTCCGGGTCGGGGACGGGCACGGCGGACAGCAGCGCCTGGGTGTAGGGGTGGGTGGGGTGGTCGTAGATCCGGTCGGCGTCGCCGATCTCCACGATCCGGCCGAGGTACATGACGGCGACCCGGTCGGAGATGTGCCGGACGGCGGCGAGGTCGTGGGCGATGAAGACGTAGGACAGGCCGAGTTCCGCCTGGAGGTCGGCGAGCAGGTTCATCACCTGGGCCTGGACGGAGACGTCGAGGGCGGAGACCGGTTCGTCGCAGACCACCACGTCGGGGCGGAGCGCGAGGGCGCGGGCGATGCCGACGCGCTGCCGCTGGCCGCCGGAGAACTGGTGGGGGTAGCGGCCGGCGTGGTCCGGGTCGAGGCCGACGAGCTCCAGGAGTTCGCGGACCCGGGCGCGGCGCTGTCCCCGGGGGGCGACCTCCGGGTGGATCTCGAACGGTTCGCCGACGATGTCGGCGACGGTCATCCGGGGGTTGAGCGAGGTGTAGGGGTCCTGGAGCACCATCTGCACGCGGCGGCGCAGCGCGCGCAGTTCCCGCCTGCCCAGGGCGAAGACGTCGCGGCCGTCGAAGGTGACGGTGCCGGAGGTGGGCCGCTGGGCGGCGAGCAGCAGTCGGGCGAGGGTGGACTTGCCGCAGCCGGACTCGCCGACCAGGCCCAGGGTCTCCCCGCGGGCGAGGTCGAAGCTGACGCCGTCGACGGCCCGTACCCAGGCGGTGGGGCGGGCCAGCGGCAGGCCCTGGCGCACCGGGAAGTGCTTGACCAGGTCGTGGACCCGGAGGATGGGTGTGCCGGTCACGGTGCGGTCTCCTCGGCGAAGTGGCAGGCGGCCTGGCGGCCGGTGGGGGATCCGGCGGTGGCCGGGGCGCCGGGCGTGCCGGGCGTGCGCGACGGTGCGGCCGGGGCGGCGGGTCCGGGGCGCGGCGGTGCCAGGACGGGGCGGGTGTGGCGGCAGAGGTCGCGCGCCAGCGGGCAGCGCGGGGCGAAGGCGCAGCCGTCGGGGAGGGCGGCGGGGTTGGGCGGGCTGCCCTGGATGGGGCGCAGCGGGGCGGCGCCGCGGTCGAGGCGGGGGACGGAGGCGAGGAGGCCGCGGGTGTAGGGGTGGGCGGGGCGGTGGTAGAGGTCGCGGACCGGGGCGCGTTCGACGACCGAGCCGGCGTACATCACCAGGGCGTTGTCGGCGACGCGGGCGACCACGCCGAGGTCGTGGGTGATCAGGACGAGTCCCATGCGCATCTCGCGCTGGAGGTCGGCGAGGAGTCGCATGATCTGGGCCTGGACGGTGACGTCGAGGGCGGTGGTGGGTTCGTCGGCGATGAGGACGTCGGGTTCGAGCGCGAGGGCCATGGCGATCATGACGCGTTGCCGCATGCCGCCGGAGAACTCGTGGGGGTAGTGGCCGGCTCGCGCGCGGGCGGAGGGAATGCGCACCCGGTCCATGAGTTCCACGGCGCGGGCGCGGGCCTGTTTGCGGCTCATGCCCCGGTGGACCTCGAACATCTCGGCGATCTGGTCGCCGACCCGGTGGACGGGGTTGAGGGCGGAGAGGGCGTCCTGGAAGACCATGGCGATGGAGTCGCCGCGCAGGCGGCGGTGCTCCCGGTCGGGCAGGGTGAGCAGGTCGGTGCCGCGGAAGCGGATGGCGCCGCGGGTGACGCGGGCGGGCGGGCTGTCCAGGATGCCCATGACGGCCTGGGCGGCGACGCTCTTGCCGGAGCCGGACTCGCCGAGGATGGCGAGGGTCTCGCCGGCGTGCAGCCGGTAGGACAGTCCGTTCACGGCGTGGACGACGGTGCCGGTGAGCCGGTCGTGGAACTCCACGTGCAGGTCGTCGACGTCGAGCAGCGGCTCGCCGGAGCCGGTGGCTGCGGGCGCCTTGGGGGCGGTGGAGGGGGCCTCGGCGGGGGTGGGGGCGGGGGTGGGCTGGTTCACGGCGGTCACCGGAGTCGGGGGTCGAGGGCGTCGCGGACGGCGTCGCCGAGCAGCAGGAAGCTGAGCACGGTGGCGGTCAGGAAGAGCGCGGGGAAGGCCATCAGGTGGGGGGCGTCCACGAAGTACGCCTGGGCGGCGTTGAGCTGGAGTCCCCAGGAGACGGTGGGGTACTGGAGTCCGACGCCGAGGAAGTCGAGCGTGGCCTCGCCGGCGATGACGTTGCCGACGCCGAGCATGGCGAGCACGAGCACCGGGGCGACGGCGTTGGGCAGGATGTGCCGGAGCATGACGCGCAGGTCGGAGGCGCCGAGCAGCCGGGCGGCCTCGACGTAGTCGGCGTCCTTGACGGCGATCACCTGGGCCCGCATCATCCGGGTCATCGTGGTCCAGCCGAGGGCGACGAGCACCAGGCACATGGCGCCGATGCCGTGGTCGGGGAAGGCGACCAGGATGACCGTGGCGCCGAGGACGAACGGCAGGCCGAAGAAGACGTCGGTGACGCGGGCGACGAGCGCGTCGAGCCAGCCGCCGTAGTAGCCGGACAGGGTGCCGAGCACGATGGCGACGAGCAGGGCGAAGGCGGTGACGGCGACCCCGATGAGCAGGGTGGGGCGGGTGCCGTGGATGGTCTGGGCGAGGTAGTCGCAGCCCTGGACGTCGAAGCCGAAGGGGTGTCCGGCGGTCGGGCCGAGGCGGGAGTGGCTCAGGGAGCAGCCCTGGTTGGGGCCGAGGTCGGTGAACAGGCGGGGGAAGGCCGCCATGAGGCCGACGGTGAGCAGGATGAGCAGGGACGCCCAGAAGACGGGGCGGCGGCGCAGCGAGCGCCAGGCGTGGCCGCCGGGCGCCCGGCCGGGGGCGGGTGCGGGGCCGGCGGTGCCGGCGGCGGTGGCGGTGGCCTTGGTGGTGCCGGGGTCGGCGGGGGTGACCGGGGCCGGGAGCTGATCACTCATAGCGGATCCTCGGGTCGAGCAGGCCGTACAGGAGGTCGACCGCCAGGTTGACGAGGAGGAAGACCAGTACCAGGGCGGTGGTGACGCCCACCACGACGGGCCCCTCCTTGATCTGGATGGCTTGGAAGACGCCCTGTCCGATGCCGGGGAGGTTGAAGATGCCCTCGGTGACGATGGCGCCGGCCATCAGGTTGCCGAAGTCCACCCCGAGGAAGGTGACCACGGGGATGAGGGAGTTGCGCAGGGTGTGGCGGACGATGACGCGGTTCCTGGGGACGCCCTTGGCGTTGGCGGTGCGCACGTAGTCGGCGCGGAGGTTCTCCACCAGGGAGGTGCGGGTGAGCCGGGCGACGTAGGACAGGCCGAGGGAGCCGAGGACCATGCCGGGCAGCAGGTAGCTCACCGGCCAGCCGTCGCTGTCGCCGGCGACGGGGAACAGGCCCCACTCGACGCCGAGCAGCATCTGGGCGGTGTAGCCGACGACGTAGACCGGCAGGGCGATCAGCAGGGTGGTGCCGCCGAGGACGACGGTGTCGGCGAGGCGGCCGCGGTGCAGGCCGGCCCAGACGCCGAGGGCGATGCCGAGGAGGAGTTCGAAGATCCAGGCGGTGACGGCGAGCTGGGCGGTGACGGCCCAGCGGTCGGCCATGATGGCGGAGACGTCCTGGCCGGTGAAGGTCTCGCCGAGGTCGCCGCGCAGCACGACGCCGGCGAGGTACTTGCCGTACTGGACGACGAGCGGGTCGTCGAGGTTGTAGCGCTCGTGGAGTGCCTGGAGCACGGCCGGGGAGATGGGTTTGTCCCCGGCGAGGGCCCGGATCGGGTCCCCGGGGAGGGCGAACACCAGCGCGTAGATCAGGAAGGTCGTCCCGAAGAACACCGGGACGGCCTGGATCAGGCGCCGTGCCACGTAACGCCACATGCGTCTTGTGTCCCGTCGCTGTGCGGAGTCGGTCGGTGGGGGGCCGGGCGGTCGTCCGGCCGGTCGGCGGGCCGGCGCCCACACGCTGGTGAACGCCGGCGCCCGCGGTGCGGTGACGGTCTGCCGAGGGGGCTATCCGACGCTGACCCGTTCGAGGAGCAGCAGGCCGTTGTACTGGTTGACCGTCACGTCGGAGACGTTCTCGGAGTGGCCGATCTGGTCCTGCCAGTTCCACAGGGGGGTCATCGGCAGTTCGGCGATGGCGATGTCCTCGGCCCGCTGGTACAGCGGGATGCTGGCCTCGATCGATTCGGCGGAGCCCGCCTGCTGGATCAGGGCGTTGAACTCCTCGTTCTCCCAGCCCATGCGGTTGCCCGGGCCCCAGAGGTACTCCAGGTAGTTCTGGGCGGAGGGGTAGTCCATCTGCCAGTTGTTGCGGTAGGGGCCGTCCTGGGTCCGGTCCGCGAGGGTGGTGAGGTAGTCGGCGGCGGGCACCTTGCGGAACTGGACGTCGGCGATGCCGAGGTTGTCCTTCAGCTGGTTGGCGATGGCCTGCATCCACTGCTCGTAGGTGGGGTCCGCGTTGGAGAACCACAGGTTGAGGGTGCCGTCGAAGCCGCCGGCCTCGTCGAGGAGCTGCCTGGCGCGGGCCGGGTCGAAGGTGCAGGCCTCGCCGCAGGCGGTCTCCCGGTAGCCGGGGACGATGGGGGCGAGCAGCGAGGTGGCGGGGGCGTAGGCGCCGTTGTAGACGGCCTGGACGATGGCCTCGCGGTCGATGGCCATGGAGATGGCCCGGCGCAGCCGCGGGTCGGCGAAGCGCTCGTCGAAGGTGGGGAAGCCGAGGTAGTCCATGGAGCCGCTGGGCGCGGTGAGGAAGCGGTCGCCGAGCAGCCGGCTGGCCTCCGGGACGCGGGCGGCGGGGATGGAGGTGACCACGTCGACGCCGGACGCCTGCAGGTCGGTGAAGGCGGTGTCGGCGCTGGCGTAGATGATGAACTCGACGCCGTCGGCCTTGGCGGGGCGGGGGCCGGCGTAGTCCTCGTAGCGCCGCAGGGTGATGCCCTCGTTGTGCCGCCACTCGCCGTCCATGGCGAAGGGGCCGTTGCCGACGGGGGCCTGGTCGAAGGCCTCGGGGTCCTCGAAGGCGGCGGAGGGCAGCGGGGCGAAGCCGGTGTAGGCCAGGGTGATGGGGTACTGGCTGAACGGGGCGGTCAGGGTGATCCGCAGGGTGGTGTCGTCGACCACCTCCAGGCCGCTGAGGGTGTCGGCGGTGGGCGGGGGGGCCTCCTGGGGGCCGTCGCCGTCGGGGTCCTCGGGGTTGAGCGCGTCGTAGCCCTCGACGTTCGCGAAGTAGTAGTTGTTGGCCCATCCGTTGGGCCCGTAGGCGGCGGCGTTCCAGGCGTCGGCGAAGGACCGGGCGGTGACCGCCTCTCCGTCGTGGAAGGTCTGGCCGGGGCGGACCTTGAGCGTCCACACCCGTTGGTCCTCGGAGGTGAGGGACTCCGCGGCGAGGTGGACGACCTCGCCGGTGGCCGGGTCGAGCGTCACCGGGGGGTCGAACAGGCCCTGCAGCACCTTGAAGGAGTAGGCGCTGGTGGTGTTGCCCGGGGTGAGGTGGTCGGGCTCGGTCAGGGCGACGGAGAAGGTGCCGCCTGGCTGCCCGCCCTCCCCGTCTCCTCCGCCGCACCCGGTCAGCAGCAGCGCGGCGGCGAGGGCGCCGGCGAGGAGTCGGGCACCGCCTGGGACGCTTTTCATGTATCTCCTTCAACGGCCTTCAGGCGTCGGTCGACACCCGTGGCGGGAGGCCTCGCGGCCGGCCCGGGTTTCAACACGACAGGCCCGACGTGAATTCACCGGATCGAAACACGCATTTCCCTGGTCTTTTCCTGGCAAAATCCGGGCGCCGAACCGCCCGAATGCCGCAAGGGGGCGTTCGCGCAGGCCACCGCCGTGCCGCCGGTGGAAGACCCATACCAGCGGCGCTTCTCGCGACCAGTAGATTCTGGCCGCGGCGGCACGGTCGTAAACAGGCCGTTCGGGTCGTTGACACACCGTCACCCGGCGCCCTACCGTCCAAAGAGGTTCGCTTCCTCGGACTCACTGACAGGGAGCTGCATGTCCGCTCGCCGCCGGCGCCTCCGCGGTCTCGTACTCGCCCTCCTCTCACTCACCGCGGTGCTCACCGCTCCCCCGGCCGCGGTGGCCGCCGAACGGGCGAAGCCCGAGCGGAGCCGGGTCGTCTTCCACCGGTGGACCGACCGGGCGGACTTCGCGGTGGGCGCCCACGCCGGCACGGTGCCGGGCGACAGCCTGAGGGTGGCCGCGCCGGTCGGGACCACCACGTACACCGATCCCCACGGCGGGACCACACGGACCTGGGAGTACGCGCGCTACACCACGGCCGAGCGGACCGTCGGGTTCCGCGCCACGGAGCTGGTGGCGTCCTGGACCGCCGACACCCCGCCGGGGACCTGGCTCCAGGTGGAGATGCGGGGGCGCACCCACACCGGCACGCTGACCGCGTGGTACGTGATGGGCCGCTGGGCCTCCGGCGACCGGGACGTCCACCGCACCTCGGTCGACGGCCAGGGTGACGCGGACGGCACGGTCGCCGTCGACACCTTCGTGGCCGCGGCGGGGCGCGCGCTGACCGCCTACCAGCTGCGCGTCACGCTCCACCGGGCCCCCGGGCAGGCGGCGTGGCCGGCGGTGCGCTCGCTGGGCGCCATGGCGTCCGCGGTGGCGGACCGCGCCACCGTCCCGGCCAGCCCGGGCGGTGTGGCCTGGGGCGTCGAGCTGGACGTCCCGCGCCGCTCCCAGGAGATCCACCTGGGCGAGTACCCGGAGTACGACGGCGGCGGCGAGGCCTGGTGCAGCCCCACCTCCACCACGATGGTGATGGAGTACTGGGGACGGGGCCCCAGCGAGCGGGACCTGGCCTGGGTGGATCCGTCCGTCGTCGACCCGCAGGTGGACCACGCGGCACGGTTCACCTACGACTACGGCTACCAGGGGACCGGCAACTGGCCGTTCAACACCGCCTACGCCGGCACCTACGGGCTGGAGGGCTTCGTGACCCGGTTGCGGTCGCTGACCGAGCTGGAGCGGTTCATCGCCGCGGGGATCCCGGTCATCACCTCGCAGTCCTTCGCCGAGGGGGAGCTGCCGGGCGCCGGCTACGGCACGGACGGGCACCTGATGGTGGTCGTCGGCTTCACCGAGGACGGCGACGTGATCGCCAACGACCCGTACTCGGACACCAACGAGCAGGTGCGGCGGGTCTATCCGCGGGCCGCCTTCGAGAACGTCTGGCAGCGCGCCTCCAGCAGCGGCGGCGTCGTCTACGTCATCCACCCGGCGGGCGTGCCGCTGCCGGCCCACCCGCCGGGCGCGGGCGGCAACTGGTAGCGGTGGGCGGCGCCGTTCCGTCACCGGGCCCCCACGCTGGGTTCACTTATTGTTGGTGGCATGTCAGTTCGGCGTCCCTAGGGTGCGGTGCGCGCGACCCGCCGTCCGACCGGCCGGCGGGTGACCACGACACCCGTGAGGTTCCCGTGGAACGACGTACCTTCCTTCGCGGCACGGTCATCGCCGGCGGCAGCGCCGCGTTCGGCGGCTCGCTGTGGCGCGGCGCCGCGGTCGCGGCCCCCGCCCAGCCCGGCGCGAGCCCGTACGGAGCGCTGGGGGCGGCGGACGCGAACGGCATCCAGCTGCCCAGCGGCTTCACCAGCCGGGTCATCGCCCGCACCGGCCAGCGCGTCGCCGGCACCTCCTACACCTGGCACCCGGCCCCGGACGGCGGCGCCTGCTACGCCGACGGCACCGGCTGGATCTACGTGTCCAACTCGGAGGTGTCGACGACCGGCGGGGCGGGCGCGGTCCGCTTCGACTCCTCGGGCGGCATCACCGGGGCCTACCGGATCCTGGACGGCACCAACGTCAACTGCGCGGGCGGCGCCACCCCGTGGCGGACCTGGCTGTCCTGCGAGGAGGTCAGCCTCGGCTACGTCTACGAGACCGACCCGTGGGGCGTCAACGCGGCCGTGCGCCGCCCCGCCATGGGGCGGTTCAAGCACGAGGCCGCCGCGGTGGACCCGGTGCGCCGGGTGGTCTACCTCACCGAGGACGAGACCGACGGCTGCTTCTACCGCTTCGTCCCGACGACCTGGGGCGACCTGTCCAGCGGCCGGCTGGAGGTCATGGTCGGCGGCTCCGGCACCTCGGGACCGGTGTCCTGGACCGCCGTTCCGGACCCGGACGGCTCGCCGACCGTGACCCGGCGCCAGGTGTCCTCCGCGAAGCGGTTCAACGGCGGCGAGGGCTGCTACTACGCCGACGGCACCTGCTGGTTCACCACCAAGGGCGACGGACGGGTGTGGGCCTACGACGCGGTCTCCTCCAGCATCTCCCTGGCCTACGACGACTCCCTGGTGACCTCCGGGACCCCGCCGCTGACCGGCGTGGACAACGTCACCGGCTCCTCCTCCGGCGACCTGTTCGTCGCCGAGGACGGCGGCAACATGGAGATCTGCGTGATCACGCCGGAGGGCGTGGTCGCGCCCTTCCTGCGGGTCAACGGGCAGTCCTCCTCGGAGATCACCGGCCCGGCCTTCTCCCCGGACGGCGGCCGGCTGTACTTCTCCAGCCAGCGCGGCACCAGCGGCAGCTCCTCCGGCGGCATCACCTACGAGGTGACCGGCCCGTTCCGCGGCTGACGCCCCGCTCCGCTCCCCCGCCGGCGCCGCGCGGGCGGCGGCCTAGGCCGCGGGGACGGCGCGGACCACCAGGGTCTGCGGGTAGCGGCCCCGCTGGTGGTCGTAGGTGCCCGCGCAGGTGATCAGCACCAGGGCGGCGGGGCCGTCGGTGGCGAAGACCTCCGCGGGCAGGGCGTCGCTGGGATGGAGCTCCCGCTCCCGCACCCGGTAGTCGAAGACCCTGCCGTCCAGGGCCGTCACGGTGACCGGCGTCCCCTCCGTCACCCGGTACAGCTCCGCGAAGACCCCCCGGGGCGAGGTCGGGGTGTCGACGTGGCCCACCAGGACGACGGTGCCCCGGTCCGCGCCGGGGGCGGCGCCGAGGGCCCACCACCCCACGGTGGACTCCCGCGCCGGCACCTCCATCGCCCCGCCCGGCCCGACGGCCACCGGCCGCACCGCGGCCGGCGCCACCACCCCCGGGACCGCCACCCGGACCGGGACGGCGGGCGCCGGCGCGGCCGGCGGGGGTGGCGCCCACAGCGACGCCCAGCCGCCCTGGGGCACCGGTGCGGCGGGCGCCGTGCCCGCCGCACCGGTGAGGGGGGCCGGCGCACCGGTGGGCGTCCCCGGCTCCGGGGGCGCGGTCGGCGCGCCGCCGAAGGCCTGCGGCGCCACCAGCGCCAGGCCGAGGCCGGCCAGGGCTGCCGTGCGCCCGGCGGCCGTGGTCCGCCGGATCACCGCTCGCGGTCACCACCGGTCGGTCGCGGACGGCCCGCGCCCGCGTCCAGCGGGGTCGCGTAGCGCCGGCGCAGCAGGACGGCGCAGCCGCTGCCGACGGCCAGGCCGAGCGCCACCAGGGCGGCGGCCGGGCTGGGGTGGCCGGTGCCCGTGGTGACGGCGTCCCCGCCGGCGTCGCCGGTCCCGTAGCCGGCCGGGACCTCGGCCGGCACCTGACCGCCGGCCAGGTCGCGCAGCATCGCCAGGTGGGTCTCCACGATGGGCATGCTGCCGCTGGCCAGGTCGATGACCATCGGGGCGCTGCCCTCGGCGATCTCGGTGCGGCGCAGGGCGAGGGCGTTCTCGTGGGCGGTGATCATCGCGGCCGTCCACGCCTGGTCGTAGGCCTCACCGGTGTGCGACTCCACCTCGCGCAGGGTCTCCTGCTGCTCGGGGGTGGGCGCGTCGGGCAGGGCGACGCCTAGTTCGCCGGCCGTCTGGACCACCTCCGCGTCCATCGCGGTGTGGTCGTCCAGCAGCGTCCGCGCGATGTCGAGGAGCGCCGGGTTCGCGGAGCGGGCCAGGGCGCTGTTGGCGGCGGCGATCTCCGCCAGGTTGCTCTGGTGGGCGGACATCAGGAAGGTGCGGTCCTGCTCGTTGACTCCGGCGGTGGCTGAGGCGGCACGGGTCGCCGGCTCGCGCGGCGGGGTGCTCGCGGCGGCGACCGCCGACGGGCCGGTGGCGCTCATCAGGACGGCCGCCGCGGCGAGCACGGTGACGGTCGGGCAGGGGCGTAGAGGCTTCACATCGACTCCAGGGTCCGGGTGACCACCGGTGCGGGCGCTTCCCCCGCGGGGCACGGTGGATCGCGCGGCCCACCGCCGATGCTGTCCAGGCCACCGGCCCCCTGCCACAGCTGCGCGGCCGTACGGGGGAACGGGGAGCCTGGTGACCCGTCGGACGGGCGAACCGGGGCGCGCCGGGGCGGGCCGCCGTCCGCGCGCGGGCCGCACGGCCCGCCCCTGTGTCTAGCCGGCGCGGCCCGCCGTTCCCGGTGCGGCGGGCAGGTCCTCGACCCGGGCCTCGAAGAGTCCGAGGCGGCGCTCGACGCGGTAGCCGAGCGCCGCGGCCACCGCTCGGGCCGGGGCGTTCTCGTCCGCCACCACGGCGACCAGCTGCCGCAGCTCCGGGTGGTGGGCGCGCAGCAGGCGGACCATGTGCCACTGGACGGCGCGGCCGAGGCCGCGCCCGCGGTGGGCCGGGGCGACGCCGGTGTCGGACTGCCGGGCGCGGGGCGCGTCGGAGGTGGGCAGGACGACCTCGGTGTAGGCGGCCACCGCGCCGTCCGGGGCGATGATGGCCACGGTGCGCAGCGACTGGCCGCGGCGGCGGCAGACGGTGGCCAGCTCCCGCACCGCGGCGACGTCCCAGTCCGGTGGGCGCTCGGCCCGCCGGCCGGTGGGTGCCTGCGCCATGGCCCGCCGGACCTCGGCGAAGGCCGCCGCGTGCCGGGGCGGCACCGGCCCGTCCCAGGTGGTGAGGGTGTGTCCGGGGGGCAGCTCGGCGGCCTGGTCGGGGCCGGCTCCGGGCGCGGCCGCGTCGGCCGGCGGGACCACGTCGGGGAGGTCCAGGACGTATCCGGTGAGCGGCAGCGCGAGGTGGAAGCCGTGTGCGCGGCCGAACGCGGCCCCCGGGCCGTCGGCGTCGACCAGCGCGGTCACGGTGCGCCGGCCTGCTGCCTCGCAGGTGGCGCGGACGGCGGCCAGCAGGGCGACGCCGTGGCCGCGGCGGCGGTGCTCGGGGTCCACGGTGAGCCGGCACAGCCGGGCTACCTCCCGGTTCGCCGGGTCGGTGAACAGCCGGACGGCGGCCACGCCGGCGAAGGCCGGCGCGGCCGACCGCAGCAGCACCTGTTCGCTGCGCGGTGCCGGAACCCGCATCCGGGCGGCGGTCTCCGCGCGGTGCGGCTCCGGGACGCCCGGCAGGTCGTGGCGGTGTGCGCGGACGACGGTGGCGTGCCAGGCGTCGACGGCGTCGGGGGCGCAGGTCCCCGGCAAGGGCGTGATGGACGGCATTGGCGCGCAGATTATCGCCACGCGCGTGGCCGCGTGCCGCGATTCACCCGCAGGGATCCGCATAGAGACCGTGTCGTGACCGTCCGTCATGTGCACGGCATGGCAGTGGTCTTGGCGTCAGCGGCGGGCGGCGGACGGGCGGCCGGCCAGGACACCGTGGGCCAGCCGCCGCACGGCGCGTTCGATCTCCCCAGGGGTCAGGTGGGCGTAGCCCAGCACGACCCGCCACGGCCCGTCGTCACCGGGCGGTGGGGCGCCGGCGTGCCGGTAGTCGGCCAGCGGGTGCAGCCGGACGCCGGAGCGGGCCGCGCCGTCCAGCATCGCGGCGCGGCGGGTGGGGCCGCCCGGGAACTCCACCACCGCGTGCAGTCCGGCGGCGACCCCGCTGACCCGCGCGTCGGGGAAGTGCCGCTCCAGCGCCGCCACCAGGACGTCGCGGCGCTGCCGGTAGGCGCGCTGGCAGCGCCGCAGGTGGCGGTCGTAGCCGCCGCCGCGGATCAGGTCGGCGAGGGCAGCCTGGTCCGGCACGGGGTTGCCGAGGTCGGTCAGCCGTTTGACGGCGACGACCTCCTCCCGCAGGTCCGGTGGGGCGACCAGCCAGCCCAGGCGCAGCCCGGGGGCCAGCGACTTGCTCACCGAGCCGGTGTAGGCCACGTGCTCCGGGTCCAGTCCCTGGAGGGCGCCGACGGGTTCCCGGTCGTAGCGGAAGTCGCCGTCGTAGTCGTCCTCCACGACCAGCCCGGCGCGGGCCCGCGCCCAGTCCAGCAGGGCGGCGCGGGCGGGCGGCGGGTAGGCGATGCCGGTGGGGAACTGGTGGGCGGGGGTGACCACGGCGACGCGGGCCGGGCCCGCGGCGAGCGCCGCGACGTCGATGCCGTCGTGGTGCACCGGCACGGGCACCGTGCGCAGTCCGGCCAGGGCGAGCAGGCCGTGTTCGGGTGGGCTGCCGGGGTCCTCGACGGCGACGGCGCGGTGGCCGCGGTCGCGCAGCACCCTCGCGAGCAGGGCCAGGGCCTGGGCGACGCCCGAGCAGACCACGAGGTCGTCGGGGCGCACCGCGACTCCGCGGCGCCGGACGAGGAGGTCGGCGAGGGCCGCGCGGAGTTCGGGCAGGCCACGCGGGTCGGGATAGCCGAGGTGCTGGTGGACCAGCCGGTCCAGGACGCGTCGCTGCGCGGCGGCCCACGCCGTGCGGGGGAACAGCCGCAGGTCCGGCAGGCCGGGCCGCAGGTCCACGGGGGGCGGGCCGGTGGTGGGCGGGGGCCCGGCGGGCGTCTCGCCCGGGTGGGGGCGGGGGCGGACGCGTGGGGTGGCCACCCAGGTGCCGGCGCCCTGGCGGCTGACCAGGTATCCCTCGGCGTGCAGCTGGGCGTACGCCTCGGTCACCAGCCCGCGGGAGACGCCGAGGTCGCGGGCGAGGTCGCGGCTGGACGGCATCCGGGTGCCGGGCGGCAGGCTGCCGCCGCGCACGGCCTCGCGCAGCGCGGCGCGCAGCAGCCTGCCCCGGCCCCGCGCGGGGGCGGCGCCCACCGGCAGGAGCAGCTCCCAGGCCGCGGTGGTCCACGAAACGTCCATGGGAATGGACCTTAAAGGGGGCCACCGCGCCGCCTAGCGTCGGCCCGGTGACGCACTCGCAGACGCTTCCGTCCCAGACGCCCCCGCCCGCTCCGCGCTCCGCCGGTGCCCGGCCCCGGGGGCCGCTCCGGCTGCCCGGCACGGTGCTGGCGGCCACCGCCACCTTGATCGTCGGCCTGTCGTTCGTCGCCAACAGCCTCCTGGCGCACTATCCGTACCTGGGCGGGCAGGCGGTGCGGTACGCGGTGGCGGCGGTGCTGCTCAGCCTGCTGGTGCGGCGCGCCGGCCCGGGACGGGTGCCGCGGGTCCGGCTGGGGGCGCGCCGCTGGCTCCGGCTGGCGCTGCTGGCGGCCACCGGGATGGTGGGGTTCAACGTGGCGATCCTCGCGGCGGAGCGGACGGCGGAGCCGGCGGTGCCGGGGGTGGTGGTGGGCTGCGCCCCGCTGGTGATCGCCGTGGTGGCGCCGTTGCTGGAGCGGCGGCGGCCCTCGCCGCGGCTGGTCGGGGCGGCGGCGCTGGTGGTGGCCGGGGCGGCGGTCGTGCAGGGGTTCGGGCGGACCGACGCGGCGGGTTTCGGGTACTCGCTGCTCGCGCTGGCCGGCGAGGTGGCGTTCGCGCTGGTCGCCGTGCCGCTGCTGCCGCCGCTGGGGCCGTTGCGGCTGTCGGCGCTGGCCTGCTGGCTGGCGGCGGCCGAGGCCGCCGTGCTGGGGGTGCTGGTGGACGGGGCGGCGGTGCTGCGGCTGCCGACCGGGGTGGAGACGGCGGCCCTGGCCTGGCAGGCGGTGGTGGTCACGGTGGTGGGTTTCGTGTTCTGGTACGCGGGCGTGCAGCGGATCGGGGCGGAGCGCGCGGGCCTGTTCTCCGGGCTGATCCCGGTCTCGGCGGTGCTCGCGGCGCCGCTGGTGGGGACCGGGACGCTGGGCCCGGCCCAGGTGGTGGGCGGGGTGCTGGTGGCGCTGGGGGTGTGCGCGGGGGCGTCGGCCCCTCGCCCGGGCGGGCCCCGCCGGGGCGGCGGGACGGGCCGGGGCGGCGCGGGTGGCCGTGCGGCGGGTCAACTTCGTTGAACCGGCGCCGTTCGCTCGGCGGGCCTGAGCACACTCGGCCGGCCGGGGCCGCTTGGGTCGCGGTTCGGGTGGCAACCGCGAGCTCGGGGAGGGGTGGCAGCCGAGGAGAGGTCGGAGGTGACGGTCATGGCGGACCAGGGGGCCCGGGTCAGCACGGCGCTGGTCACCGGCGCGTCCGGTGGCATCGGGGAGGTGTACGCGGACCGGCTCGCCGGGCGGGGCCACGACCTGGTGCTGGTGGCCCGGGACGCCGGGCGGCTGCGGGAGGTGGCCGGGCGGGTGCGCGAGCGCGCCTCGGTCACGGTGGAGGTCCTGCCGGCCGACCTGTCCGACCGCGCGGGCGTCGCCGCGGTGGCCGAGCGGGCCGGCGCGGAGGACGTGGAGCTGCTGGTGAACAACGCCGGGATCAACGGGTACGGGCCGTTCACCGAGGTCTCGCCGCTGGTGCTGGAGCAGGTCCTGGTGGTCAACGCGCTGGCGCCGACGCTGCTGGCCCGGGCGGCCGTGCCCGGCATGGTGGCCAGGCGGCGGGGCGCGGTGATCAACGTGGCCTCGCTGCTGGCCTTCTCCTCGGCGGTGCCGCCCGATCCGCTGCCGCACCGCGCCGCCTACGTGGGGACCAAGTCGTACCTGGTGGCGCTGACCCGCACGCTGGCGGCGGAGCTGGCGGGCAGCGGGGTCGCGCTCCAGGTGTGCTGCCCGGGGCTGACGGCCACGGACTTCCACCGGGTCCAGGGCGTGCCGGTCGGCCGGCCGGGGACGGCGGCGTACCGCGCGGGCCCGCGCGGCATGGACCCGGCCGACGTGGTGACCGCCTCGCTGGCCGCCCTGGACAGCGGCGAGGTGGTGTGCGTGCCCGGGTTGGACGAGACGGTGACGCTCACGGAGCTGGAGCAGAGCGAGGCCCGCATCCGCGGGGCGAGCGGACCGGTGCTGGCCGACCGCTACCGCCCCTGACCACCGTCCGTGAGCGCCCGGTCGCGCGGGAACGGGCGGCTGTCGGTGGCGGGGTGGATGATCGGGGCGACGGCGTCGGAGGCGTCGCGCGGAAGGCGAGGAGCGGGTGGGGAAGATGACCAGGATCACCCTGACACGGGGGGACATCACCGAGCAGCACGTCGACGCGGTGGTGAACGCCGCGAACTCCTCCCTCCTGGGCGGCGGGGGCGTGGACGGGGCGATCCACCGCCGGGGCGGCCCGGAGATCCTGGCGGAGTGCCGCCGGCTGCGGGCCGGGGACTACGGCAAGGGGCTGCCGACCGGTCAGGCGGTGGCCACGACGGCGGGTCGGCTCCCGGCCCGGTGGGTGATCCACACGGTCGGGCCGGTCTACTCCGTCTCCCGGGACCGCTCCGGCGAGCTGGCCGACTGCTACCGCTCCTCGCTACGGGTGGCGGACGAGCTGGGAGCGCGCACGGTGGCCTTCCCGGCCGTCTCGACCGGGGTGTACGGCTGGCCGATGGACGATGCCGCACGGATCGCGCTGGCCACCGTGCGCGCCACCCCCACCGAGGTGTCCGAGGTCCGCTTCGTGCTCTTCGGCGAGGAGGCGTACCGGGCGTTCGCGGCCGCCCTGGCCGAGGCGGAGGGCTCCGCCCAGGGCTGAGCACGCGATATTCCGGTTGCCGAACGGGGGCGCCGAGTGGTGTCCTCGGCCGGTGTCCACACACCTTCCGGCCATCGAACATTTGACCGAATGGAAGTCTGCTCAAATTTGTACATCAGCCATCGAGCAGGGCATACTGTGTGACGAACGACGAGCGGCAAGCGGGGGGAAGGACATGCTGACGGGACGGCTCCGCGGGAGCACCGCCGGCCACCGCGCCTGATCCGCGCGAATCCGAGGGCGTGGCCCAGCACGACCGGTTCGGGTCGCCGGCACTCCCCATCCCTCTCCCCCATCTCCGCTCTCCACCTCTGCGTACCGCCCGGACAGCGCCGTCACGGGCGGTTCTGGCCGTCTCGACACTCCCGTCCCGGAGGCTCCACCCATGACCTCGTCCACCCCTGCCGTGGCGGACGCACCGTCCACGGACGGTGACGCGTCCACGCCCGCCCCGCGCATCGGCTGGATCTTCACCTCGCTGCTGCTGGTGATGCTGCTGGCCTCCCTGGACCAGACCATCGTCTCCACGGCGCTGCCCACCATCGTCGGCGAGCTCGACGGCCTGGAGCAGATGGCCTGGGTGATCACCGCGTACACCCTCGCGCTGAGCATCGGCATGCCGGTGTACGGCAAGATCGGCGACCTCATAGGCCGGAAGACCCTGTTCCTGGTCGCCATCGCCCTGTTCGTCGGCGGTTCGGCCCTGTGCGGCATCTCCCCGGGCATCATCGAGCTGATCGTCTTCCGCTTCATCCAGGGCCTGGGCGGCGCCGGACTGATGATCATGTCCCAGACGATCATCGCCGACGTCGTGCCGCCGCGGGACCGCGCCAAGTACATGGCGCCGATGGGAGCCGTCTTCGGCCTGTCCGCCATCGTCGGACCGCTGCTCGGCGGCTGGCTCACCGACAACATCGGCTGGCGGTGGGTGTTCTGGATCAACCTCCCGCTCGGCCTGCTGGCCTTCGCGGTCGCCGCGATCACCATCCACCTGCCCAAGCGGCGCAACACCGCGCCGATCGACTACCTGGGCATCGCGCTGATGGCGGCGGCGGTGACCTGCCTGGTCCTCGCCACCAGCTGGGGCGGCACCGAGTACGCCTGGGGCTCGCCGACCATCCTCGGCCTGCTCGCCGCCACCGCGCTGCTCAGCGCGCTCTTCGTGCTCGTCGAGCTGCGCGCGGCCGAGCCGCTGATCCCGATGCGGCTGTTCCGCAACAGCGTGTTCACCGTCTGCACCGTGCTCGGCCTGTTCATCGGCGCGGGCATGTTCAGCGCCATCGGATACGTGCCGACCTACCTGCAGATGGTCTACTCCGTCAGCTCCACCGAGTCCGGGCTGCTGCTGCTCCCCATGGTCGCCGGCATGCTCGTCTTCGGTACCGCCTCCGGCCAGTACACCACCCGCACCGGCCGCTACAAGGCGCTGCCGATCGTGGGCAGCGCCGTCACGGCCGGCGGCCTGGTGCTGCTGTCGACCGCGGACGTCGACAGCCCGCTGTGGGTGGTCTGCCTGTCCGTCGGCATCATGGGCGGCGGCATCGGCCTGTTCTTCCAGACCATCATCGTGGCCGTGCAGAACGCCGTGCACCCGCGCGAGATCGGCACCGCCACCTCGGCGAACAGCTTCTTCCGGGAGATCGGCGTCACGGTCGGCGTGTCCGTCCTGGGCGCGGTCTTCAGCGGTCGGCTCACCGACCGGCTCACCGAGGTCCTGCCCAGCGGGGCGGCCGGCGCCGAGCTGCCGTCCAGCAGCTCGCTGACCCCCGAACTGGTCCGCTCGCTGCCCACGGAGGTCCGCGACGGCGTGGTGCTCTCCTACGTCGAGTCGCTGACCCCGCTGTTCCTGTGGATGGCGCCGCTGTTCCTGGTCGCCATGGTGCTGGGCTTCTTCCTCCGGGAGGTGCCGCTGACCACCGGCGCGCCGACCCCCGAGGGCGCCGAACCCGAGGACGCCCCCACCCCGGCCGGGGCGGCCAAGGACGCCCCCACCACCGCGGACGCCCCGGGCGGCCCGGAGGCCACCCGGCCGGTTCCGCAGCCCGCCGGCAGGGACTGACCCCCGGCCGCGCGGCGGCGGCCGGCCGGAGCCGGGTGGACGGGCAGGCGCCCGTCCCCCGGCTCCGGCCGTTCCCGCCCCCGGCGAACCGCCGCGCGGGCGCGCGACTACATTCTTGTGGTGACGCGCCCGGCGGGGACGCGCCTGCTGAGGCGGCCCGCCGCGCGTGACGGCACGCCGCGGACGGAGCCCACGCGGCCGACCGACTGGAGGAGAACGCCCGCATGGCCGCGCCGGACGACCCACCGACCACTCCGCCGCCGGCGACCGGCCCGCTGCGGCTGGTCACCGTGGGATTCGAGTCGCACAGCGCCCTGGCCCTGCGCCAGGGGGTCGAACTGCTCGGTGACGCGGCCCTGGAGTGGACCCCGCTGGGCCGCTCCGTGCTCGGTGAACCGGACGGCCCGCGACGGCTGGCCCGAGCCCTCCAGGACGCCGACGTCCTGATGGTGCACGGCCTGCACGACCCCGCCGACGCCGCCCGGCTGCGCGCCGAGGTCGAGGCGCGCCCCACCCTCCAGCTCGTGCCGGTGCCGCCGAACTCCACCGAACTGCTCGGCGCGGCCCGCCTCGGCGACTTCGACGCCGCCGCACCGCGTTCCCGCGGCGCGCTGGCCGCGGCCGCGGGCGCCGCCGCGAGGACCGGCCGGCCCGTGCCCCCACGCCCCGTGCCGGTGCTCCAGGCACTGGGGCGGCTCGCCGGCGCGCTGCCCCCAGAGGCCGGCGACCTGCGCCACCTGGCGCACGTGGTCGAGGCGTTCCACCACCTGTCCCCGCACAACGCGGCGCACGCCCTGCGGGTGCTGCGGCACGTCCTGCGCCCGGACGGCACCCCGGACCCGGGCCGGGCCCAGCCGCTGCCGCGCGGCGGCTTCTGGCACCCGGCGGTGGGCGTGCACGCCACCTGGGCCGCCTTCGACTCCGCCCGGGCCGCCGCCCGGGCCGAGGAGCGGACCGGGAGGGGACCGAGCCCCGACGGGGCAGCCCCCCGCGTGCTGCTCACCGTCTTCCCCGCCCAGGTCACCTCCGGGAACGACGCGCACCTGCGGGAGCTGGTGCGGCGCCTGGAAGGCGAGGGGCTGGAGGTGGTCGGCTGGCTGGGCACCCTGGACTCCCTCGGCGAGCACGCCGAGGTGGCCGCCCTGCCCGGGGTCGAGCTGTGGATCAACGCCACCGGCTTCACCCTCACCGGCTCCCACGGCCGGCCGAACACCGAGGCCGACGTCGAGCTGCTCAGCCGGCGGGACACCCCGCACCTGGCGCCGGTGCCGCTCTTCCTGCAGACCATCGACGCCTGGCGGGCCGCGCCGGCCGGCCTGACCCCGGCCCAGGTGGCGATGCAGGTCGCCATCCCCGAGCTGGAGGGCGGCGTGGCGCCGCTGGTCCTCGCCGGACGCGACGCCGCCAGCGACGCGATGCTCCCGGTGGCGGCGAACGTCGAGCGCGTCGCCCGGCTGGCCCGCCGCACCGTCACGCTGCGCCGCGCCGCCAACGCGGACAAGCGCGTCGCCGTGGTGCTCTTCGGCTACCCGCCCGACCAGGGCTCGGTGGGCTCCGCCGCCCACCTGGACGTGTGGGCGTCCCTGCACCACGTGCTGCGCCGGATGCGCGAGGCCGGCTACACGGTGGACGTGCCGGCCACCCCGGAGGACCTGCTGGAGCGGGTGGTGCACGCGGACGGCGGCGGCGAGCGCACCACCACCCGGGTGCACGAGCGCTACCGGGCGGCCGAGTACGTCCGCGACGCCGGCCGGGCGACCACCGACCGGGTGGCCCGGTTCTGGGGGCGCCCGCCGGGCGAGCTGGACTCCGACGGCGTGTCGGTGGACATCCGCGGCGTGCGGCTGGGCAACGTCTTCGTCGGCGTGCAGCCGTCCTCCGGCTACGAGGGCGACCCGATGGGGCTGCTGTTCACGCCGGACGCCTCCCCCAGCCACAGCTTCACCGCGTTCTACACCTGGATCCGCGAACGCTTCGACCCGCACGCCCTGGTGCACTTCGGCACCCACGGCGCGCTGGAGTTCATGCCCGGCAAACAGGTCGGCCTGGACCCCGAGGACTGGCCGTCGCTGCTGGTCGGCGACGTGCCGCACTTCTACCTCTACTGCGTCAACAACCCCTCCGAGGGCACCATCGCCAAGCGGCGCTCGGCCGCGACGCTGATCAGCCACCTCACGCCGCCGCTGGACCGGGCCGGCCTGTACGGCGCCCTCGCCGACCTCGACGACGAGGTGCGCCGGGCCCGCCAGGCGCTGGCCGCGGGAGACGTGGACGCGGCCCGGCTGGACTCGGTGCGCGCCCTGGTCGAGCGGGCGGACCTGCGGGTGGAGGGCCCGTCGGAGCACCAGGACCCGGCCGGCTGGCTGGGCGCGGTCGGCCGCGCCACCGACGAGGTGCGCCGGACGCTGATCCCGGTCGGCCTGCACCGGCTCGGCTCCGGCGTCCACGGCGCCGCCGCCCGGGTCACGCTGCGGGCGGCCTGCGACCACGCGCGCCCGGACCGCGACCTGCCCTCGCTCACCGAGGCGCTGGAGCGGGAGCTGACCGGCGGGACGCCGCTGGAGGAGCTGCCCCCGGAGGACCCGGGCCGCACCGAGGTCGAACGGCTCCTCGACGCGGTGGTGGACGCCGTGCTCACCCCGGCCGAGCCCGGCCCGCCCGCGGACGTCGCCCGGCCCGCCGAGACCACCCCGCCCGCCACCTCGGACGCCGCCGCTCCGGACGCCGACGGGCCGGGGCCGCTGCCAGCGCTGCCGGTTCCGGCCGCCGTGGCCCAGGGGTGGGCGCGGTTCCTCGGCGAGATGCGCGACCGACTGGCCGCCGACGAGGAGACCACCGCCTGGCTGCGCGCCCTGGAGGGCCGCTACCTGCGCCCGGCGCCCGGCGGAGAGCCCTCCCGGCACCTGGACGCTCTGCCCACCGGCCGCAACACGCACGCCCTGGACCCGCAGCGGGTCCCCGGCCCGGCCGCCTGGCGGCGCGGCCGGCGCACCGCCGAGGCCCTGCTGGAACGCGCCCGCGAGGCCGAGGGCCGGTGGCCGGAGACCGTGGCGTTGGTGCTGTGGGGCGTGGACAACGTCAAGAACGGCGGCGAGGGCGTCGCCCAGGTCCTCGCCCTGCTCGGGGTGGAACCGGTGGCCGAGCCCTCCGGACGGGTCTCGCGCTTCCGGATCCTCCCGGCCGAGGAGCTCGGCCGGCCCCGGGTGGACGTGGTCTGCACGCTCTCCGGCGTCTTCCGCGACCTCTTCCCCACCACGATCGAGCTGATCGACCAGGCCGTGAAGGCGGTCGCGCTCCTGGAGGAGGAGCCGGCCGAGGTCAACCCGGTGCGCGCGCACGCCCTGCGGCAGGCCGCCGAACTCGGCATCGGCGTCGAGGAGGCGGCCACCCGGATCTGGTCGGCGGCGCCCGGCCAGTACGGCTCCGGGGTCAACCACGTGGTGGACGCCTCGGCCTGGGACGAGGAGGCCGACCTCGGCGAGGTCTACCTGCGCCGGATGGGGCACGCCTGGGGGCGCGGCGTCGCCGGCCGCCCGGGCCAGCGGCTGCTGCGGTCCACGCTGGCCACGGCGACCGTCACGTTCCAGAACATCGACTCGGCGGAGACCTCGCTGGCCGACGTCGACCACTACTACGAGTACCTGGGCGGCGTCACCGCCGCCGTGGCCGCCGCCTCCGGGGCCCGCCCGCGCGCCCTGGTCGCCGACTCCCACGCGGCCCGGCCCACCGTGCGCGACCTGGACGCGGCGATGGCCCTGGAGGCGCGGACCCGCCTGCTCAACCCCCGCTGGTACGAGGCGCAGCTGGCCCACGGCTACCAGGGCGTGCACAACGTCACCACGCGGCTGGAGAACACCTTCGGCATGCAGGCCACCACGGGGGCCGTCGAGGGGTGGGTGTTCACCCGGGCCGCGCACACCTTCCTCTTCGACGACGCCCTGCGGGAGCGGATGGCCAAGCTGAACCCGGCCGCCGTCAAGCGCTTCGCGGACCGGCTGGTGGAGGCGCGCGAGCGCGGGCTGTGGGAGCCCGACGCCGAGGACTCGGCACGCCTCGACGACCTCGCCGACCGGCTCGACGACCTGGTGGAGGGCGTCGGATGAGGCCGCCCGCCCTCGGCCGGGCGGCCGCACCGCCGCCGGCACCGGCCGACCACCCCACCGCTCACCGCACCCACCACGCGGGCCCCGCGTGGCCGACCCACGAGGACACCCCATGAACGCCGGCAGCACCACCGTGCCGTCCCCCACCGAACCGGTCGACACCGCCCCGTCGGCCGCGCCGGTCTTCCCGTTCACGGCGGTGCTCGGGCAGGCCGAGCTGAAGCGGGCGCTGCTGCTGAACGCGGTGGACGCCGGCATCGGCGGCGTGCTGGCGCTGGGCGACCGGGGCACCGGCAAGTCCACCACGGTGCGCGCGCTCGGCGCGCTGCTGGAGCGCGCCGGCATCCCGGCGCCGGTGGTCGACCTGCCGCTGGGCGCCACGGAGGACCGGGTGGTCGGCTCGCTGGACATCGAGGCCGCCCTGGTCGGTGGCGAGCGCCGGTTCGCGCCGGGCCTGCTGGCCGACGCCCACCGCGGCTTCCTCTACATCGACGAGGTGAACCTGCTCGACGACTACCTGGTCGACCTGCTGCTCGACGTCGCGGCCGGCGGGGTCAACCACGTCGAACGGGACGGCGTCAGCCACTCGCACCCCGCGCGGTTCGTCCTGGTCGGCTCCGGCAACCCGGAGGAGGGCGACCTCCGGCCGCAGCTGGAGGACCGCTTCGGGCTGTCCACGCACGTCACCACGATCACCGACCGTGCCCTGCGCACCCGGATCGTCCGCGCCCGGCTGGCGTTCGACGCCGATCCGGCCGGCTTCGTGGCGCGCCACGCGGACTCCGAGGCGGCGCTCGGGCGGGAGCTGCGGGCCGCCCGGGAGCGGCTGGAGGCCGTCGAGCTGACCGAGGAGGTCCTGGAGACGGCCGTGGACCTGTGCGTGGCCGGCGGCGCGGTCGGCCACCGCGCCGAGCTGGTGCTGGCCAGGGCCGCCCGGGCGAACGCGGCGCTGCGCGGCGCGGCCCGCGTGGAGCGGTCGGACCTGGCGGCGGTCGCCCTGCCGGCGCTGCGCCACCGGGTGCCCCGGGAGCCGTTCGACGATCCGGCGACCGTGGACGAGCGGCTGCGCGAGTGCGTGGCGGCGAGCGTGGCGGCCGACTCGTGAGCCGCGCCGAGCGGGCGCTCGGCGCGCCGTCCCCCGCCGTCCGACCGGCCGCCCGGGAGGGTGACGCGGCGGCGTCCGCCGCCCGGGCGGCGGTGCGTGGCTGGCTGGCCGGGGGCGACTTCGGGCTGCTGCTGGTCGGCGACTCCTGGCTGCGCGAACGTGCCTGGGCCGAGATCACCGCGGTGCTGCGCGCGGGGCCCGACGGCGCCCCGCCGCCCGTCCTCGGCACCGGCACCGACCTGGCCGCGCTGTACGACGCCCCGGATCCGTGGGCCGCGCTGGGCGGCCGGCGCGGCGCGGTGCGGCCGGGGCTGCTCGGCCGGGCCCGGCGCTCCGCGCTGCTGCTGCCGGCCGCGCACCTGCTGGACCCGGCGCGGGCAGCCGCCGCTGCCACGGCCGGCCGCCTGCTGGCCCAGGCGCCGACGCTCGCGGAGGCGCCGGCGGCGCTCGCCGAGCGGTGCGCCGTGCTGGAGCTGACCGAGGCCGCCCCGGAGGTGCTGGGGCGGTGGGCGCGGGCGGGCGAGGGGGCGGCCCCGGGGACGCCGCTCGGCCTGGTCGGCGGCGACGGCGACAGCGACGTTGACGGCCACGGGGACGGCCACGGGGGCGGCCACGGGGGCGGCTTCGGGGACGGCACCGGTGAGGGGCTGGCGGAGCGGGTGGTGGAGCTGCTCGCCCGTCACGGCCTGAGCGGCCACCACCTCGACGTGACCGCGGCACGGCTGGCCCTGGCGGTGGCCCGGACCGGCCGGCACGACCCGCTGGACGCGGTGGAGCGGCTGGTGTGCCGGCCGCGCGCCGCGGGCGCCGCCGAGGCGCCGGCGCCGCCCGGTCCGGTCCCGCCGGAGGCCGGCGAGCCGCCGGAGCCGCGGGAGCCCCCGGAGCCCGGCCCCCGCGACGACTCCCCGCGGCCGGCGGGGCCGTCCGCCGATCGGCCGCCGGCCGACGGCGGCGCGGCCCCCGGGGAGGGCCGCGAGGCGCCCGGGGAGCCGGTGGAGCAGCGGCCCGCCGAGGAAGCCGCGGCGGAGCCCGCGCCGCCCCGCGGGCCGCGCGCCCCGTGGCGGCGGGCCCGCCCGGTGCGCGGCGGCCTGGACGGGCGCCGGGGCGCGCCGCAGGAGCATCCGCTGCGCGGGCGCCCGCGCCGGGTGGTCCCGGTGGAGCGGGCCGGCGGGCACGTCGCCGTGGTGCCGACGCTGCGGGCCGCCGCCCCGTGGCAGCGCGTCCGGGCCGGCGGGGACCGCCCGGGGACGGGGATGCGGATCCACCCGGAGGACCTGCGGGGGCGGCTGCGCCGCCGGCGCGGCGGCCGGGTGGTCGTGGTGGTGGTCGACGCCTCCGGCTCGATGGCCCGGGGGGCGATCCGCCGGGCCAAGGGGATCGCGCTGGCCGTGCTGGACGACGCCTACCGGGAGCGCTCCACCGTGGCCGTGGTGGTGGCGCGGGGGTCGAAGGCGGTGCTGGGGCTGCCGCCGACCCGCAGCACCAGCCGGGCGCGGTCGGCGCTGCGTGCCCTGCCGGCCGGTGGCGGCACACCGCTCGCCTCGGCTCTGCTGCTGGCCGGCACGGTGGCCCGGCGCTACGAGCCGGCCCAGGTGGAGGCGGTGGTGCTGACGGACGGCCGGACCAACGTGGGGGTGGGCGGGGATCCCCGCCAGGACGCCGAACGGGCGGCCCGTCTGCTGGCGGGCGTGTGCGCCGAGGTGCGGGTGGTGGACCTGTCGCCCCGTTACGCCCGGTCCCGGGCGCAGTGGTTGCGCCTGGCCTGCGGCGACGACACCCCGCAGGCCCCGACCGCGGGTGCGGCTGCGGCGGGCGGCGTCCCGGCCGCGCCGGGAGCGGGGGCTTCGGCGCGTCGGGGGCGGGGAGGTCAGGCGGGATGACGGGGCGGCAGCCGGTGCAGCCGGACCTCCGCGAGCGCGCCGCCGGCGAGCCGGGCGGTCATGTAGGTGGCGTACGGCTGGCGGCGGCGGTCGGTGGGCGAGCCGGGGTTGAGCAGCCGCAGGCCGCCGGCGGCCGTGGTGTCCCACGGGATGTGGCTGTGTCCGAAGACCAGCACGTCGGCGTCGGGGAAGCGGGCGGCGCAGCGCTCCTCCCGGCCGCGCGCCGGCCCGGTCTCGTGCACCACGGCCAGCCGCACGCCCTCCAGTTCCACCCGGGCCACCTCCGGGAGGACGGCCCGCAGGTCGTCGCCGTCGTTGTTGCCGTACACCGCGACCAGGCGGGTGGCGCGCCGCCGCAGCAGGTCGTAGGTGGCGAGGTCCACCCAGTCCCCGGCGTGCACCACCACGTCGGCGGCGTCGACGGCGGCCAGGACCTCCTCCGGCAGCGCCCGGGCGCGCCGGGGCAGGTGGGTGTCGGAGATCAGCAGCAGCCTCATGGCACCAACCTACGGCGTGTCCGGCGGGTGGGGGGCCGCCCTGTCCGGTGCGGTCGGCGGGTTGTTGGATGTGTGACGTGCCCGCTTCGGGGCAGGGTGACTCCCGCGCCGGCGCGGCCGTACGGACGTGCGACACCGTCCCGGTATTCGGGATTCCCGCCCCGGCGGGAAGGAACGGAACACCGGTGGCGCTGCCCTTGTTGACGAGCCTTCGACCATGTGGGGGAACAGGATGACCGACGGACACGACTTCGCCCGCCCGTTCGGTGGCGGGCGGCCGGCTCAGGGAGTGCCGGCCGCCGCCGAGCCGATCTTCGCGGCCCTGGTGAGCGAGCGCGGGGACGTGGTCGCCGAGGCGCGGGCCACCGCGGACCAGGTGCGCGACCGGCTGCGCCAGGATCTGGACCGGTTCTCCCAGGATCCGGTGGACTTCGGCAGAAGCCCGCTGGAGCTGCGCCGGGAGCCGACGGACTTCGGTCGGGAGCCGGCGCCGCCGACCGGGCCGGGCGCCGGCCCGCGCTCGCCCGAACCGCCGGTGCCGAACCGTTCGGCGCCGAACCGCCCGGAGCCGGGCGGGCAGGCGTCCCCCTGGTTCGGTGGGGCGCGCTGACCCCTCGTGGGGCCGCCGGTCGACGCGGAGCGTCCGGCGGCCCCGTCCGCGGGCGCCTCAGCTGAGCAGGTGCTTGGCGCGGCCGCGGACCTCGGCGGCGACCGCCTCCGCCTCGGCGGTCTGCGCGTGGTGGAGGAGCCCGTAGGTGAAGGCGTTCTCCCCGGCGCCGTGTGCCTGGACGCCGAGCAGGCGCAGCGCCTCGCGGCTGGCCACCGCGTCCTGGTGGGTGCCCAGCGCCTGGTGCAGCCGCTTCATCCGCCGGGTGAACCGCCGGCCGCTCTTGCCGAGCACTCCGCGCGCGGTCTCGCCGGCGTAGCGGGCCCGTTTGGCCGCCTTGCGGGCCTCGTGCAGGGCGGCGTCCCGCTCCGGGCCGGGCTCCAGGGCGTAGGCGGCCTCCAGCCGGGCGGCCACCCGCCGGCGTTCCCGGCGTTCCACGCGTTCCAGCACGGGGCGCGCCTTCCGCCACGCGGCCGGGCGCAGCGGCGGCCGCTCCAGCACGGCGTCGAGGGCGCCGCGCAGCGCGGCGTGGCGGGGGCCGTCCAGGGCCTGGACGATCCGCCGGTGGGCGTCGTGGTAGTCGCGCGTCGACCGGCCGACGATCCTGGCCTGCACCGGTCCGAGCACGAGTTCGGGTGGCAGGGCGCGCAGCTGCGTGGTGAGCCGGTCGCGGAGCACCTCGGCGTCACGCGCCCGGCCGAGTACCGCGCCCAACCATTTCAGCTCGGCCTCCACCGGGTCGGTGGCGGCGCGGTCGAGGACCTTCCGGTAGGTCTTCAGGGCGCTGCGCAGCCGCCGCGTGGCGACCCGCATCCGGTGGACCGCGTCGGGTTCGTCCCGGCGGACGGCCAGCTCCAGGGCGTACAGCTCGTGGACGAGTCCGCGCAGCCGGGTCAGGACGACGGCTCCCGCGCTGCCGGGTGCCGGGGGGTCGTACGCCGTGGCGCGGTCGCGCGGTGTGTGGTGGCGCGCGGCGTCGTGGCCGTGCGCCGGTTCTCGATCGCCTCCCATACCGGTCGCCTTCCCGGAACGGGCGGGATGACGCCCCGCGGCGGGCGTCGGGCCGTCGGGGGGGGCGTGGCGGCGCCTCGACGGCTCGTCAGGGCGTGCGGGATGGTGCACCCTTCCTCGACCCCTTCCGGTTGCCTGCCCGTTTTGCCCTATTTATTGTGAATCCGTCCCTGGGGATTCCGCCTCCGCGGGCAGCCCCCGATCAATCAAGCAAGAAAGTAGGTGCGTGGTATGCAGCTGCGCGAAGAGCTCTCCCGCACGCGCATGCCGGTCCCCTCCCAGTACCTGGAGGAGGTAGCCGGCATGGTCGAGGAATGGGAGCACCCCTCCGACGTCCCGCCGCTGGAGACCGAGATGCTCGGTGGCGGCGGGGGATGGGGCGGCGGTGGCGGCGGCGGCCTCCTCCTGCTGTCCGTCGGCAAGCCCAAGAAGTAGGGCGGTCCGCACCGTGATCCCGGCTGACACGGGGGCGTCCCCGTGCGCGATCGCGGTGCGGGCGCTGTCCGCCGAGGTCGCCCGCGCCCTGAGGGGCGCGGGCGACCCCTACGCGTTGGCGGACGTCCCGCACCTGGGCAGTGACCCGGCGGCCGCGCTGGCCGCCGTCCGGGTCCTCGGGCCCGACGCGCTCGCCCCGCACGCCCTGCGGGGGACCGCCCCGCGGCCGGACGACGTCGCGCTCGTCCGCGAGTCGTTGCTGGCCTACCCCGCCACCGCCCCCCGCCGGCCCGGCGACCCGCCGGTGGCCGCCTGGCGCGACTGGGCCACGGCCCGGCTGCTGCGCTGGTTCGGCGCGGCCGGCCCCGGCACCGACGACGCCTACCTCCGCCCCGAGGCGCTTCCCTCGGGCGCCGGCCTGGAACGCGGCTGGCCCGCCTGGTCGGTGGTCCTCGCCCAGTTGGCGCCGCTCGCCCTGCCGGGCCTGGACAGCCCGCTGCACGAGGAGGTGCGGCACCACCGCGTGGAGCTCGCCCGCGCGGTCACCCGTTCCGTGCTGCGCCGCGACTACCGGGTGGCCGCCCGGCTGGCCCGGTGGCTGGCGCTGGTCGGGGAGGACCCGGCCGCGCCGGTGGGCGTCGGCCCCCTGGTGAACCACCTGGAGGTGCTCGGCGACGACCCGCGCCTGCTGGTCGACGCCTCCGTGGCCCGCCTGCTGCTGGAGGACGAGCGATGACCACGACCCTGGCCACGCTGCCCCCGCTGTGCCACCGGGTGGCCGGACGGGCCCTGCGCTGGCTCGACGAGGCGGCGCCGCACTTCGCGCTGCCCACCGACGAGCTCCCCGAGACCATGGAGGTGGTGGACACCCTCAAGCCGCTCGGCGAACTGGCCATGGCCGCCTACCTGGTCGGCCGGGAGGGCGTCACCGGTCACCAGGCGTCCCGGGTCGCCCCGCGCCTGCTGCGGTTCGCCTGGGAGCAGACCGGGCGCGGCCGGGTGCTGCTGGCCCGCCAGCGCCGCTACCCGTACTCCACCGAGGCCCTGGAGTTCTACGTCTGGTTCGCCCGGGGCGGGCACCGGGCACCCGAGCTGGAAGCCCTGCTGGCGTCGCTGGCGCGCACGCGCGCCGTGGGCGCCTGGTCGGAGGAGGCGGCCACCCGGGAACTCGGCGTGCTCCGCGCCGCGGGACACCTCGGCCTGCCCGGCCACGCGCCGTTCGAGGAGGTGCTGGCGCGCACCTGGCTCGGACGGACCCCGCCGCCCTGGGCGGTGGACGGACTCACCCTGTACGCCGTCACCCACACCGTCTACCACCTCACCGACTGGGGCGCCGAGCCCGCGGCGGTGCCCGAACGGCTGGTCCGCTACCTGGGGACCTGGCTCCCGGCCTGGCTGGAGGTCTACCTGGAGGCCGAGGAGTGGGACCTGGTCGCCGAGCTGCTGCTGGTCGACGCCTGCCTGCCCGAGCCCCGGTGGAACCTCGCGGCCTGGGAGCGGCTGGCCGAGGCCCAGCGCGCCGACGGCCTGCTCTCCCACGGCCCGGTGCCGGCCCCGGAGGACACGGCGGAGGCCTGGCGCAACCACTACCACCCCACCATCGCCGCCGCCCTCGCCGCCACCATGGCGCTCTCCCGCGCCCTGGCGCCCGGCGGCGCGGTGCCCAGCCGGAGCGGCGGCGCCCGGTGGAACGGAGGCGCGCGGTGACGGTGACCGCCCCCGGGGCCGAGCACACCGGGCCCGCGGCGCCGCCCCCGGGGCCCCGTCCGGCCGCCGCCCCCTCCGAGCCGCTCACCGGCCTGGTGACGGAGTACCTGGACCGCGCCGCGCGGGCGCTGCCCCCCGCCCCGGCCGCCGTGTGGGGGGCGCTGCGGGACGGTGAGCGGGCGCTGGTCTGCCGGGCGGGCGAGGGGCCGTACGCCGCCGCGCCGCCCGACGAGCACACCGTCTTCGAGCTCGGTTCGCTCACCAAGACCTTCACCGCGCTGCTGCTCGCCGAGATGGCGGCCCGCGGCGAGGTCCGCTACCGGGATCCGGTCGACGCGTATCTCCCCGCCGGGGCGCGCCCCCGGAGGCGCCGGCGCGACGAGCACCACCCGCTGACCCTCCGCCACCTGGCCACCCACACCGGTGGGCTGCCCCGGCTGCCGGCGAACCTGCTGCCGTACGCGCTGCGCGACCTGCGCGCCGGCAGCCCGTACGGGGGCTACCAGCTGGCGCACCTGTACGCGGCCACCGCGCGGCTGGGCCGCGGCCCGCGCCCCGGCTCGCTGGTGCGGTACTCCAACTACGGCGTCGGCCTGCTCGGGCAGGCGCTGGCCAACGCGGTGGACTCGGACTACGGCACCCTGGTCGCCGAGCGGATCTGCGGCCCGCTGGGGCTCGCCGACACGGTCACCACCGGCCGGTGGGAGGCGAGCGCCGGGTGGGGTGCGCCGCCCGCCGGCCCGCGCCTCCACCGGATCGCCGGCCACCGGGGGACCCGCCCGGTGCCGCCCTGGCGGATGGCGGCGCTCGCCGGCGCGGGGGCGCTGCTCTCCAGCGGGCACGACCTGCTGCGCTACCTCGACGCCCTGCTGGGCCGGCCGGGCGGGGCGCCCGCCGCCACCCGGTCCGCCCTCCCCCCGTCGCTCGCGGCCGCCCTGGAGGACGTGCGCCGGCCCCGGCTGCGGATGCGCGACGGGGACGAGTTCGCGCTGGTGTGGTTCTCCCGCACCGTGGACGGCCGCCAGGTGCTCTTCCACTCCGGCGGCACGCTGGGCTGCACCACCTTCCTGGCCTACTGCCCGGACGCCCGCGCCGCCGTGGTCGCCCTGTCCGCCGCCGGCTGCCGGCGGCGGGAGCCCCTGCTGACGGAGGGCTACGACCTGCTCCGCCGGCTGATGGGGGCCGGCTGAGCCGGGCCGCGGCGTGGCGGCTGTGTCGGGGCGACGGCGGCCACCGTCGCCCCACTAGCCTTGCGCCCCATGGATCGTGAGCAGCTCAACACCACCGGCCCAGCCGCCGACGCCGGAGCCCTCACCGGCGGGGGCTTCGAGACCCGGGCCATCCACGCCGGGCAGGAGCCCGACCCGCTGACCGGCGCGGTCGTCCCGCCCATCTACCAGGTCTCCACCTACCGGCAGGACGCCGTCGGCCGGCTGCGCGGCGGTTACGAGTACAGCCGCAGCGCCAACCCCACCCGCACGGCCCTGGAGAGCGCCCTGGCGGCGCTGGAGCTCGGCCGCCGGGGGTTCGCCTTCTCCTCCGGCATGGCCGCGGAGGACTGCCTGCTGCGCACCGTGTGCGCGCCGGGCGACCACGTGGTCATCCCCACCGACGCCTACGGCGGGACGTACCGGCTGGTCAGCCGGGTGCTGGAGCGGTGGGGGGTGAGCTGGACGGTCGCCGACACGCACGACCCCGACGCGGTGCGCCGCGCCCTGCGGCCGGCCGGCCCGGCCGGTCCGGCCACCCGCCTGGTGTGGGCGGAGACGCCCAGCAACCCGCTGCTGAACGTCAGCGACATCGCGGCGCTGGCGGACGTCGCCCACGCGGCCGGGGCGCTGCTGGTCGTCGACAACACCTTCGCCAGCCCCTACCTCCAGCAGCCGCTGCCGCTCGGTGCCGACGCGGTGGTGCACTCCACGACCAAGTACCTGGGCGGGCACTCCGACGTGGTCGGCGGCGCGCTGGTGGTCGACGACGAGGAGCTGGCCGAACGGATCGCCTTCCACCACAACGCGGTCGGCGCGGTGGCCGGCCCGTTCGACTCCTGGCTCACCCTGCGCGGGGTGCGCACGCTGGCGGTGCGGATGGACCGGCACTGCGCCAACGCGGCCCGGATCGCCCGGATGCTGGCGGACCACCCGGCGGTCGCCTCCGTGCTCTACCCCGGCCTGCCGGAGCATCCCGGGCACGCCGTGGCCGCCAAGCAGATGCGCGACTTCGGCGGCATGGTGTCCTGCCGCCTGGCGGGCGGCGAGGAGGCCGCCCGGCGGATGTGCGAACGCACCCGGCTGTTCGCCCTGGCCGAGTCGCTCGGCGGCGTGGAGTCCCTGATCGAGCATCCCCGCCGCATGACGCACATGAGCACCGCCGACACCCCGCACGAGGTCCCGGCGGACCTGGTGCGGCTGTCCGTCGGCATCGAGAACGTCGACGACCTGCTCGCGGACCTCGAACAGGCGCTCGGGTGACGGCCCGCCCGGGGGACGCCTCCCGGGCGACACACCCGCGCGGCCTCGGCGGGACGGAGCGCGATTTCGTCCCGCCGACGCGCTAGCGTCGAAGAATGATCGGACTGCCCGACGACATCACGGCCTGCCTGTTCGATCTGGACGGGGTGCTGACCAGCACGGCTCGGCTGCACCGGGAGGCGTGGAAGGAGACCTTCGACGCCTTCCTGCGGGCCAGGGACGGGGACGGCTTCCGGCCGTTCACCGACGAGGACTACGCGCGGTACGTGGACGGCCGCCCCCGCGCCGACGGCGTGCGCTCCTTCCTGGCCTCGCGGGGCGTCACCCTGCCCGAGGGGCGCCCGGACGACCCTCCGGACGCCCCGACCGTGGCCGGACTCGCCGGCCGCAAGAACGCCCTGCTGCTGCGGATCCTGGAGCGGCGCGGGGTCGAGCCCTACCCCGGTTCGGTGCGCTACCTGGAGGCGGCGCGCGCCGCCGGACTGGCCGTGGCGGTGGTGACCTCCTCGGCCAACGGGGCGGCGGTCCTCGCCGCCGCCGGCCTGGACGGGCTGGTCCAGGCCCGCATCGACGGGCTGGTGATCGCCCGCGAGGGGCTGCGCGGCAAACCCGCGCCGGACTCCTTCCTCGCCGGGGCCGACGCGCTCGGCGTCGAGCCGAAGCGGGCGGCGGTCTTCGAGGACGCCCGCTCCGGGGTGGCGGCCGGGCGCGCCGGCGGGTTCGGCCTGGTGGTCGGCGTGGACCGGACCGGCCGGCCGGACGAGCTGCGCGAGCACGGCGCGGACGTGGTGGTCAGTGATCTGGCGGAGCTGTTGGGAGGTGCGTCGTGAGCGCGACGAAGCCCGGCTGGGTGGTCGCCCCGTGGGAGCTGCGGTGGAGCGGCCTGGACGTGGAGGCGCTGGAGCGGACCGAGTCGGCGTTCGCGCTCTCCAACGGCCACCTGGGCTGGCGCGGCTCCCTGGAGGAGGGCGAGCCTCGCGGCCTGCCGGGAACCTACCTCAACGGCTTCTACGAGGAGCACTCGCTGCCGTACGCCGAGAGCGGCTACGGCTACCCCGAGGCGGGGCAGACGGTGGTGAACGCCACCGACGGCAAGATCATCCGCCTGCTGGTCGGCGACGAGCCGCTGGACATGCGCTACGGCGCGGCCGTGCACCACGAACGGGTGCTGGACTTCCGGTCCGGCACGCTGAGCCGGAACACCGAGTGGGTCTCCCCCACCGGCCGCCGGGTGCGGATCACCACCCAGCGGCTGGTGTCGTTCACCCAGCGGGCGGTGGCGGCCATCCGCTACGAGGTGGAACCGGTCGACGGCGAACTGCAGGTGGTGCTCCAGTCGGACCTGCTGGCCAACGAACCGATCGAGTCCACCAGCAAGGACCCGCGGGTGGCGGCGGCGCTGCGCGCCCCGCTGGCCGCCGACTTCGCCGCCTCGGAGGGGTACCGGGCGGTGCTGGTGCACCACACCAAGCGCTCCGGGCTGCGCCTGGCGGCGGCGATGGACCACGAGCTGGAGGCCACCGACGGCCTGCACACCGAGATGCACGTCGAGGAGGACCTGGCCCGGCTGACCGCCGCGGTGGACGTGCCGGCCGGCGGGCGGCTGCGGCTGACCAAGTACCTGGCCTACGGGTGGTCCGGGCAGCGCTCCGTCCCGGCGCTGCGGGCGCAGGTGGACGCCGCGCTGGCCGGGGCCCTGCAGACCGGCTGGGACGGCCTGCTGGCCGAGCAGCGCGCGTACCTGGACGACTTCTGGGAGTCCGCCGACATCGAGATCGACGGCGACCCGGAGCTGCAGCAGGCGCTGCGGTTCGCGCTGTACCACGTGCTCCAGGCCGGTTCCCGCGGGGAGAGCCGGGCGATCCCGGCGAAGGGCCTGACCGGCCCCGGCTACGACGGGCACGCCTTCTGGGACACCGAGACCTTCGTGCTCCCGGTGCTCTCCTACACCATCCCGGAGGCGGCCCGGGACGCCCTGCGCTGGCGGCACTCGACCCTGGACAAGGCGCGCGAGCGCGCGCGGGTGCTCGGCCAGCGCGGCGCGGTCTTCCCGTGGCGCTCGATCAACGGCGAGGAGTGCTCCGCGTACTGGCCGGCCGGGACCGCCGCCTTCCACGTGGCGGCGGACATCGCCGACGCCACCGTGCGCTACCTCGGCGCGACCGGCGACACCGACTTCGACCGCAACGAGGGCGCGGAGCTGCTGATCGAGACGGCTCGGCTGTGGGCCTCGCTGGGCCACCACGACCCGCACGGCGGCTTCCGGATCGACGGGGTCACCGGTCCGGACGAGTACACGGCGGTGGTGGACAACAACGTCTACACCAACCTGATGGCGCAGCGGAACCTGCTCCAGGCCGCCGCCGCCTGCGAGCGGCTGCCGGAGGTCGCCGAGCGGCTCGGCGTGGAGGAGGGCGAGGTGGCGTTCTGGCGGAACGCCGCCCGCAACATGGTGGTGCCCTACGACGACGTGCTCGGGGTGCATCCCCAGTCGGAGCGGTTCACCGAGCACACCGAGTGGGACTTCGCGGCGACCCCTCCGGAGGGCTATCCGCTGCTGCTGAACTACCCATACTTCGACCTGTACCGCAAGCAGGTGATCAAGCAGGCGGACCTGGTGCTGGCGCTGCACCTGCGCGGGGACGCGTTCACCGAGGAGCAGAAGGCCCGCAACTTCGCCTACTACGAGGCGCGCACCGTGCGGGACTCGTCCCTGTCGGCGTGCACCCAGGCGGTGATCGCGGCGGAGGTCGGCCACCTGGACCTGGCCTACGACTACCTGGCCGAGACCGCGCTGGCGGACTTCCACGACATCCACCGCAACGTGCGCAACGGACTGCACATCGCCTCGCTGGCCGGATCGTGGATCGCCACCATCGCAGGGCTGGGCGGCATGCGGGACCACGACGGGGTGCTGACCTTCGCGCCCCGGCTGCCGGCGGCACTGCGCTCGATCACCTTCCGGATGTGCTACCGGGAGACCCGGTTCGCCGTGGAGGTGACGCAGGAGCAGGCCAGCTACCGGCTGATCTCCGGCAAGCCGCTGCACACCGCGCACCACGGGGAGCCCATCGTGGTCTCGCCCGGCGAGCCGGTGGTGCGGCCGCTGCCGCCACCGCCCCGGCACCCGGCGCCGCAGCAGCCGGTGGGTCGGGCGCCGCAGCGGCGCAGCCGTCCGCCGGTGTGACGGCGGCCCACTCGGTACGCTGCTGCTCCGTGGAGGTCCGGGGACGTCGCGCGAGGGCGGCGACCCCGGACCGTGCGGTGAGGGGAGGGTCAGTGACGGAGCGCGTGTGGACGGTCCGGGTGGACCGGACGGCCTGTGTCGGCTCGGGGATCTGCGTGGGCAGGGCCCCGGGACGGTTCGTGCTGGAGGGCGGCCGGTCGCGGCCGGTGGGCGAACGGGTGGAGGGCGACCAGGAGGTCGTCGAGGCCGCCGAGTCGTGCCCCATGGAGGCCATCGAGGTGCGGGACGCCATCACCGGGGAGCTGCTGGCCCCGACCGACTGACCGGGCGGGCCGCCCCCGGTGGCGCCGGCCCGCCCGCGCTGCCCCCGTGGGTCAGGGCGTGCCGAACAGGTCCCGGTGCGCGGCGTCGGTGGCGGTGAGGATGGCGCCGGCCAGCACCGAGCTGCCCTGGGCCGTGCCGGAGCGCACCTCGGTGCGCAGCGGCGAGATCCGGGCGAGGTGGTCGGCGACCCGGTCGGCGAGGTCCTGGCCGCCCGCCTGGCCCACCTCCCCGCCGAGCACCACGCAGCCGGGGTCGAGGACGCAGGTGACCGCGGCGGCCCCGATCGCGATCCGGGCGGCCAGGGCGTCCAGGAAGGCGGCGCCGCGCGGGCCGGCGGCGCGGGCCCGGCGCACCACGGCCTCGGCCGCGGCGGCGTCCCGGGCCGGCCCAGGGGCCAGGCCGTGCTGCCGGGCCAGCGCGCAGACGGCGGCGCTCCCGGCCAGGTCGTGGAACCCGCCGTCGCAGGCCGGTGGCGAGGGCAGCCGGCCGGTGCCGGGCACGGGCAGGAAGGCCAGCTCTCCGGTGCCTCCGGAGGCGCCCCGGCGCAGCCTGCCGTCGAGGATCACCGCCGCCCCGATGCCGTGGCCGAGCCAGAGCAGGACGAAGGTGTCCCGGTCCTGGGCCGCGCCGGTGCGCTGCTCGGCGATGCCGGCGAGGTTGACCTCGTTCTCCAGGAGCACCGGGGCGTCGAGTTCGGCGCGGAGCGCCGCGACCAGGTCGGTGTGCCAGGCGGGCAGCGCGCCGGTGGCGCTGAGCTGCCCGCTGCCCGGGTCGATCAGGCCCGGGGCGCCGACCGCCACGGTGTGCACGGCGGCCACCCCGGCGCGGCGCAGCGTGGCGCGCAGGGTGGTCAGGGTGCGGGGGACCGCGTCGGCGGAGGGGGTTCCCGGGGGGACGGGCAGGTCCGCCGCGGCCACCGTCCGGCCGGTCAGGTCGGCCACGGCGACGGAGACGGACTCGGTGCGCACGTCCACGGCGGCGGTGTGCGCCCGGTCGGCGACGATGCCGTAGAGCCGGGCGTTCGGGCCGCGCCGCTCGTCGCCGGACTCGCCGACGACGGTGACCAGGCCGGCGCGCTGCAGGCGGTCGAGGAGGTCGGCGACGGTCGGCCGGGACAGCCCGGTGTGCGCCTTGAGCTGGGCGGCCGTCAGCGGCCCCTGCACCAGCAGGTCGAGCGCCACCCGGTCGTTGATGGCGCGGGCCGTACTCGGGGTGGCGGTGCGGACGATGGTCATGCCCGAATCCTGACAGACCCGCGGGAGCTTTCCATCAGGAAGGGAGCCTGATAGTTTCTCGGCGCGCCGTCGAGGCGCCGAGGAAACGGGCGCCGCCGTCGGCGGCTCGGGCTGTGGGGAGGGCGGGGCGGATGTCGCGCGCACGTGGATCATCCGGCGGATCCGGCGGATCCGACGGAGCGGAGGGACCGAAGGGCCCGAAGGCACCGGACGACCGGGTGGGCGGTGACGGGGCGCTCGGCGTCGCGGCCGCGCCCTGGCCGGGGGCACGGCGGGCCCGGGCCGCGATCACCGTGGTCTTCGCCCTGCACGGCGCGGTGACCGGCAGCTTCGCCACCCGGATCCCCTGGCTCCAGGACCACCTCTCGCTCAGCGCCGGCCAGCTGGGCCTGGCACTGGTGGCCCCGGCCCTCGGCGCCTCACTGGCCATGCCGCTGGCCAGCCGGGTGACGCACCGCCACGGCGGCCGGGCGGCCGTGCGCGGCCTGCTGATGCTGTGGTGTGCCGCGCTCGCCCTGCCGGCGCTCTCCCCCGGCCTGCCCTGGCTCTTCCTGGCGCTGCTGCTCTACGGCGCGTCGGCCGGCATGGCGGACGTGGCCATGAACGCGGGCGGGGTGGCCGTCGAGGAACGGCTCGGCCGCTCGGTGATGTCCTCGCTGCACGGCATGTGGAGCGTCGGCGGCCTGCTGGCCTCCGGGGTGGGGGTGGCCGCGGCGAGCGCGGGGCTGGACGCCCGCGTCCACCTGGCGGGCGTCGCGGCCCTGCTGGTCGCCGCGGCCTGGTGGGTGGGCGGCCGGGTGCTCGACGTGCGGCCGCCGGCGGAGGAGGCCGCTCCGCCTCGGTTCGCCCTGCCCCCGCGGTCGGCCCTGCTGATCGGGGCGGTCGGGTTCTGCGCGGTGTTCGCCGAGGGCGCCAGCATGGACTGGTGCGCCGTCTACCTGACCGAGTTGGCGGGAGCCTCCCCGGGGGTGGCCGCGGCCTGCTACACCGGGTTCGCCTGTGCCATGGCCGCGACCCGGTTGGCCGGCGACGCGGTGGTCGGGCGGTTCGGCGCGGTGCGCACGGTGCGGGCGAGCGGCCTGGTGGCGGCCGTCGGCGGGGTGCTGGTGGTGCTGGCCCGTACCCCGCCGCTGGGCATCGTCGGCTTCGCGCTGCTGGGCGTGGGGATCGCCGTGGTGGTGCCGGTGGCCTTCGCCGCCGCCGGGCGCAGCGGCCCGGTGCCGAGCCAGGCGATCGCGGGCGTCGCCACCGTCACCTACACCTCCGGCCTGGTGGCGCCGGCCGCGGTCGGGGCGCTGGCCGACGCCACCTCGTTGACCGTCTCCTTCGCCCTGGTCACGGTGCTGGCGGCGCTGCTGGTGCCGGGCGCGCGGGCGCTGCGTTCGGCCGAGCGCGCCCGGACGGTGGCCGCGGCCCCGACCGGCCCGACCGGCTGAGCCGGTGGCCGGCTGACCCGGCGGCCGGCTGACCCGATGGCCCGGTGGCCGGCTGGCCCGGGAGGGCCACGGTGGGCTCAGCTCCCGGTGCTGTCGAACCGCCAGACCCTCAGGTCGAAGGCGAAGGCGTCGCCGCACGTCAGATCGACCTCCTGCCCCAGGACGCGCACGGTGACGGCTGCCGCCAGAGGAGTGTTCCATCCCTTCACCACCACCGGCCCCATCGGCTCCTCGTGCACCTCGTCGACGCGCCGCCGCGGACCGGCGGGCGCGTAGGAGCCGCTGACGACGGCCGTCTGCGCGGCCCCGGCCGTCTCGTCCTGCGGCTCGACGACCAGCCGGTGCCAGACCGTGCCGTCGTGGAAGAGGCCGGCCTCGGTCTCTCCGCCACCCACGTACTCCGCGTCCGCCGTCTGGACGGCCATGGAGGCGTGGGCGCCGAAGGCGGAGTTCTCGTAGAGCTGCACGGCCACGTGCACGCCGTTCCGCTCACCCGTGCAGTCGAGCGCGTGGCCCTGCTCCCTGGCCATCGTGAACGGTGCGCCGGAGTCGGGCGGGGCGGCGGAAGCGAGCGCCGGTGCCGGCGCCAGCAGCACCGCGGCCAGCGCACCGGCCAGGACGATGCGGGTACGGTGGATCATGATTCCCCCCTGAGGACGCGTCGGATGGCGACGCGCACCGGGTCCGGCCTCGGACCCGGCGCTGCGACGCCGGTGACGGTGGTGACGCCCGGAGGTGCCGTTCCGGTTGCCGCGCCGTGGGAGTGGCTCAGGGAGCCGTGGGGGTGGCTCAGGGAAAGGGCCGGATGTCCCCCGCGAAGCGGAGGGCTGTCGGGTGGCGGTTCCGTCAGGACCGTCCGCCACGGCGAGCAGCCGCGCGCACACCCCCCTCCCCGCAATGCCCCCAACCCCCCCTTGGGGGGCTTTTCGACCCCCTTCTTCAGGATCCCATTGGGAGGCAGCGCTCCGCAGGCCCCCTCTCACGGCCTGTGGATAACTCCGGGGCACGGGTGAACACCCGAACGGTCGCGCGAGCTCCCGGACGGTCGTGCCGGCGCGGTTCCCGTCCACGTCCGGCGCCCATCGTCCGGCGCCGGGGCACCCAGGTCCGGCGCCCACGCCCGGCGCCCCGGCGCGCAGGCCCGGCCCCCGGCCCCGCCCCCCACCCCCGGTACCCGGTGCGGCGGAGGTCACGGCCAGAGCAGTTGCCGGGTCCAAGGGCTCTCCGGCGCCTCGCGCCGGTAGGCCAGGCGCAGGTGTCGGCGGTCCCGGTCGGCCTGCCAGAACTCCACCTCCAGCGCCCGCACCGTGTAGACGGTCCACTCGGGCGGCACCAGGTTCGGCTCGTCCCGGAGCCGGCGCGCCTGGGCGCGGACGGCCGCCTCGATCTCGTCGGGGTGGCCCAGCGGCCGGCTCTGCCGGCCCACCAGGGTCTCGGCGCGGGCGCCGACGGAGCGCGCCCGGAAGTCCTCGGCGGCGCGCTCGGCGTCGGCACGGGTCACCGGCCCGCGCACCCGGACCTGACGGCCCAGCGGCTGCCAGTAGAAGGTCAGCGCCGCGGACGGACGGGCCGCCAGCTCCCGGCCCTTGCGGCTGCCGGCGTGCGAGGCGAACTGCCAGCCGTCGGCGTCCACGTCCTTGCAGATGAGCACCCGGGCGGAGGGGTCGCCCGCGGCGTCGGCCGTGGCCAGCGTCATGGCGTGCGGCTCCGGCACGCCCGCGCGCACCGCGTCGAGCAGCCACTCGGTGAACAGGGCGACCGGGTCGTCCGGGGCCTGCTCGGGCGCGAACGTGGGAAGCGTGGCCGGGAAGACCGGCAGGGCGCGCAGCAGCTCCCGCAGGTTCCCGGTGCCCCGGGGCGTGGCGGCGTCGACGGACGGCATGACACCTCTCCGTAGCGTCCAATGGATGCCTCACGATATTCCATCGGCCGGTCCACTGAAGCAGCGTCACGTCCACCCCCGGGACCGCTCTGCTCCGTGCCCGGGCCGCAGCCCTCGACGCTGCCGCCGGCGAAGCCACGACCAGCCGGTGCGCCGGGCCCGCCCCGTCGCCTACCGTGGCCGCATGACTGATCAGCGGGCGGCCGCGGGCCGGGCGCCGGACGGGGACGAGCGGGCGCCCCGCCGGCTGGTGGCGGTGCTGACCGGGGCCGGGATCTCCACCGACTCGGGCATCCCCGACTACCGGGGGCCGCAGGGGCTGTGGCGCCGGGATCCCGAGGCCGAGAAGCTGGTGACCTACCGGTACTACATGGACGACCCGGCGATCCGCCGCCGCTCCTGGCTGGCCCGGCGCGACCACCCCGCCTGGACCGCGGAGCCGGGCGCCGGCCACCGGGCGCTGGTCCGCCTCGAACGCGCCGGGGTTCCGCTGCGCATCCTCACCCAGAACGTCGACGGCCTGCACCAGCGCGCCGGCTCCTCGCCCCGCAGGGTCCTCGAACTGCACGGCTCGATGTTCGCGGTGGTCTGCACCGCCTGCGGGGAGCGGTCGACCATGCGGGAGGCGCTGGACCGGGTGGCGGCCGGGGAGGAGGACCCGCCGTGCCACGCCTGCGGCGGGATCCTGAAGTCCGGCACGGTGATGTTCGGCGAGGCGCTGGACCCCCGCACGCTCGGGCAGGCCGCCACGGTCGCGGGGGCGTGCGACGAGTTCTGGGCGGTGGGCACCTCGCTGCGGGTCGAGCCGGCCGCCTCGCTGTGCCGGGTGGCCGCCGAGTCCGGGGCACGCCTGGTGGTGGTCAACGCCGAGCCCACACCCTACGACGGCCTGGCCGACGAGGTGGTGCGCGAACCGATCGGCTCCGCGCTGCCCCGGCTCGTCGAGCGGCTCATCGAGGGGCTCGTCGACGGCTGAGTCCGCCCTCCTCCAGGGCGTCCAGGAAGGCGGTGGCGACCGGGGAGGGCAGGCGGCCGTGCAGCGCCTCGGTGCGGTGGACCAGCCGGGGCGCCCGCAGCGGGACCGCCGCCACGTCCGCCCGGTCCGCGGCCACCGCGGCGGGCAGCAGGGCCAGTCCGTGCTCCGCGGCCACCAGGTCGAGCAGCGTCCCGGCGTCCGGGCCGTCGTAGCGCGGGCCGGCCGGGAAGGCGTCCCAGCCCACCGCGGCGCGCAGGTCGGCCAGCGGGGCGGCGGCCTCGGGGGCGTCCACCCAGCGGGCGTCGGCCAGGTCGGCCAGGTCCAGCGCCGGCCGGACGCCGAGCGGGTGGTCGGCCGGCAGCACCACGGCCAGCGGCTCCTCGGCGACCGCCGTCGCCACGACCGGAAGGTCGGCGGGCAGCCGGAGCGGGTTCGTGGGCGCGGCCACGCCGTCCACGAGACCGAGGTCGACGGCGCCCTCGGCCACCGCGGCGGCGACCTCCGCCCGGCCGAGGACCCGCACCGACACCTCCACCCGCGGATCGCGCCGCCGCACCCGGGCCAACGCGCCGGCCACACCGTGCTGCAGGGCGGGCGCCGACCCGCCGACGGTGAGCCGGCGCCCCACCGGCCCCCCGGTCAGCCGGGCCAGCTCGCCGCGCGCGGCGTCCATCCGCAGCAGGATCGGTCCGGCGTGCTCCAGCAGCCGCTCCCCCGCCTCGGTCGGCCGGACCGGGCGGCGGTGCAGCAGCACGGCTCCCAGGTCGGACTCGAGCGCCGCGATCTGCTGGGAGATCGCGGACTGGGTGTAGCCGAGGTGGGCGGCGGCGCCGGAGAAGGAACCGAGGCGCACGACCGTCACGAAGGTGCGCAGCGACTGGGCGTTCATCCGATCAGTTTGGCTGATCTCGGCATCGTGAATCATCGTTGGATCTGACCGGGGTGCGGCGGCCAGCATGAGGACATGACGGAACACCTGACGGAACACCCCCGCACGACCGATCACCTCCCGGCGCCGTCGCCCGCGCCCGACGGCGCCGTGGCCCGGATCGCCCTGGTGGGCGACCGCTCCCCGCACGTGCGCGCGCACACCCGGGCGCCCGGGCTGCTGCGGGCGCTGCTGGAGCGGGACGGCCTGCTGCTGGAGCCGTACTGGGTGGGCACCGTGGAGGCGGAACGGCACGGCGGGCTGGACCGGTTCGACGGGGTCTGGCTGCTGCCCGGGAGCCCCTACCGCAGCGAGGCGGGGGCGCTCGCCGCCGTGCGGGCCGCCCGGGAGGGCGGGGTGCCGTTCCTGGGCACCTGCGGCGGGTTCCAGCACGCCCTGCTGGAGTTCGCGCGCCGGGTGTGCGGCCTGGCCGGGGTCCGGCACGGCGAGGCGGGCGGAGACGCGGCCGGCGCCCCGGGCGATGCCGATGCCCCGGGCGACGCGGACGCCGACGACCTGCTGATCACCCCGCTGGCCTGTTCCCTGGCCGGCCACGAGGCCACCGTGCGGCTGGCGCCGCACTCGCGGGTGGCCCGGCTGCTCGGCGCTGAGCGCACGGTGGAGCGGTTCAACTGCGCCTACGGCCTGAACCCGGCCTACCTGAAGGCCCTGGAGGCCGGCGGGATGCGGTTCACCGGCCACGGTGACGCCGGGGAGGCGCGGGTCGCCGAACTGCCGGAGCACCCCTTCTTCCTGGCCACGCTCTTCCAGCCGGAGCTGTCCGGGGCCAGCGGGGTGCCGCACCCGGTCATCCGGGCCTTCGGCGCGGCGGCGGCCGCCCGCGCCACGGCGCGCCGCCGGGAGGCGTCCGCCCCCTAGATTGCCAACGCGCGTTGGCCTACGCTGGTTGGCATGAGGTTCACGGAACGGTCCGAGGGGACCAGAACGGCGATCCTGCGGGCGGCGCGACGCCAGTTCGCGGAACGCGGGCACGAGAGCACCACCATTCGCTCGGTCGCCGCCGAGGCGGGCGTGGATCCGTCGATGGTCATGCGCTACTACGGCAACAAGGCCGGCCTCTTCGACGCCGCGATCGACGTCGACCTCCGGCTGCCGGAGCCGGCCGGGCAGGACCGGGCGCACGTCGGCCGCACGCTCGCCGAGCACTTCGTGAACCGGTGGGAGGGCGAGCTGGCCGACCTGGCCATCACCCTGCTGCTGCGCACCGCGGCCACCCACCCGGCCTCGGCGGAACGGGTCCGCGAGGTCTTCGACAAGCAGGTGCTCGCCATGGTCTCCACGCTGACCGGCGGCGGGCCGGAGACCGGGCGGCGGGCCGCGATGGTCAGCGCGCAACTGCTCGGCGTCGCGCTGACCCGGTACGTGCTGCGGCTGGGGCCGATCGCCGCGATGGACTCCACGACGCTGGTCGGCACGCTCGCGCCGGTGCTGCAGCACTACCTGACGGGGGAACTCGACACGGAACACCTCGACGGCGAGGAGGCGGATCGCTGATGGAGTGGTGGCGGCGGTTACGGGCGCTGATGCTCCCGATCACCATGGCCGGGATCATCCCCGGCGTGCTGCTGTGGGCGTTCGGAGGGTGGTCGGTGGACGCCTCCCCGACGGCGCGCCTGCTGGCGGCGGCGGTGGGGGTGGCCCTGGCGCTGGCCGGGCTCGCCATGCTGGTGTGGACGGTGACGCTCTTCGAACGGGTCGGCCGGGGCACGCTCGGGCCCTGGGATCCCCCCACCCGGCTGGTGCTGCGCGGGCCCTACCGCCACGTGCGCAACCCCATGATGACCGGGGTGCTGGCCATGCAGCTCGGCGAGGCGGTGGCGCTGCGCTCCTGGCCGCTGGCCGCCTGGTTCCTGCTCTTCGGGACCGCCGTGGTGATCGCCGTGCCGGTCTGGGAGGAGCCGCGGCTGGCCGAGCGGTTCGGCGCCGAGTACGCGCGCTACCGCGGCAACGTGCCACGCTGGCTGCCCCGCCCGCGCGCCTGGCACCCGCCGGCGGCGGACGGCCCGGCGGCCCCGGGCGCGCGGGCCTGAAGGAACGCCGGGGCCGGACCGCCCCCCGCGGGCGGTCCGGCCCGGGCCGGGCGCGCCGTCTCCGGCGGGCGGCGGCCGGTCAGATCCGGACGGCGCGCATCCCGGTCTCGTCGTAGCGGGAGCCGGCGGCGGCGCCGCGCGGCGCGGCGGCGTCGAGCTCCCGCAGGTCGTCGGCGGTGAGCACGATGTCGCTGGCGGCGGCGTTCTCCTCCAGGTAGCGGCGGCGCTTGGTGCCCGGGATCGGCACCATGTCGTCGCCCTGGGCGAGCACCCAGGCCAGGGCGAGCTGCCCGGGGGTGACCCCCCTGGCCTCGGCGAGCTCCCGCACGCGGTCCGCCAGGGCGACGTTGCGCTGGAAGTTCTCGCCCTGGAAGCGCGGGTTGGTGCGCCGCCAGTCGCCCGCCGGCAGGTCCTCCGGGGTGCGGATGGTGCCGGAGAGGAAGCCCCGGCCGAGCGGGCTGTACGGCACGAAGCCGATGCCCAGCTCGCGGACCGTGGCCAGCACGCCGTCCTCCTCGACGTCCCGGGTGAACAGGGAGTACTCCGTCTGCACGGCGCTGAGCGGGTGCTCGGCGTGGGCCCGGCGGATGGTCTCCGGGGCCGCCTCGGAGATGCCGAGGTAGCGCACCTTGCCGGCCCGGACGAGTTCGCCGAGGGCGCCGAAGGTCTCCTCCACCGGCACGGACGGGTCCACCCGGTGCTGGTAGTACAGGTCGACGTGGTCGACGCCGAGCCGGCGCAGCGAGCCGTCCAGCGCCTTGCGCAGGTACTCCGGGGAGCCGTTGACCCGCCCGGTGGGGTTGCCGTCGTCGTCGATCTCCTGGGCGCCGAACTTGGTGGCGATGACCACCTCGTCGCGACGGCCCCGGATCGCGGTGCCGACCAGCCGCTCGTTGGTCCAGGGGCCGTAGAGGTCGGCGGTGTCGAGGAAGGTGATGCCCAGGTCGAGGGCGCGGTGGAGGGTGGCGACGGCCTCCTCCTGGTCCTGGTCCGCCGGGCCGTAAGCGAAGCTCATGCCCATGCAGCCGAGGCCCTGGGCGGAGACGGTCAGGCCCTGGGTGCCGAGTGTGCGCTGCTGCATCACGCGTAGTCCTTCCGAGGAATGCGGGGTCGGCCCCGCGGGGAACGCCCCGCGGCGCCTTCGGGATCCACCGTCGCACTTGGAGCGCACTCCACCGCAAGCGCGAGCCACGCGCCGCGGCGGACGCGCGCCCCCGAGCCTGCCGGGTGGCCGGCGGAGGGGGCGGAACCAGCGCTAGACCATGATCTGTACCATCGATGTCATGACGGCGACCAAGGACGGCGACACGCGCGAGAGAATCCTCCAGGTGGCGGCGCGGTTGCTGGCCGAGTCCGGCGGCGAACCGGTCTCCACCCGCGCGGTCTGCGCCGCCGCCGGCATCGGCGCCCCGACCCTGTACCACCACTTCGGTGACAAGCGGGGTCTGCTGAACGCGGTGGTCGCCTACGGCTTCGAGCGCTACCTCGCGGACAAGCGCGCCATGGCCCGCACCGGCGACCCGGTGGAGGACATGCGGCGCGGCTGGGACCTGCACGTGGGCTTCGGCCTGTCCCACCCCACGTTCTACGCCCTGATGTACGGCCCGCAGCCCTCCGGGCGCCGCTCCGCGGCGGCGGAGGAGTCCTACGTGCTGCTGCTGGACATGGTCCGCACGGCGGCGCGCGCCGGCCGGCTGCGGGTGCCCGTGGAGGAGGCGGCCGGGATGGTGTTCGCGGCCGGGATCGGGGTCACCTTCACCCTGCTGGGCACCCCGGAGGCGTCGCACGGCGACCTTTCGGAGCGCACCCGCGAGGCCGTGCTGGCCGCCGTCACCACCGGCGGGGAGGGGCGGACCGGTCCCGAGGAGCCGTCCGCCGAGGGCGCCGCGCTCTCCGCGCCCATGGCCCGGGCGGTCGTGGCGCTCCAGGCGTCGCTGGATCCCGGGGATCCGCCGGGTGGCTTCAGCGGGGCGGAGGTGGCGCTGCTGCGCGAGTGGCTGGGGCGGCTGGCCCACGGCCCGCGGGGCGGCGCCGGCTGACCGCGCCCGCCTGAGTTCCGGTCGCCCGCGATCCGGCCGCCCGCCATCCGGCCGTCCGGTGGGGCGAGCGGCGGCGGGCGGAAAATCGGTTGTCCGGGCCCGGACGGCCGCCGTAGCGTGATCCCCATGCTGCCTCCACCGAACGGCGTGCGCCTGCGCTGACCAGGGGCGATCGGCCGACCCCGGCCGCGCCCGACGGTCCGGCGGACCGCCCGGCGGCCCTCGACGGCCGCCCCAGCCCCCTCGCCCTTTGACCGCCGCCGCCCCGGCACGGCGGTCCGGATGGAGACGCCTCCCGTGTGCGCGTGCTTCGGCGCCAACGCCGCCTTCTTCGTTGGCCTGACCCGCGAGTGCCCCGGTGCCGTCGCGAGCCACCGCTGGAGCCCACTGGCGCTCCGGCGCTGGCGGCCACGGCACCGCGCCCTGGCCCGCGGGGCCACCAGCGCCGACGTCTGAGCCGCACCGCCCCCGGGTGGTGCCGGCCCGCCCCCTCGCCCGCCGCGGTGAGGGGTGACCCCGGCCTGCCCCCCCGTGTGCCCAGGGCCGTCGAGGACCTCCGTCGAACCTGCAGGACAGGTGTACGGGCCTCGGCGGGGGCACCGACGCTCCCTGCCCATCCCCCGTCGTGCCGGCCCGACCGGTCGGGCCGGCGAGGCCGCCCCGCGCGCCCACCACGCCGCATCGCCCTGTCGCCGCGTCGGCTTGCCGACGTGTCGGCGCATCGGCGTACCGGTGTGTCGGCGTTCCGGTGCCGCGGCGGGGGGTGGGTGGTGCGCCGCCGTGCCGCCGGAGCCGTCGTCGTGACGCCCGCGCCGCTCCCCCGCGGCCCGCCCGTGGCCACGCGCCCCGCGCACTCGCGCCGGCCGCCCGGCCCGCCGGGCGGGCGCCGCCCGTACCCCTGTCCTCCCACCGCCGGTGCCCGCCGCGGGCCCGGCAGGAGAGGACACGGCCGTGCGGCCAGAACGTCTCACGCCCTCCGGGGCGCACCCGAACAACCGCCCCTCCGCCCAGCCACGCCCCGGCGCCCACGACGGGTGGGCGGCGAAGGCTCCCGCCCGCACGGCGCGCGACCGCGCACGGCGGGAACTGTCACAGAACTTCCTGCGGGACGCCGAGACCGTGCACCGCGTCGTGCGCGCCGCCGCACTCGGCCCCGACGACCTGGTGCTGGAGGTCGGGGCCGGGGAGGGTCCGCTCACCGTCCGGCTCGCCGCCGTCTGCCGGGCGGTCGAGGCGTACGAGCTCGACCCGCGCCTCGCCGACCGGCTGCGGGCCCGCCGGGCGGCCGGCGGCCCGTGGCGGCGGGTGCGAGTGGTCCACGGCGACTTCCGGGCGGCGGTCCCGCCGGCCGAGCCGTTCGCCGTGGTGGGCAACATCCCCTACGCCATCACTTCCGACGTCGTGGACTGGTGCCTGCGCGCCCCGGGACTGACCGCGGCGACCCTGGTCACCCAGTGGGAGTACGCGCGCAAGCGGACCGGCGACTACGGTCGGTGGTCACTGCTCACCGTGCGGACCTGGCCGGAGTTCCACTGGAGGCTGCTCGGCAGGATCGACCGCCGACGGTTCCGGCCGGTGCCGCGGGTGGACTCCGGGCTGCTGCGCCTGGAGCGGCGGCCCGTCCCGCTGCTCCCCGCCCCGGACGCCGCGCGGTACCGCGCCCTGGTCGAGTACGGGTTCACCGGGGTGGGCGGCTCGCTGTTCGCCTCGCTGTGCCGTCGGTACCCGACCGACCGGGTGGCCGCCGCCCTGGCCGCCTGCGGGGTTGAGCGGGGGGCGGTGGTCGGGCACGTGCACCCGGACCAGTGGGTGGCGCTCTTCCGTCGGCTGGAGCCGCCGGCCGAGAGCCGGCGACGCCCCCGCCGGGCCGCGCCACGCTGGTGAGGCCCGGGTAGGGTCCGCCCCGGCCGGGGTCACTTCCGGCCGAGGATCTCGCCGTGGAGGACGACGAACCAGCCGTCCTCCGCGGCGCTCCACTCCCGCCAGCCGGCCGCCATCCGCTCCAGGTCGTCCGTGGTGGCGTAGCCGGCGGCCAGTGCCCGCTCGGCGACGGACGACCGGAGGGTGCGCTCGCTCCAGGAACCTCCCCACCACCGGCGGTCCGCGGGTGTGGCGAAGCACCAGGTGGAGGCGGAGGCGGTGACGTCGGTCAGGCCGGCGGCGCGCGCCCAGGAGAGCAGCCGCCGGCCCGCGTGGGGCTCACCGCCGTTGCCGCGGGCGACCCGGTGGTACAGCGAGAGCCAGTCCCGCACGGCCGGGACCTCCGGGTACCAGGCCGAGGCGCCGAAGTCGACGTCGCGCACCGCGACGACGCCACCGGGCCGGCAGACCCGGCGCATCTCCCGCAGCACCTGCACCGGGTCGGTGACGTGCTGGAGCACCTGGTGGGCGTGGACGACGTCGAAGGTGTCGTCGGGGAAGTCGAGGGCGTGCGCGTCGGCGACGGCGAACTCCAGGTGCTCCAGGCCGCGCCCGGCCGCCGTCCGGGCCGCCTGCTCCAGCGCCTCGGTGGCGCCGTCCACGGCCACCACCCGCCCCGGGGCCACCCGCTCGGCCAGGTCGACGGTGACGCTGCCCGGGCCGCAACCGACGTCCAGCAGCGACATCCCGGGCCGCAGGTGCGGCAGGAGGTAGGCCGCCGAGTTCTCCGCCGTTCGCCACCGGTACGAGCGCAGCACGCTCTCGTGCTGCCCGTGCGTGTAGATCGCCTGCCGGTCCGCCATCGGGTTCCCCTCTCCCACCGAGCCGCCGTCGGATACCGGGACCCTACCGCCGGCTTCTCACCACACGAGACGGCGTTCCAGGATGCGGACACGACCGCGCCGCGGCCCGGCCTCACTCGATAACGGTTCGATGTCGCCCGCATGGGAGGTGCCCGGCCTCCGGTGGGGGTGGGCGGATCAGCCCTCGACGCCCGTCGAGGCGTGCGCGGCGCCCACCGGCTTGGACTCCGGGGAGCCGCGCTGGCGCAGGTAGATGGCGAGCACCGCCATGGAGGCGATGGCCAGCAGCTCGGACTGCCAGTTCTGCAGGGTGCGGCTCCAGAAGTCGGCGGAGCCCAGGTACTCGAACCAGGAGACCGGCGCCTGGAACTGCCGCAGTTGCTGCTCGTTGTAGGCGGCGGCGCCGCTGACCGACTGGGCGAACCACGAACCGAGGAAGATCAGCCCCATCACCAGGCCGAGGGAGTGGCTGTAGACGGCCTGGCGCAGTCCGCCCGCCGACGCCCAGCGGGGCGAGGAGGGGACGGCGTGCGGGCCGACCATCTGTTCCCGGTCGCTCTCCCAGCCGACCCGGTCCAGGCTCTTGGACTCGGGGGATCCGCGTTGCAGCAGCCAGACCGTGCCGAAGATGTACAGGAAGAACTGGAGGTACTCGGACTGCCAGTTCTCGGTCACGTCCGCAGCGAAGTCCGAGGAGCCCAGGTAGGTCGCCATGTCCACCGGCTGCAGCCCCTCGCTGAGCAACTGGTTGTTGTACTCCGCCTGCCCGGCGACGGCCTGGGCCGCCAGGGTGAGCAGGAAGGCCAGGCCGAACGCCAGGCCCAGGCTGTTCTCCCGCAGGAATCGGCGCATCCTCCGTCACCTCCCGTCTCGGTCGCGCGGTCAGCGCTGCATCAGCCCCACGGCGACGAAGTAGGCCAGGCCGCCCAGGATCAGCACCAGGTAGGCGGTGAACATGGTTCTCATCGGCGTCACCCGGCCTTGATCCGGCAGTCGTAGGGACGGTCGGGACGGCGGGGCTGGCAGCCCGCGGCGGTCACCCGCCAGCCGGCGTCGAAGGAGGCGAGGAAGAGGGTGTCGTCGGCCAGCACCACCCTGGCCGCCCGGCCGTGCACGTCGACCCGGCGGACGGTGACCGCCGGGTCGGCGGGAACGGGCAGTTCCTCCTCGGGCAGCGCCGTGGCGCAGGGCGCCTCGGCCTCGCTCTCCAGTTCCTCGGTGGTGCCTGGGGCGAGCAGGGCGCAGGCGGCGGGGCCGTCGCCTGCGCGCAGGGCGACGGCGAACGCGGTGGCGGCCTCGGCGGCGGCCTGGCGGCGCTGGTCCAGCCCGCCGCAGGCGGTCAGGGCGAGCGAGGCGGCCAGCGCGACGGCCGCGACCGACGCGTGACGAGGGGGCCCTGGCACCGCCCACCACCTCCCGCGCGTCCTCGTCGCCACGCCGCACGGCCGTGCGGCCCGCGCCGACGCCCGGCGGCCGGACGTCCGCCATCGGCGACTACCCGGGGCGCCGAAGATCAATCCCGGCGGGGCGCCCGCCCGGGCGCGGCCCGGGCGCGGGACGCGGCACGACTGGAACACGCCCGGCCCGCACCACGCGTGTCACCCGGCTCCGTGCGCGCATCAAACCCATCTCACGCTTCATGGGCACCACACGCAGCATGGGCAGCACGCACAGCACACCCATCGCGCGTATCTCACGTGTCTACGCACATCTCGTACATCTGACGCATCACGCGCATCTCACATGCACGCACGCGGGGCACATAGCGCGGAGAGCATGCCAGGAAGACGCATGCCAGGAAGACGCATGCCAGGAAGAAGGCGCATGCCAGGAACATGCCAGTCATGCCCACGCAAACCACCCGTGGATCTGGGGGGACCCCCTGTTTCAGGATCCCATGGGCCGATCACGCGGCGCAGCCCCCACGTACGGGTTGTGGATAACTCCGCCCCGCCCCGAGGTCGCGCGAACAGCCTCAGGCCGCGCGACAGTCCGAGCGCGCACGCGCCAGCCCAACGCCCCACGGGACAGCCGCAGCCCGCACGCGACAGCCCCGGCCCCCACGCAACAGCCCGACGCCCGCACGCGACAGCCCCGGCCCCCACGCGACAGCCCGAGGCCCCGCGCGGCTGCGCGGGGCCTCGGGTCGGCGTCACCGTCTCCGGTCCGGCGGAGGTCGCCGGACCGGGTGCCGGGTCAGCGCCGGAAGACCGGCTGGGTCTGCACGTTGAGCTCGTCGTAGCGGACGCCGCGGGCCGGGTTGGTGCGCGGGTCGTTGATCTGGATGACGTCGAAGCCGCGCTGGATCTCGTTGCTGTAGATGTACCCGTTGTAGTAGTACGTCGACCACGGGCCGCCGGTGATCAGCGTGGTGTCGGAGACGGGGCCGCGGTCGATCCAGCCGATCTCCACCGGGTTGGCGGAGTCGGTGAAGTCCCACACGGACACGCCGCCCTGGTACCACGCCTGGACCATGATGTCCCGCCCGGGGACCGGGATCAGCGAGCCGTTGTGGGCGACGCAGTTCTCGGTGGAGGCCTGCTCGCGCGGGATCTTGAAGTAGGAGCGGAACTCCAGGTTCAGGTTGGTGCCCCGGCCGGTGATGTCGTAGACGCCGTCGGCGCCCCGGGTCGGGCCGACCGCGGCGTTGCAGGTGGCCGCGCCGCCGCCGCCGAGCTCGTCGGTGAAGACGACCTTGGTGCCGGTGTTGTTGAAGGTGGCCGAGTGCCAGAAGGCGAAGTTGACGTTGTCCTGGACCCGCTCGATCACCCGCGGGTTGTCCCGCTCGGAGATGTCCAGCAGGATGCCGTCGCCCATGCAGGCGCCGGCCGCGAGGTCCTTGGACGGGAAGACCGTGATGTCGTGGCAGCCCGTGGTGGCGGAGACGCCCGGGTTGACCGGCGCTCCGGGGTTGCCGCCGTCCGGGAAGAGGTTGGGGAAGTTCACGACGCCCGCGGCGGCCGGGTTGTGCAGCGGCACCTTGATGATGGAGATGCCGTCGTGCGGCGGCTGGCAGTCGGGGAAGGCCGTGCTCGGCGAGTACGAGGAGACGTACAGGTACACGTCCTTGCCGTACTTGTCCGGCACCAGGGTGTGGGTGTGCGAGCCGCAGGCGGTCTCGACGGCCGCGACGTAGCGCGGGTTCTCCTTGTCGGAGATGTCGAAGATCTTGATGCCCTCCCACGACTCCTTGATCGCCGCGGACTGGCTCACGCTGTTGCACGAGTTGTCGCTGCGCGAGGAGTCGGTGGACAGGAACAGCAGGTCCCCGGTCACCGCGACGTCGTTCTGCCCGCCCGGACACAGCACCTGGCTGACCAGCTCCGGCCGCTTCGGGTTGCTGATGTCGTAGATCGCGAAGCCGTTGTAGTTGCCGGAGAACGCGTAGTCGCCCTGGAAGGCCAGGTCGGAGTTGAGCGCGTTGGTGGCGTCGAACCCGGCCGGCTTCGGCAGGTTCGCCACGATCTCCATGTTGTCACTGCTGACGATCTCGTCCACGGCCGGGATGTCGGCCGCGGTGACGGCGGCGGGCGAGGGCGACGGGTACAGCTCCGACGCCGCGGCGGGCGCCGTAACGCCCACCGCGAGCGTGAGGGCCGCCGCCGAGGCCACGGTGGCGGCCAGGCGCGGACGGGTCCATCGATGACGCGTTGTCAAATCGGTTCCCTTCAGGGAAGTCATGAGCATGACTACATGTGGGATCCATATAAGTATGACAACTGACAGGCGATCAAGGGCAGGGGATTTCGTGATACATCTTCGATACGTCAGGTTACCGCCTGGTAACACGACTGGGCTTTCCAGCGTGCGGTCCGACCGTTACGGTCCCTTGACATGGAGCGCCTGAGAGCACTGACCGCCGCCGCCCTGCTGCTCGTCCCGCTGTCGCTGACCGCCTGTACCTCGGACAGCGGCACGGCCGACGCCGCCGCGGCGGCCACACCCCCCGCCGCCACGGCGACCAACCCGGTCATCGTGCCGGGTCGCCCGGGCGAGGACGCCAGCACCCTGCCGGCGGACCAGGTCTCCCCCGAGCCTCCGAGGGTGACGACGGCCGACGTCGAGTACATCGAGATGATGATCCCGCACCACGAACAGGCCCTGGAGATGGCCTCCCTGGCCGCCGACCGCACCGAGAACGCCGACGTCACCGCCATGGCCGAACGGATCATCGCCTCCCAGGGACCGGAGGTCGAGACCATGCGCGCCTGGCTGGAGCAGAACGCCCCCGCCGGCGACGGCCACGCCCACGAGGACGCCGGCCACGAGGACGCCGGCCACGACTCCGCCCCACCCCACTCCGGCCACGCCGACATGCCCGGCATGGCCACCCCGGAACAACTCGCCCGCCTCGCCGACTCCACCGGCGAGGAGTTCGACGCGCTGTTCGTGGAGCTGATGTCGACGCACCACCAGGGCGCCGTCACCATGGCCACCGACGTGCTGGTGCGCGGGGCGCACTTCCAGGTCGAGGAGATGGCGCAGGAGGTCATCGCCATCCAGTCCGTGGAGATCGACCGGATGAGGGACATGGTGGCGCGATGATGGAGGCCTTCGAGGAGGTGCGCCGGGTCCGCCTGGACTCCGGCCCCCGGATCGCCTACCGGGTCGTCGGCCCCGAGCAGGCGCCGCCCGTGGTGCTGCTGCACGCGATGGGCGAGTCCTCCCTCGACTGGATCCGGGTCGCCCGGGCGCTCGCCGACCGGCGGCGGGTGCACGCCGTGGACCTGCGCGGCCACGGCGACAGCGACCGCCCGGGCCGGTACTCCTTCGAGCTGATGCGGGAGGACGTCGTCGGCCTGCTGGCCGCGCTCGGGCTGCGCCGCCCCATGCTGGTCGGGCACTCGCTGGGCGGCCTGGTGGCCGCCCTGGTGGCGCAGCACTCCCCCGGCGCGGTGGGTTCCCTGGTGATGGAGGAGCCGCCGCCCCCGCTCCCGGCCAGCCCGCCGCGGCAGGTGCCACCGCGGCCGCAGAGCGATCCGCCCTTCGACTGGGCGGTGGTCCCGGCCATCACCGCGCAGCGCAACGCCCCCGACCCGGCCTGGTGGGACGGCCTGGTCCGGATCCAGGCGCCCTCGCTGCTGGTCGCCGGGGGGTCGGGCAGCCACCTGTCGCAGGGACTGCTGGCGGCCATGGCCGACCGCATCCCGAACTGCCGGTTAGTGACCCTGCCGCGCGGTCACCAGGTGCACGCCAGCGACCCGCTCGGCTTCGTCGACGCGCTCGGCCCCCTGCTGCGCGACCGGGAGGCCGCCCCGGCGCCGCCGCTCGCCTGAGCGGCCGGGCCCCGGGCACCACCGCCCGGGGCCCGGCCCGGCCGGTCACGGACGGTGACGGAGCGGATGGTCCGCCGGCACCTCCACCACGCACAGGCGCAGCCCGTCCGGATCCGCGATCCACATCTCCAGCAGCCCCCAGGGCTCCCGCCGGGGCTCCCGCAGCACGGTGACGCCGCGGGCGAGCAGTTCCCGGTGCGCCGCGGCGACGTCGTCGACCTGGAGCCACAGCCGCACCGCGTCCGGGTCGGGCGGGCGCTCCCCGGCGCCGGAGACCTCCAGGAACCCGCCGCCGAGGAAGAAGACCGTGCCCCGGGAGGGGCCCTGGCCGAACTCCCGGTAGATGGCGAGCCCGAGCGTGTCGCGGTAGAAGACGCGGCTGCGCTCGAGGTCGGTGGGCCGGATCAGCACCCGGCTACCGAGGACGTGGACCACGCTCGATCATCCTCCCTGGGGCTTCCCCAGCGCGTCGTTGCGCACCCGGCCGATGGTGCGGGCCAGCAGGGCCCTGAGCACGGGCGTCGGCAGCGCCTCCGCCAGGGCGTGCACCGCCTTGTACTGCAGCCCCGGCACGACCACGGTCCGGCCGGTGGCCAGCGCCCGCAGCGACTCCCGGACGACCCGCTCCACCGGCACCCAGACGACGCCCGGCAGGCCCGCCGCCTGCACCCCCTCGGTCATCTCGGTGCGGACGTACCCGGGGCACAGGGCGACCACCCGGACGCCGCGCGAGCGCGCCTCGGTGGCCAGGGCCTGGGTGAAGGACAGCAGGTGCGCCTTGGAGGCGGCGTAGGCGGCGCTGTAGGGGGCGCCGGGGATCATGCCGGCCATCGAGGCCACGTTGATGACGGCGCCGCCGCCGCGGCCGGCCATGGTCTCGGCCGCGGCGCGGGCCAGCAGCACCGGGGTGCGCACGTTCAGGCGCAGCAGGGTGTCGTGCTCCTCGGCGGAGGTCTTCACGACCGGGCCGCCGAAGGCCACCCCGGCGTTGTTGACCAGCAGGTCGACGGGGCGCTCGGGGTCCCTGAGCCGTTCCTCGACGCGGGCGAGGTCGTCGTCGGCGGTGAGGTCGGCGGCGATCACCTCGCAGGTCACGCCGTGTCGCGAGCGCAGCTCCGCGGCGAGCTGCTCCAGCCGTTCGGTGCGGCGTGCCACCAGCACCACGGAGCAGCGTCGCTGGGCGAGTTGCCGCGCGAACTCCACGCCTATCCCGCTGGAGGCGCCGGTCACCAGGGCGGTACCAATCCTTCTCATGATCGCCAGCCTAGAGGTTGTCGGGGCCGTGCTCCCCGGCGGCGCGGCGCGCCACCGGGGGGACGCCGGGAGGCCGCCGGTCGGTGGCGGCCGGCGGTCACCGGGCGGCCAGCTCGTCCTCGAGGTCGTCGAGGCCGAGTGAGCCGGAGGAGAGGGCGGCCATGTGCCAGGCCCTCAGGTCGAAGGCCGCGCCGTGGGCCCGGCGGGCCCGCTCGCGGCCGCGCAGCCAGGCCCGCTCGCCGAGCTTGTAGCCGATGGCCTGGCCGGGCAGACCCAGGTAGCGGACGAGCTCGCTGTCGAGGTAGTCCGGTGGCAGCCCGCAGTGCCGGCCGAAGAACTCCCGGGCGAGCGCCGGGGTCCACCGCTCGCCCTCGTGGAAGCCGCTGCCGGCGGGGATGGGCAGTGCCAGGTGCATGCCGATGTCCAGGATGACCCGCAGGGCCCGCAGCATCTGGGCGTCGAGGTAGCCGAGGCGGCGTTCGGGGTCGGTGAGGAAGCCCAGCTCGTCCATCAGCCGTTCGGCGTACAGGGCCCATCCCTCGACGTTGGCGGAGACCATGCCGACGGTCACCTGGTACCGGGAGAGCCGGTCGGCCACCAGCACCCACTGGGCCAGCTGGAGGTGGTGGCCCGGCACGCCCTCGTGGTACCAGGTGCTGACGAGGTCCCAGATCGGGAAGCGTTGCAGGCCCATGGTGGGCAGGTAGATGCGGCCCGGGCGGGAGAAGTCCAGCGGCGGGGAGGCGTAGTAGGGGGCGGCGGCGGTTCCGGGCGGGGCGATCAGGGTCTCCACCCGGTGCAGGGGCGCCGCCAGGTCGAAGTGGACTCCGTCCAGTGCGTCGATGGCCTCCTCGGTCAGTCGCTGCAACCAGGCGCGGACGGCCGGGACGCCGTCGATGGCGGTGCCGGAGGTCCGCAGGTGGTGGAGGGTGGCCGGGGTGCCGGCGCCGGGGAGCACCCGGTCGGCCTCGGCGCACATCTCGGCGGCGATGCGGTGGAACTCCTCCCAGCCCCAGGCGTACGCCTCCGCCAGGTCCAGGTCGGCGCCGGTGTGCTGGCGGGCCCACAGCGCGTAGCGGTCCGCGCCGACCACGTCGGGCGCGCCGGCGACGGCCGGGGCGTAGCGGTCGCGCAGCCAGTCCCGGAGGTCGGCGACGGCCGCCGCGGCCCGGCCGGCGGCGGCCGTGAGGTCGTCGCGCGGCCGCGGCGGGCCGGCGTCGACGAGGGCGGTGAACCAGTCGCGGCCGTCCCCGCCGGTCTCGCCGAGCCACTCGCCGAGCTGGTCGACGACGGTGGCGACCTGGCGCGGCCCGGCGGGCAGGTCGCGGGCCAGGCCCTCGGCGAGGGACGCGCGGTAGCCGTCGAGTGCTCCGGGGACGTGCCGCATCCGGGCGGCGACCACCGACCAGTCCTCGGGGGTGTCGGTGGGCATCAGGGTGAACACGTCGCGGATCCGGTGCAGCGGCGAGCCGAGGTTGCCGAGGCGGCGCAGGCCCTCCCCGGCGTCGTGGACGGCCAGGGCGGCGGTCAGCCGTTCGCGCAGCAGGCGGGCGCAGCGCCGTTCGGCGGTGGCCTCGGCGTCGGCCGGGTCGGCGGCGGGGGCGGTGTCCCGCTCCAGCTCGGCCAGTCGGGTGAGGGTGGCCCGCTGGAGTGCGGCGACGGCCTCCTGTCCGGCCGGGGAGAGGTCCGGCAGCCGGTGGTCGCCGGGGCGGGTTCCGTAGTGGGTGGCGGCGATCGGGTCGAGTTCGCCGTAGGCGTCCAGGTAGGCGTCGGCGAGCGCGCGCGGGGTCTTGCGGTCGACCCGGTCGGTTCCGTCGTGGTCCGGTCGGTGCGAGGGTCGGGGCTGGTGCGATGTGGTGTCAGCCATGGGCCTCATCCTGGCGCACCGGGGAGTCGGGCTGCTCGGCGACGAGGGGGGAGCGGTCGATGGAGCGCTTGAGGATCTTTCCGGTGGGGCCCTTGGGGAGGGCCTCGGCGAGCGCCACCCGGCGGGGGTACTTGTAGGCGGCGACGCGTTCGCGCACCCACTCGACGAGTTCCTCTGGTTTGGCGGTGGCCCCGGGGCGCGGCACGACGACGGCGGCGACCTCCTCGCCCCACCGCTCGTCCGGGACGCCGACGACGGCGGCCTCGGCCACGGCGGGGTGCTCGTAGAGCACCTCCTCGACCTCGCGCGGGTAGACGTTGTAGCCGCCGCGGATGATGACGTCCTTGCTGCGGTCGACGACGTGGATCCGGCCGGTCTCGTCCTGGCGGACCAGGTCGCCGGTGCGGAACCACTCGCCGGCCATCACCCCGGCGGTGGCCTCGGGGCGCCCCCAGTAGCCGAGCATCACGTTGGGCCCGCTGACCAGCAGCTCGCCGACCTCGCCGGGGGCGACGTCGGCGAGGTCGGGGCCGACGACGCGGGTCCGGACGCCGTCGACCGGCAGCCCGACCGACCCGGGTACGCGCTCGAGGTCGGTGCGGTTGAAGGCGACCACGGGGGAGGTCTCGGACAGGCCGTACCCCTCCAGCAGGGCGACGCCGAAGGCGCTCTCGAAGCCGTGCAGGACCTCGACCGGCAGCGCGGAGCCGCCGGAGACGGCGATGCGCAGCGAGGACGCGTCGTACCGCTCGCGGCCGGGCGCGTGGAGGATCGCGGTGTACATGGTGGGCACGCCCTCGAAGACGGTGACGCGGTCGCGCTGCACCACCTCCAGGGCCCGTGCCGGGTCGAACCGGGGCAGCAGGGTGACCTGGGCGCCGACGGCGACGGCGGTGCCGAGGGCGCAGGTCTGGCCGAAGGAGTGGAAGAACGGCAGCCCGCCGAAGAAGACGTCGTCCTCGGTGGCGTCGATCAGGCGCCGGAACACCTCGATGTTCCCCCCGATGTTGGCGTGCGAGAGCATCGCGCCCTTGGGGCTCCCGGTGGTGCCGGAGGTGTAGAGCAGCACGGCGAGGTCGTCCCCGGCGCGCTCGGCGACCTCGGCCAGCGGGTCGGCGTCGGCCAGCAGTCCGGCGAACTCCTCGTCGACGGTCACCAGGCGCACCCCGTCGAGGTCGGCCACGGCGCGCGCGGCGGCGTCGGCGGTCATCGGGCCGGTGAGGACCACGGCGGCGGAGCAGTCGGTGACGTGGAAGGCGATCTCGCGCTGCTTGAGCAGCGGGTTGAGCGGCACGGTCACCGCTCCGGCGCGCAGCACGCCGTAGTAGAGGCAGGCGAACTCCGGGACGTTGGGCATGATCAGCACGACCCGGTCGCCGACGCCCACGCCCCACTGGCGCAGCAGTCCGGCCAGGCGCGCCGAGGCGTCGTCCAGCCGGGCGTAGCTCCATTCCTGCGGGCCGAGCCGCACGGCGGTGCGCTCCGGGACCCGGCGGGCGGACTCCACCAGCGTGGAGGCGATGTTCACCACGGCGACTCATCCCTTCCTCGGACGGTCGGCCGCCCTCGCGCGGTCGACGCGGCGACGCCAGCTTGCCCGCCCGCTCCGGGTTGCGCCAGAGGGCTTCGCCGGGAAGTTACCGACGGGTCGCCCGGACCGGTGCCGGACGGGGGCGTGGAGCGCCGGCGGTTCCGTCCGAACGGTTCTGCTGCCGCGGCCGGGCCGCTAGCGTGTCGCGGTGCGCATCCTGCTGGTCGTCAATCCCCGGGCCGGACGCGGTGGCGCGGGGCGCGCCGCGCGGCTGGCCACCGAGGCCCTGCGGCGGCGCGGCCTGGGCGTCCGCGTCACCACCACCGTGCCCGCCGTCGGGGAACTGGAGGCGACGGCGGACGCGGTGGTCGCGGTGGGCGGGGACGGCACCGTCCACCACCTGCTGCAGCGGGTGGCCGGCAGCGGCCTGCCGCTGGGGCTCCTGCCGGTGGGCACCGGGAACGACACCGCCCGCACCCTCGGCGTCCGGGTGCCCCGGGGCGGCCCGGGGGCGATGGCCCGCGCGGCGGAGGAGCTCGCCGCGTCCCTGCGGGGCGGCCGCACCCGCACCGTGGACCTCGCCCGGGCGGACGGGCGGTGGTACGCGACCATCCTGGCCACCGGCCTGGACGCGGCGGTCGCCCGGCGGGCCCGGCACATGCGGTTCCCGCCCGGCTCGGCGCGGTACGCCGCGGCCCTGGCCGGGCGGGTGCGCCGGCTGCCCGCCTACACCTACCGGCTGGAGGTCGACGGCCGCCCCTGGGAGTTCCGCGGCCTGCTGGCGGCGGTGGGCAACGGGCCGGTCTACGGGGGCGGGGTGCGGATGTGCGCCGGCGCGGACCTCGGCGACGGCCTGCTGGACGTCGCCGTGGTGGCGCCGGTGTCCCGTCGGCGGCTGCTGCGGGTGGCGCCCCGGCTGTACCGGGGCGCCCACCTGAGCGAGCCGGAGGTCACGGTGGTGCGGTGCCGGACGGTGCGGATCGACGCGGAGACGCCGTCCGGCGGCTGGGCCGACGGGGAACCGGTCGGGCCGCTGCCGCTGACCGTCAGCGCCGTCCCCGGAGCGCTCACCGTGCCGCTGCCGCCGGGCGCCCCGGCCGGGTTGGCCCGGCTCAGTCGGTGACCCGGGCCGCCTCGGCGCGGATCCGCAGCCCGTCGCGGAGCAGCCCGGCGGCCAGGCAGCCGCCCACGCCCTCCCCCGCGCGCAGCCGCAGGTCGAGCAGGGGTTCCAGGCCGAGGGCGGTGAGCACCCGCGGGTGGGCGGCCTCCCGGCTGCGCTGACCAGCCACCAGATGGGCCGCCACGGCCGGTTCCCGGCGCACCACCAGCAGCGCCGCCACCGCGGTCGCCAGGCCGTCGAGCACCACCACCCCGCCCTCCTCGGCGGCCCCCCGCACCACGCCGGCCAGGACGGCGAACTCCGGCCCGCCGACGCGGCACAGGGCCGCCCCGGGATCGACCGGCGGCACCGCCCCGGCCCTCCCGGGCTCCGCCGCGGCGCCCGGCTCGGCCGCCGCGCCCGCGCGCAGCCGCTCCAGGGCGGCGGCGACCACGGCCCTCTTGCGCTCCACCATCGCCGTGTCCGCGCCGGAGCCCAGCCCCACCACGTCGCCGGCGGGCAGGCCGAGCAGGGCGGCGGCGAGGGCGGCGGCCACCGTGGTGTTGCCGACGCCCACCTCGCCGAGCACCACCAGGCCGTCGGCGGCGGCCTGGCGGCCGAGGGTCCGGCCAACCTCCTCCAGCGCGTCCCGGTCCCGCGCGGTCAGGGCGTCCCGCTCCACCAGGTCGCCGCGGGCGTCCCGGGGCCGCGCCGGCACCGCGCCCGGGACCGGGCCGTCCCCGACCCCGGCGTCCACCACGACGGCCCGCAGTCCGGCGGCGCGGGCGGCGACCACGCCCATCGCGGTGCCGGCCACGGCGGCGCCCAGCACGTCGGCCGTCACCCGGCCGGGGAACGCCGACACGCCGGCCGCCGCGACCGGGTGGTCCGCGCCGACCAGCACCAGCCGGCCGCCGGAGACCCCCTCCGGGCGCAGCGCCAGGATCCGGTCCAGGGCGCGGTCCAGCACACCGAGCGACTCCGGCACGGTGAGCAGCCGGTCGGCGCGGTCGCGGGGGGCGACCACGGCCGCCTGGTCCGGGGCGCGCAGGTGGGAGACGGGCGGCGGGGGCGCGGTGCCGGGCCCGCCGGGCCAGCGGTCGGTGAGCACCACCTCCTCCAGCGGCATCCGGCGCGACCAGCCGCGGCGCTCCAGGCCGGGTGCCGGCGGGCGCTCGTCCGGCCAGCCGAGGCAGAGCCAGCCCAGCGTCACCACGCCCTCGGGCAGGGCGAGCAGTTCGGCCAGCTCGGCGGGGTCGAAGAGGGTGACCCAGCCCAGCCCGAGTCCCTCCGCGCGCGCGGCCAGCCAGATGTTCTGCACGGCGGCCACGCAGGACCACACGTCGGCGTCGGGGAAGGTGGCCCGGCCCAGCACGCCGGCGGCCGGCGCCCTGCGGTCGCAGCAGACCACCACCCCGAGCGGCGCCTCGCGCACCCCGTCCAGCTTGAGGTCGAGCAGGCGCCGGGCCGCCTCCGGCTCCAGCCCTTCCGCCTGGGAGATCTTGTGCCGCTCGGCCATCCAGGCGGCGCGGTCGCGCAGCGCGGGGTCCCGCACCACCAGGAAGCGCCAGGGCTGGCTGTGGCCGACGGAGGGCGCCGTGTGCCCGGCCTGGAGCACCCGGCGCAGCACCTCCTCGGGGACGGGGTCGGGGCGGAACCGGCGGATGTCCCGGCGGGCCGCCATGACGTCGTAGGCGGCCTGCCGGGCCTGCGGGGGGAAGGCCCAGGCGGCGGGGTCCGAGGCGCGGTCGGCGGAGGAGGTGGGGTCACCGATGAGGGGGACGGGGCGGGGCCAGAGCATGGCGTCCACACTAAACGCGCTCGTCAGCCTGGGGCCGGACCGGGGTGACGCCCCGCCTGCCGGCCCGGCCGCCCCGCCCCGGCGGGCCCGGTCCGGGTGGCGGCCGGGCCCGCGGGGGGCGGGTCAGTGCGCGGCCGGGAGGCCCTGGGCGAAGCCCCCGTCGACGGCGAGTTCCACGTTGGTGGTGAAGGTGGCGTCGGCGGCCAGGAACAGGGCGGCCGCGGCGACCTCCTCCACCGTGCCGTTGCGCCTGAGCGGCGTCGACTCCTCGCCCTGCCGCTCGAACTCCCGGCGCTCCTCCTCGGTGAGGCCGGCCACCCCCATCGAGGGGGTCTTGATGTAGCCGGGGGCGACCGAGTTCACCCGTATCCTCCTCGGCAGCAGCTCGGCCGCCAGGACGTGCGCGAACGCCCGCATCGCCTCCTTGGAGGCGGAGTAGGCGCTCAGCCCGGGGAAGACCACGTCGTTGGCGACCGTGGTGAACACGATCGACCCCCCGTCGTTCAGCAGCGGCGCCAGGTGCTGCACGGTGAAGAAGGCGCCCTTGGCGTTGACGGCGAAGTGCCGGTCCCAGGACTCCTCGGTGACCTCCGCGAGCTCGGCGAACTCCGCGATGCCGTGGTTGACGAAGAGGTGGTCGACGCGGCCGAGCCGGTCGGCGACGAGCGCGGCCAGCGCCGCGATGTCCGCCATGCTGGCGGCGTCGGAGCGCACGGCGTGCGCCGCCCGGCCCTTCAGCGCGCTGCGCGCCTCCTCCAGGTTCCGTTCGTCGCGTCCGGTCAGCACGACCTCGGCCCCGCCGTCGAGGAGGGCGCTGACGATCGCCAGCCCCATGCCGTGGGTTCCGCCGGTGACGACCGCCTTCTTGCCCGCGAACCTGCTCATCGTGTCCTCGTTCCTTCCTCGAAGCCTGAAGGGTTGTCGGGTGGTACGGGGACGACTGTGCGCCGCGGCGCTCGCGGGAGGCCTTCGGTTCCCTCTCGGTCCGCTGTCGGTCCGCCCGCTGCCGGTCCGTCCGCGGTCCACGGCCCGGCGGCCCGCGGCGGGGGCCGGGGTTACGCTGCCTGCCATGCGCTTCGGGGTACTGGGCCCACTGGCGGTGTGGGCGGCGGACGGCACGCCGGTGCCGGTGCCGGAGGCCAGGGTCCGCGCCCTGCTCGCCGCCCTGTTGGTCGCGCCGGGGCGGGTGGTCTCCGCGGACCGGCTGGTGGAGGACCTGTGGGGGGACGCCCTGCCGGCACGCCCGGCGGGCGCGCTGCAGACGCTGGTGTCCCGGCTGCGCGGGGCGCTGGCCGCCGCCGGGGGACGGGAGCTGGTGGCGCGCCGCCCGCCGGGATACCTGCTGCGGGTGTCCGGGGAGGCGGTGGACGCCGGGCGGTTCACCGCGCTCGCCGACCGCGCCCGCGCCGCCGCCGATCAGCGGGAGCGGGCCGCGCTGTTCGCCGAGGCCCTGGCGGGGTGGCGGGGGCCGGCCTTCGCCGGTTTCGCCGACGAACCGTTCGCCCGGGCCGCGGCGGCCGGCCTGGAGGAGCGGCGGCTGCTGGTCTGGGAGGAGTACGCCGAGACCCGGCTGTGGCTCGGCGAGTACGGCGCGCTCGCCGGCGAACTGCGGGAGCTGACGGAGAGCCATCCGCTCCGCGAGCGGCTGCGGGCGGCGCACATGCGCGCCCTGTACGGCGCCGGCCGGCCGAGCGAGGCCCTGGAGGCCTACCAGGACCTGCGCCGCCGCCTGGACGAGGAGCTCGGCCTGGAGCCGGGCCCCGCGCTGGTCGCGCTGCACGGGGCGGTCCTCCGTCAGGATCCGGCGCTGCTGGCCGCGGCGCCGGCCGGCGGTGCCCACGCCCCGCGCGCCGTCGACCACGGCGCCGCCCCGGGCGCCCCGGGTGCCCCGGGCGCGTCGGGCGCGTCGGGCGCGTCGGGCGCGTCGGCGCGGCCCCCGGCCGTGGCCGCCGGGACGCGGCGTCGCCGGGGGAACCTGCCCGCCCCGGTGACGCCGCTGGTCGGCCGGTCCCGGTCGGTGGCCGAGGTGCGGGCGCTGCTGGAGGCGGAGCGGCTGGTGACCCTGACCGGTCCCGGCGGGGTCGGCAAGACCCGGCTCGCCCTGGAGGTGGCGGGCGCGTCGGCCGGCTCGTTCGCCGACGGCGCGTGGCTGGTGGAGCTCGCCGGGCAGACCGGTCCCGTCCGGGCGCCGCAGGCCGCCGCCGGCGGCGCTCCCCATCTGGCGCCAACGGCGGCCGGGGGGTTGGAGGAGTTGGCCGGGGTGGTGGCCGCCACGCTGGGAATCCGGGACGACGCCGGCCCCGGCCCCGGCCCGTCCCCGGCCGCCGCCGCGCACCCCCTGGCGGACCGGCTGGCCGACGCCCTGCGCGGCCGGCAGCTCCTGCTGGTGCTGGACAACTGCGAGCACGTCGTGGACGCGGCGGCGGAGCTGACCCGGCTGCTGCTGCGCGCCACGCCCGGCGTGCGGGTGCTGACCACCAGTCGGGAACCGCTGGGCATATCCGGTGAGCGGCTGTGGCCGGTGCCGCCGCTCGACCTGCCGGCCCCGGGGCCCCGCCCGCGGAGGTGATGCGCGCCAGCGCGGTCCGGCTGTTCGTGGCCAGGGCGGCGGCCGCCTCGCCCGGGTTCGCCCTCTCCGAGGAGAACGCCGAGGCGGTGGCCACCATCTGCCGCCGGATGGACGGGATCCCGCTCGCCCTGGAACTGGCCTCCACCCGGGTGCGGGTGCTCGGCGCGGCCGGGCTCGCCGAGCGGCTCGACGACCGCTTCGGGCTGCTGACCGGCGGCCGGCGGGACGCCCCGGCACGGCAGCGGACCCTGCGGGCGGTGATCGACTGGAGCTGGGAGCTGCTGACCGCGGCGGAACGCGCGGTGCTGCGCCGGCTGGCCGTCCACTCCGACGGCTGCGGCCTCCCGGCCGCCGAGGCGCTCTGCTCCGGTGGCGGCGTCAGGCCCGCCGAGGTGGTGGACCTGCTGGCCCGGCTGGTTGACCGCTCCCTGGTGGTGGTCAGCCACGACGCCGACGGTCCCCGCTACCGGCTGCTGGAGTCGGTGGCCGCCTACTGCCTGGAGCGGCTGCGCGCCCCCGCCGGCCCGGCGGACGGCACCGGAGCCGGCCCCGCGGGCGGCGCCCCGTCCGCCGCCGCGCCGGCGGGCGAGTACGACGAGCTCCGCCGCGCCCACGCGCGCCACTACACGGCGTTCGCCGAGCGGGCCGACGCCCACCTGCGCGGCGGCGACCAGCAGCGGTGGCTGCGGCGGCTGGACGTCGAGGCGGCCAACATCCGCGCGGCGCTGGAGACCGCGGCCGCCACCGGCGACGCGCCGCTCGCCCGGCGGCTGGTGCTGGCCATGGCCTGGTACTGGTTCCTGCGCGGACGGCTCACCGAGGCCCGCCGCTCGATGGCCACCGCGCTGTCCGTCCCCGACGCCCACGCCGGCGGTGCCGACGGCGACGGCCCCGCCGCGCGGGAGGCCGCCGGTCGGGCCCGCGTGGCGGCCTGGCACGCCGGGATGGCGCTGCTGTCCGGCGACCGGCCGGGCTCCCGGGGAGCGGGCGGCTCCCCGCTGCGGCTCCACGCGGCCATCCGGGATCCGGCGGAGCGGGCGCGCCCCGGCTGGTTCCTCGGGTACGCCGCCACCCGGTTCGGTGACATGGCGGTCGGTGAGGAACTGGTGCGCCGCTCGCTGGACGACTTCCGCGCCCTCGGGGACCGCTGGGGCGTGGCGGCGGGCCTCAGCGTGCGCGGCGTGCAGCGGTACGTGCGGGGGGAGCTGGCGGCCTCGCGCCGGGACGGTGAGGAGAGCCTGGCGCTGTTCCGGGAGACCGGGGACGGGTGGGGACGGCTCCAGGCGACCGCGGTGCTCGGCCGGCTGGCGGAGATCGCGGGCGACTACTCGGAGGCGGAGCGGCGGCACCGGGACGGCCTGCGGGTGGCCGAGGAGCTGGGCCTGTGGACGGAGGCGTCCACCCGCTGGTCGGAACTCGGTCGGATCGCCCTGCTGCGCGGGGACCACGCGGCGGCCGAGGAGCTCCACCGGCGGGGCCGGCGGCTGGCCGTCGAGCACGGGGACCGGGCGGCGCAGGAGTCCGCCGAGGTCGGGCTGGGGCTCGGCGCGCGGCGGCGGGGGCTGCTCGACGTGGCGGAGGGGTATCTGCGGCCCTGGCTGGAGTGGAACCGCCGGTTCGACGCGGAGAACGGCACCGCGCTGATCCTGGCCGAACTCGGTTTCGTCGCCGAGCAGCGCGGGGAGGCCGGGGCGGCCTGGGAGCTCCACCTGGCCGGCCTGGCCGCGGCCCGCGCCACCGGCGATCCGCGGGCGGTCGCCCTGGCGCTGGAGGGGCTGGCCGGCGCGGCCGGGGCGGGGGGACGCCACGAGCTCGCGGCCGGACTGCTGGGGACCGCCGCCAGGGCCCGCGCCGCCGTGGGGGCGCCCCTGCCGCCGGCGGAACGCGGCGACGTCGACCGGATCACGGCGGCCGTGCGCGCGGCCCTGGGCGAGGCCGGCTTCGCCGCCGCGTACGCCAGGGAGGTGGAACCGGAGCGGGAGCCGGGGCCGGAGCGGGAGCCGGAGCTCCGGGCCCGGCCGGAGGCCGGGCGGCGGTGAGCCGGCGGGTCACGGCTCCCCCCGGCCCCCCGCGGTCTCCCGGCCCCCCGCGGTCTCCTCGCCCGGGCCGCCGCCGGCCTCCGGCGCGCCGCCGGCGTCGGCGGGCCCCCGGGCGGCCCGCTGGAACCGGTCGGCGGTGCGCAGCAGTTCGCCGACCAGCTCGGGCGGGTCGACCACGTCGAAGTCCACGTCGAGCGCGCCGAGCAGGAAGGCCAGCGAGTGCAGGGTGTCGGCGGTGAAGTGCAGCAGGCAGCTGTGCTCGTCGACCGGCTCGATGCGTCCGTAGGTGGTGGCCCTGCGGGCGGTGCCGGACTCCGCCGGCGCGTGCAGCCGCACGGTGGCCCGGTGCGGCCAGATCCGCGCCACGCCGGCGGTGACGAACGCGGCGGGGTCGCCTCCCGGGAGGTCCCGCGGCGTGAAGCGCGGCCCGGTGGGGATCCGGCAGCACATCCGGTCGACCCGGAAGGTGCGCCAGTCCGCCCGGTCGAGGTCCCAGGCCACCAGGTACCAGCGGCCGCCCCAGGCCACCAGGTGGTGCGGTTCGGTGCTGCGCGGGGCCTCCTCCCCGTGGTGGCCGCGGTAGTCGAACCGCAGCCGCTGGTGGTCCCGGCAGGCCGCCGCCACCGCGGTGAGCTCCCCGGCGTCCACGGTGGGCGGCTCGGGGGCGTCCACGGCGGAGATCTCCAGGGCGTCCATCCGCGCCCGCAGCCGCCGCGGCAGCAGTTGCCGCAGTTTGAGCAGCGCGCGCAGCGCCGCCTCGCCGACCCCGGCGACGTTGCTGCCGGCGGCGGTCCGCAGCGCGACGGCGACCGCGACCGCCTCCGCGTCGTCGAGCAGCAGCGGGGGCAGCCGGGCGCCGGCCCCCAGCCGGTAGCCGCCGGCCGGGCCCATGTCGACGTCGATCGGGTAGTCGAGGTCGCGCAGCCGCTCGACGTCCCGGCGGACGGTTCGGGTGCTCACCCCCAGCCGGTCGGCGAGTTCCGCCCCCGACCACTCACGGCGGGTCTGCAGCAGGCCGAGCAGCTTCAGCAGGCGGACGGAGGTCGCTCTCACGTCCCCGAAGTGTGCCAGCGGTGGAGGACGGCCGCTGTCCGCCACCGCCGGCGGCGTGGGGGCCGGGCGCCGTGTGGGCCGGGTGGCGTCCCGGGCCGGCGCGCTGGCCGGCCGGGCGGTCGGAATCGGTGGGCCCGCCCGGGCATGCCCGTGGCCGGCCCGGGTAGGCGAGGCAGTCCGGGTCACCGGGGTGTCGCGGGCCGGGAACGCCGGCGGCCCCGTCGGACCCGGGCGCCGCGGCCTCGGGCATGGGCCGCCACGCCCGAGGGCGGGGTGGAGGAACGAGGACCGCGCCAAGACGCACCGTCGATCAAGGAGCCCACCGACATGACCGAGACGCCGAACAGCGAGGGTCGGCTGCCGACCGAGGTCGCCCTGCACGACCTCGCCACCGGCGGCGACCAGCAGGCCGCACTGTCGAAGCTCGCCGCCGGCACCGTGCTGCTGCCCGAGGCCGGGGATCCGGAGCAGGTGGACGCCGAGGACCCGCGGGTGCTCCGTCTGCCGGTCTTCGAGCAGGAGGGCAACGAGCTGGTGCCCGTCTTCACCTCCGAACCGAAGCTCGCCGCCGCCCTGCCCCAGGTGCAGCGGTACCGCCGGGTGCCGCTGGCCGCGCTGGGCGCGGGCTGGCCCTCCGACACGCTGGGGCTCGCGGTGAACCCCGGCGACCCGGAGGCGCTCACCCTGCCCGGAGCCGGCGTGCGGGCGCTTCCGCAGCTGGCTTGAGGGCACGCGGCCGCGCCGAGCCGCGATGGCGCGCCGGTGCGCCGCCACACGCCGGGCCGGGGTCCGGGCGGGACGGGCCGCCCGGGCCCCGGCCCTCGCCGTGCCCGGGGGCGTCCGGGCGGCGGCGTCCGGCCGGCGCGGTCGGCCCGGGGTCAGTCCAGCGGCCCGCCGGCCACGTAGATCACCTGGCCGGAGACGAACCCGGCGCGGTCGTCGCAGAGGTAGCCGATGAGGTCGGCGACGTCCTCCGGCCGGCCGACCCGCCGCACCGGGATGGTCTCGGCCGCGGCCTTCTGGAAGTCCTCGAAATCCATCCCGAGCCGGGCGGCGGTCGCGGCGGTCATGTCGGTGGCGATGAAGCCCGGCGCCACCGCGTTGACCGTCACCCCGAACTTCCCCAGTTCGATCGCGAGGGTCTTGGTGAAGCCCTGCATGCCCGCCTTGGCCGCGGCGTAGTTGGCCTGCCCGCGGTTGCCCAGCGCCGAGGAGCTGGAGAGGTTGACGATCCGGCCCCACCCGGCCGCGGTCTGGTGGGCCTGCACGGCCTTGGACATCAGGTAGGCGCCGCGCAGGTGGGTGGCGATCACCGTGTCCCAGTCGTCCTCGCTGAGCTTGAACAGCAGGTTGTCCCGGACCACGCCGGCGTTGTTGACCAGGATGGTGGGCGCGCCGAGCTCCTCGGCGACCCTGCCCACGGCCGCCTCGACCTGGGCGGCGTCGCGGACGTCGGCGCCGACGGCGAGCGCGGTGCCGCCGGCGTCGCGGATCCGGGCGACGGTCGCGGCGCCGGCCTCCTCGGTGAGGTCCAGCACCGCGACGGCGTGCCCGTCGGCGGCCAGGCGCACGGCGGTCGCGGCGCCGATGCCGCGGGCGGCACCGGTGACGACGGCGGTCCTGCGGGTGGGCGCGGGTGTCCCGGGTGTGCCAGGTGCCTCGGCCTCGCCGGGGGTCGGACGGCTCATCTGGTGATGCCCTTTCGACGGGATCAGCGCCGGTCGGTGACGTGTCGTGAGATCCGGATGGCGGCCCCACGGACGGTGGATCGCGCCGGGAGTCTAGCCCGCGGGCGCTACTCCTGGGTAGCTTCCGGGTCGGGCAGCGGTGGCAGGAGCCGGGCGGCGGCGCCCGACAGGTGCTCGCGCACCGCGGCGATGGGCGGCCAGACGTCCTGGCCGGTGCGGTGCAGCAGCAGGGCCCGCCGGGTCGCGGGCACGCCGCTGAGCGGGCGCAGCGCCACGTCGGCGCGTTCCGGTTGGGCGGCCAGGCGGGGCAGCAGCCCCACTCCGCAGCCGGCGCCGACCATGGTGTTGATCAGGTGGAGGCTGTCCGCGCGGTGCACGATGCGCGGGCTGAAGCCGGCGAGGGCGCACAGCCGTTGCACGGCCTCGTCGTCGTCGCTGCCGCGCGAGTTGGTGATCCAGGCCTCGTCGGCCAGGTGGCGCAGCTGAGCGACGTCGACCTCGCCGGGGGGCAGCAGCGGTCCGGCGCCGTCCCCGGCGGGGATGGCCAGCATGATCGGCTCCTCCCACAGCGGATGGGCGACCAGGCCGGCGGGGAGGATCCGCGGGGAGAGGCGGTAGTCGTAGATGACGCCCACCTCGATCCGGCCGGCGAGCAGCAGGTCGACGGTCTCGTCCGGCTCGTGCTCGTAGACCCGCACGTCGATGTGCGGGCGCTCCCGGCGCAGCTCGACCAGGGCCGGCACGACCACCTGCTCCGCGCCGGTGGCGAACGAGCCGATGCGCACCAGCCCGGCGGGCTCGCTGTCGCCGCGCAGTTCGGCGGTGGCGGCGTCGACGGCGGCCAGGATGCCGATGCCGTGCTCCACCAGGCGGCGGCCGGCCGCGGTGAGCTGCACCCGGCGCCCCACCGGGACCAGCAGCGTGTTGCCCACCTCCTGCTCCAGCACGGCGAGGTGCTTGGAGACGGCGGAGGTGCGGTAGCCGGTCGCCTCGGCGACGGCCCCCATCGTTCCCAGCCTGCTCAGTTCCACCAGCAGCCTCAGGCGAGTCAGGTCCATGGGACGATTATCCACCAAAAGTGAAAGATCACTTCCCCAAAGGATCGTGGACGGAAACAGATATGCCTGCTCTCATGGGAGGGTGACTGCTCCACGCTCCCGCCTCCCGCTCCTCGCGGTCCGCACCGGGCCGGCCTCCGGCGCCCTGCTGATGATCGCCAGCATGCTGACCCTGCAGACCGGGTCGGCGCTGGCCACGCACCTCTTCGACGCGGTGGGCCCCGCCGGCACCGCGTGGCTGCGAATATCCTGGGCCGCCGTCTTCCTGGCCGTCTTCACCTGGCGTCCCCTGGCGCGGGAGCTGCGCGGGGCCAGCCGAGCCGACCTCGGCGCGGCCGTGCTGCTGGGGGCCGTCAGCGCCGGCATGACGCTCTGTTACTCGGAGGCGGTGGCCCGCGTCCCGCTGGGCACCGCCACCGCCGTGGAGTTCACCGGCCCGCTGCTGGTCGCCGTGTTGGCGATGCGTCGGCGGCAGGAACTGCTGTGGATCGTGCTCGCCGCGACCGGGCTGCTGTGCCTGACGCGACCGTGGCAGGGCGGCGGGGACGCCGTCGGGCTGCTGTTCGCCGCCGGCGCGGCGCTGTGCTGGGCGCTGTTCGTGCTGACCACCCAGGTCGTCGGCGACCGCTTCTCCGGGGTCAACGGGCTCACCGTGGCGATGGCCGCCGCCTCGCTGGTCGCCCTGCCCTTCGGCGCGCCGCCGGTGCTGTCCGAACCGGACCTCGGGGTGATCGCCGCGGCGGCGGGCATCGCCGTGCTGATGCCGCTGCTGCCCTACGCGCTGGAGATGGAGGCGCTGCGGCGGCTGACCCGCACGGCCTACGGCACGGTGGCCGGCCTGGAGCCGGCCATCGCCACGCTGATCGGCCTGGTGGTCCTCGCCCAGGCGCCCGGGCCGGCCCAGGCGCTCGGCACCCTGCTGGTGGTGGTCGCCGGCATCGGGGCCGCGCGCGGCGGGCGCCGGGAGCGGGCCGGCACGGTGGTGCGGAGCCACGAGCCGGCGGCCGGGCAGTCGTCCGCCGCCGGGACGCCGGCGGCGCCCGGTCCGTCCGCGCCGGCCCGGTCCGCGTCGACGCGGCCGGCGCCGGCTCCGGTGTCCCCCGCCGCGGCGTCACCCGGTGCCGAGCGGCGGGCGGGTGACCGCTCGCCCGGCTGACCCGGCCGCGGCGCGGGCGGCCGGCGGCGGATCGGCGGCGGTCAGGCGGGCTGGTAGGTCAGGCAGTCCACGGCGCTGGCGTGGTAGCCGACGTCGATGCCGGGCGCCTGGCACTCCAGGTCGGTGTTGTGACGGCAGTCCGCCATCGTGCAGGCGCCGACGTGGCCGGGGCCGGAGGGGTCGCCACCGGTGGGCAGGTCGGGGAAGTAGGTGTCGCACTGGGCGTGGTCGCGTCCGCCGACGGTGATCGCCAGGGCGTGGCAGGCGTGCTCCTGGTTGTAGGCGCAGGCGTCGACGGCGCACTCGTTGATGACCGGCATCTGCATGGTGTCCTCCAGCGGCGGCGTAACGGGGGGCGCGCCCTGCCAGCAGTCTCCGGCCGGCCGGCGGATCCCGCAGGCCGGGCAGGTCCGATCGGGTGGGTCGACGGCGCCCCGGACGCGGGCCGTCACCACAGCGGGGTCTGCCCGCCGGGCCCCTCCTCGGGGTGGATGGGCAGCCCGGCGGGGCGACGCGCGGACGCCGGCACCGGGAGCACCCCGGCCGCGCGCAGTTCCGCCGCGTCGATGGTCGCTGCCTCGGCGACCGCGCGGCGCCACCGGCGCTGCTCGGGTTCGGCCTCGGCGAGCAGGGTCAGCAGGCTGACCAGGTCCAGCAGGTCGCTGGTCCACTCCTTGGGCCAGGTCGTCGGGAAGACGGCCGCCAACGGCTCGCCGTCGCCCCGCCGGGCGGGCTCCCGGGCCGCGAACCAGGTGCCGAGGACCCGTTCGCCGCCGCAGCGGTACTCCCACGCCGACCGGGACACCGGGGCCACCCGCCCGGCGCCGACCAGCAGCGAGTCCGTGCTCTCGGCGCCTGCCGGCTCCCACGCCACGGCGTCCGGGGCGGGCGCCCCCGGCCCGACCAGGCTCTCCCGCACGAACGGGCGCCGACCGCCGGGCAGTCGGGGCCGGCCGCCCTCCCGGCCCGCCGCCGGATCGGCGCACCGCCGCCCCCTGGTGTGCAGCCAGACCGCCTGGCGGCCCAGTTCCACGCCCCGCCGCCACAGCTGCGGATCCGCCGTCAGCGGCACCCGCCACCCGTCGTCGGCGGGCGCGGCGGGCCGGGGCGCCGGGCCGGTCGCGCCGTGGTGGCCGAGCAGCGCGACGGTGTAGGCGGCGACGTCCTCGGGGTCGACCGCGAGGCCGAGCCGCCGCTCCAGCAGGGGCAGCAGCCCGGGGGCGAGGTTGGGGCTGCGGGTGTCGGCCGAGCGGTACAGCGGGTGGACGCGGGCGGCGCGCCGGCGGAACCGGGCGTCGGCGGGGTCGGCGGTGGCCACCAGCCCGTCGCCGGCGGAGCGGTCCGCCGGGGCGGGGGCGAGGATCGACCACTGCTCGGGTCCGACGGCGCGCCACCACTCCGGGCGGGCGGAGTCGATCAGGCGGTGGTCGGGGATGATCCACTGCCGGTCCCAGGGGCCGCGCAGGAAGCGCACCGGTTCGGGGCAGGGGCCGCCCTCCTCGGCCAGGGGGGCGGTGGAGGTGGCGGGGTGCCCGGGCAGACCCGCCACCACGCTGTGCGGGGTGCGCCGGCGGGTGACCCCCAGCAGGGCGGCCCGGTGCTCCGGGTCGTCGCCGGCCAGGAGGGTGCGCCAGCGCAGCCGGAGGGTCTCCGGGTCGGGGGCGACCACCCAGTCGCGGCCCGTCCGGATCCCGGGCATGCTCCATGGCATGAGGTCGTCCAGCAGGGGGGCGGGCGGCCGCGCGGGGGCGGCGTTCGCCACCGCGCTCGCCCCGGTGTGGGGGACGGCCGTGTCCCCGACCGGCCGTGCGGGCACGCTGGTCTCCCTGGCAGTCGTGCGGATGCCCCGGCGGGTCGTCCGGGGGTGCCACGGCATGCTACCGGGGTACCGCCCCCGGGCGGTGGCCGGCGGGGCGGCGATCCGGACACCGCCCGCGCCGGGGGGCGCGGCTCCCCGGCGCGTCAGCCCGCCGCGGGAGCCGGTCCGGTGGAGCCGGCTGGGTAGGTCAGCAGGGGGACGCGGTCGCGGGCCCACGCCTCCAGCACCGGTTCGACGACCCGCCAGGCCTCCTCGGCCTCGTCCCCGCGGATGAACAGGCTGGGGTCGCCGGAGAGCACGTCGAGGAGGAGCCGCGCGTAGGCGGGGAGTTCCTGCGGGGCGAGGTCCGCGCGCAGCGCCGCGGGGTCGAGGTCGAACGGGTCGCCGGAGCCGTTGAGGTTGACGTCCAGCGTGATGGTGTCCGGGTTGAGGGTGAGCCGCAGGACGTTCGGGACCGCCTGGTGCGGCTGGTCGAAGGCCAGGTGCGGCACGGGCCGGAAGTGCACCGCGATCTCCTTGCGCGGGCGGCCGAACGCCTTGCCGGAGCGCAGCCGGAAGGGGACCCCGGCCCACCGCCAGTTGTCGACGTGCACGGTGATCTCGGCGAAGGTCTCCGTGCGGTTGGCCGGATCGACGCCGACCTCGCCGGTGTAGTCGGGGACGCGCTGCCCGTCCACGGTGCCGGCGGTGTACCGGGCGCGGACGCTGTGCCGGCCGGCCGCCTCGGGATCCGTGGGCTGGATGGAGCGCAGCACGTCTACCTTGCGGTCGCGCAGGTCCCGCTCGCCGAGGGTGCGCGGCGGCTCCATGGCGACCAGGCAGAGCAGTTGCAGCAGGTGGTTCTGGAGCATGTCGCGCAGCGCCCCGGAGCGGTCGTAGTAGCCGGCGCGGCCCTCCAGCGCCAGGGTCTCCTCCCAGGCGATCTCCACCCGCTCGACGTTCTGGGCGTTCCACACGGACTCGAAGACCCGGTTGGCCAGCCGCAGGCCCAGGACGTTCTGGACGGTCTGTTTGGCCAGGAAGTGGTCGATCCGGAAGACCTGGGTCTCCGGGACGGTGTCGGACAGCAGGGCGTTCAGGGTCCGTGCGGACTCCCGGCTCACGCCGAAGGGCTTCTCGACGACGACGCGGCTGTCCGGGGGCAGCCCCGCGCCGCGCAGGGCGCGCACGCAGGGCTCGAAGAGCCGGGCGGGCAGCGCGAGGTAGACCACCAGGGGTCCGTCGAGGTTCTTCAGCGCCTCCGCGACCGCCGCGGCGTCGGTGACGTCGGTGACGGCGTAGTCGGCCCGCCGGGCCAGCTCGGCCGCCGTGTCCCGCGCGCCGCCCGGCGGGTGGCCGGCCACGGCGGCGCGCACGTGGTGGCGGAAGGAGTCGTCGTCCCAGTCGCGCCGGTCGGCGCCGCGCAGCCGGAAGTCGCCGGGCAGCCGGCCGGCCGCGAGCAGGTCGGCGAGGGCCGGGAACAGGTACCGGGCGGCCAGGTCGCCGCCGGCCCCGAAGACGGTGAGTGTGGTCATCGCGTGCCTCTCTGGTGCGGCGGTAGCGGCACGCGGTTACCCGGGGAACGGCGGCGGATGCCCCGCGGCCGCACCCGCCCGACCACGCCGGCCCCCGCCCCCGCCGGCGGCGCCGCCCCGCTGACCCCGGCGCCGGGCGGTCCCGCCCACCGGGTCAGTCCTCCGGCGGGGGGCCGGGCGGCGCGTCGGGCACGGAGGCGCGCAGCGCGGCGAGGAGCTCGCGCAGTCGGGCGCGGTCGGCCTGGTCCAGTCCGCTGGTCGCCGTGGCCAGCGCCACCTGGTCCACCTTCTCGGCCTCGGCGTGGCGTGACCGGCCGGCGTCGGTGAGGGCGAGCAGGTAGGCCCGGCGGTCGCTGGGGTGGGGCAGCCGGGTGACCAGCCCCTCCCGTTCCAGCGAGTCGATCAGCGTGGTGGCCGAGCGGGCGGCGATGTTCAGCCGGTCGCTCAGGTCCCGCATGCGCAGCGGTTCCGGCGAGCGGGCCAGGGTGCGCAGCACCCGCAGCCGGGCCACCGACATGCCGTGCGCGCGCAGCTGGGCGTCGACGTAGCCGCGCAGGCGTGTGGTGGTGGCGAACAACTCGTCGATCAGGATGTCACTGCTTCTCGGTCCAGCCATCGCTCGCATGCCCCGTCTCCCCCGCCGGCCTGGGTCGGCCGTTGCGGGCCACCCCCGGCCAGCAGGTTGTGTGCCCACTCATAGTGAATATACTCATCATATTCGCGGCGTGGCCGGAGCCGTCCTACCCCGCGAGTCACCCCCTCCCCACTGTCCCCGGTACCCACCCGTGTCCTGGCCGGGTCCGTGCCGTGCGACGACGCACGCCGGTAGGTCGACCGCCGTGGCGCCCCGGGAAAGGAAGACCATGCCCCGCGCTCGCCTCAGCCAGCGTCTGGTCGTACCCGTCATGTTCGTCACCACGTTCTTCCTCGTGGTCATGGACGGCGCCATCACCACCGTGGCGCTCCCCGCCATCGCCCACCAGTTCGGCACGTCGGCGGCCGGCATCAACAGCGTCGTGGTGATCTATCCGGTCTGCGTCGGCGTCGCCATACCCATATCCGGGTGGCTCGGCGACCGCTTCGGCGCGAAGCCGGTGCTGCTCACCGCCATGCTCCTGTTCACCTCCTCCTCGGCGCTGTGCGGGCTGGCCGGCAGCCTCGGCGAGCTCGTGGTGTACCGCGCCGTGCAGGGCCTGGCCGGCGGCCTGCTCACCCCGGTGGCCGGCGCCATGCTCTTCCGCACCTTCACGGCGCACGAGCGGGTGCGGGCCTCCCGGACGATGACCCTGCCCCAGCAGATAGCCCCGTCCATCGCGCCCATGCTCGGCGGGTTCCTCGTCGACGAGCTCTCCTGGCGCTGGGTCTTCTACGTCAACCTGCCGTTCGGCCTGGCGGCGGTCGTCTTCGGTCTGCTGTTCCTGGAGAACCAGCGGGAGCCGAACGCCGGCCGCTTCGACCTGCCCGGCTTCCTGCTCTCCGCCGGGGCGATGTCGCTGCTGATGTACGGCCTGAGCGAGGGGGCCCGGCAGGGCTGGACCTCGCCGCCGATCGTCGGAGCGCTGGCCGTCGGCACGGTGCTGCTGGTGCTGACCGTGGTCGTCGGACTCCGCACCGCGGAACCGATTCTGCGGCTGCGCCTGTTCGGCAACCGGCTGTTCCGCGACGCCAACGTGCTGAACCTGATCGGGCTCGTGCCGTTCATGGGGGCGATGTACATGACGCCCCTGTTCATCCAGGAGGTCCAGGGCGGCACCGCCCTGGAGTCCGGCAGCAGCACCTTCCCCGAGGCCATCGGGGTGCTGCTCGCGGTGCAGCTGGTGGCCCGGGTGTACGACCGGGTGGGCGCGGCGTGGATCATCGCCAGCGGGCTGCTCTGCGTGGCCGTGGTGCTGGCGCTGATGGCCACCAGCGACGCCGACACCTCGCTGTGGACCTTCCGGCTGTACATGTTCCTGCTGGGCTTCGGCATGGGCGGGGTGTTCATGCCGACCACCGTCGTCTCCTTCAGCACCATGCCGGCCGGCGACGTGGGACAGGCCTCGACGCTGAGCAGCGTGGTCCGGCAGCTGTCCATGGCCCTGGCGCCGGCCTTCGTGGCCGCGCTGCTGATCTCGAACTCCGCCGCCGGCGCCCCGGCCGCCGAGCCGCAGCCGGAGCTGCCGGCGTACCGCATGGTCTACGTGGTGCTCGCGGTGATCGCCCTGGCCTCCGCCGTCTTCGCGCTCACCATGCGCCGGGACACCCGGCCGCAGCCGGCGGACGCCGCGCCCGCCCCGCACGAGCTCGACGATCCGGCCGCCGCTGAGCACACGGCCGAGGCGCGGACCGAGCCCGCGCGGAAGGACTCCCACGCCGGCTGAGCCGGTCGGCAGCCGTCACCTTGGCGGCCACGCGGATGGCCGGGTCACGGGCGTCGCCTCGGCCCGTCGCCCCAACGGCGGGTCGTCCAGGCCCGGCGGATGAGGCTCGGGGAGCGGCAACCGCGTTCGGTGCTGTGCGGCGGACGGCACCGACGCGGGCCGCCGAGCGGCCGGCCGTTACGGCACGCGGGCGTGTTCGGCCCGGCTGGTGGCGATGCGCTCGGCCGCGAGCGCGTGAGCCCGCTCGGCGTCGTGGCCGGTGAGCCGGGTGAGGATGGCCGCGAGGGGGGTGATCCGCCCGCGTCCGCCCCAGTGGCCCTCGGGGATCTCGGTGGGGAACACCCAGATCCGGCCCGGGTCGCGCGGCCACTCACCGTTCTCGGCGTCGAGGATCGCCTCGGTGATCTCGGCGACGACGCCGGCGCGCCCACGCTCGTCGAGCTGCCCTTCCGGCACGGAGGGGACGACCTTGTAGCGGGGCGCGTCCGCGAGTCCTCCGCCGACGTAGACAGCGGCCGGCCGGTGGACGAACACCCACGACACCGCGCGGGTCACCGGATCGGCGGGGTCGAACCCCTCGTGACGGATGAGGATCTCGGTGATCCGGTTCACCAGCGCCGCCTCGGCCTCGGGCTCCAGTGCGCCGTCAGGGATGTACACGTCGAGCATGGGCACGGCCCCCACCTCCTGGATTTATTTTCTCAACTCAGACCGGAGGGGACACTAGGAAGGCTGAGTGGAGATTGTCAACCCAGATCGATAGGGTGAAAGGCGTGAACGGGAAGCGGAGGATCGACCCGGTGAACTGCTCAGTGGCGCGGGCCCTGGCGGTGGTCGGTGAGCGGTGGTCGCTGTTGATCGTGCGTGAGGCACTCGACGGCGCACGCCGGTTCGGGGAGTTCCGGACCCGCCTCGGTATCGCCAGCAACCTCTTGACCAACCGGCTGAACACGCTCGTGGCGGCCGGGGTGCTGCGGCGGATCCCCTACCAGGACCCCGGTGACCGGCAGCGCTTCGAGTACCAGCTCACCGAACAGGGGCTGGATCTGCGACCCACGCTGGTGGCGCTGCTGGAATGGGGCGACAAGTACCTCGCCGATCCGCAGGGGCCGTCGGTCATCGTCCGGCACAAGTCCGTCGGGGCGGACACCTGCGAGCAGCCCGTCCGGCTCGTCCTCGAGTGCGCGGCAGGACACACGCGTCTGCCGCCAGGAGACGTCCACCGTACGCCCGGCCCGGGTGCGCGCTTCCTGGAACCTTCCTAGTCGGACTCCGGAACGCCTCCGATCAGTCAGTCGCCCGCCGCCTCGGCGCGGCGGGCGGCGCGTTCCAGCAGGTCCAGCACCGCGCCCTCGGTGGTCGCCGGGGAGTTGTTCCAGGAGGCGACCTCGGCGCGCGGGCCGCCGGGCCCACGCCCGGAGCGCACCGCGCCGAGCGCCGTCAGCTCGGCCCGGAGGTGGACGACGGCACGGGTCACGCAGTCCGGGTCGGCGGGCGCCTCGAACAGCGCGCCCAGCACGCAGTGGTGGCGGCGTTCGTCGGTGAGCACCCCCCGGCACCAGCCACCCGAGGCGAGCAGCGCGGCCGCCGCGCGCAGCTGGGCGGAGGCGGTGCGCGCGCGGCGCGGGCGGCGGCCGAGGGCACCGGCCAGCCGGGCCGCCCCGCGCGGCCGGGCGGCCCGGCGCGCCCGCTCCCGCAGCCGCTCCAGCTCGGTGAGCTCGGCCAGGCCGAGCCGGACGAGGCCAGCGACGTCCCACCCCGGCGCGGCCGGCGCGGTGCGCGGACCGGGCCCGGGCGGGGTGTCGCCGGACGGCGGTGCCGCCCGCTCCAGCCAGCGTTCGATCTCGGTGACCAGCCGGGCGACGTCGGTCGGGTCCGGCGTGGGGGCGGCCGGCGGGCCGACCGTGGTGGGCCCGGCGGCGGGGGCGAGGGGCGGGTGCGGAGCCATCGGAACACCTCGGGGCGCGGTGGGGAGCACGACCGGCGCGACCCGGCGTTCCGGGTCGCGCTCCCCCATCACCCACCACCGGGAGCTGGCGCGCCAGCGGAAGCGGTCCGAACGGGTGGCGCCCCGCCGCCCACCACGCCCTCCCGCGCGGACCGGCGACACGTGCCCGCGCCCGCGGGGCGGTCCGCGTGCCCTCCCGATACCCTGGGGCGCGGGAGGGGTTCCATGACAACCATGGTGCGTAGAACGTCGTCCACCGCCGTCGCCGTCGCTGTCGCCTTCGCGGCTCTGACAGCGTGTTCCTCGGATTCTTCGGACGGGTCCACCGCCGAGAGCCGGCCCAGCGTGTCCGACTCCGGGCCACCGGCGTCCACCCCCACGCCGGCTCCCGAGGAGACGGCCGCGCCGTCACCCTCGCCGACCGGGCCGTGCGCTGACGGGACGTGCGAGATCGAGGTCGCCGTGGGTGACGTCGTGACGGTGCCGGAGACGTACGGTCTCGGGCCGATCGAGGTGACGGCGATCACCGGCGACGCGGTCGAGATGACCGCGCCGCTGACGGGCTCGGGCTTCGGCGTCTCGGGCTGCGCCGGTGGCGGCGGCGTCTCCTCGGCGGGCGGCGGCGGCGTCGAGCTGCGCTGTTCCCCCGGCCCCGCCGCGACCATCAACGACGCGATGAGCCTCCAGGTCGTCGAGATCCTCGACACCGCCGCCGTCCTCCGCATCGAACCCACCGGGTGACGGTGACGGCGCCGTCCGTGGGGCCCGCCCGGCGCCGGGCCAGGGCTTGATGTTCGGTGTTGGCCTTGCTCGGCAAGGTCACAGCTCACCGACTTCCACTAGGCGGTGCAGTTCGTCGTTCATGTCGCTGAGTAGCGAGGCGGGCTTTGTAGATAAGCCAGGGCGCAGAGAGGGGGAGGCTCAGGCGGCATCCCACGGCAGGCTTCGTCGATGCGCTGTCTCTTGCCAAGGCGCTTTAGAGATCCCGCAAGACAGAGCTGATTTATCCGACGGCCTCATCGGAGAGTTATGCGTCGGCACGCAGATGGGTAATGGCCTGGCCCCATGGAGAAACCTCGCAAACCATCACAGGAGTGAAGACGGCTTGGCGGCAGGCCAAGCCATGCGCATAGAGCGGTGAAGGATGTGAGGTCAGGCTGTGCGCCGGCCTCGACACGAAGCATTGTGCTGCGACGCCAGCTTCCGCAGCGGCTGCCGTAGCGACAAGCTGCCTCGACGTTCTCGCAGTAGGTGGCCGAGTTCATTGATGTCAAGTCGCTCGACCTCTGTCGGCATGCCCGGCTCCTCGCCGATCGGGGCTCTTCCTGGCTTGAGTCCTGCCGCATAGTAGCCGAGCATATAATCTCGCACGTCAATACCACTTGACTGCCACAGTCTCATGCGCCCACTGTTTTTGCAGTGACCCTCTGCCGACACAGGCAGGTGTTGCTCGCTGCGCCTGCGGTTCTACATCGGGTTTCACAGGCAGGCGCCATGCCGTCGCACCTTCAGGTAGGAGTGCGCAGATCAGCCGTCGCCTGGGTCGCTGGTTGACAAGGGCCACCCGAGGTAAAGACGCCGAACCAGGAAGGCGCCTCAACGGCTTTACCCCCGAGAGGCACGGCCTTCGTCATTCTCCTCCTCTGCATCAGCGACCGGGCACCGCCCACCCAGGTTCAGGGTGCGAGCTGACATGGGACCTTCAAGCAGGTACTCGTTGCACAGAACGCATCTGCCTCCGCTGCGGACCCATACCTCAAGGCGTACCTTGTCAGATGGTTTGCGTGTCCTCCGCGCCACTCCGTGGCCGCCCCAGCCCTCTCCCCCCGACCTATCACCGCTCCGCCCACCCAACCTATACCGCTAACCACCTCCATGGGAAAATTCTACGATAACTCGATGAGGCGGATTGCGATCGCGGTGGAGGCAGGGATGCCCTCTGCTTTGCGTTCGTGAGGCCGATGGGCAACGGCGTTCGGACAGTCGCGACAAGGTAAGTTCGACCTCTGGATCCGTCAGTGGATGGGGCGGATCATTACGGTGAGCACCGGCGAGGCTGGTGACGGCTGGCTCTGTCCGATGTCCTCGTACCCCCACGACTTGTAGAGCGCGTGGACTTTTCCGTCGCCGGCGGCCGGGTTGACCATGAGGGTGGCGAAGGGCTCGTCGCGTGTGGCGAGGAGGGCGTCATGGATACGCCGGGCGGTGCCGGTCTTCCTCCAGGCCGGCCGGACGCCGCCCTCCTTCAGGGCCACGGCCGGACGCGTGGTGTACTTCTCCGTCGGCAACGGGCTGATGCGCTGCCAGTACCGGTCGCCGTGCTTGATGGTGTTGCCGTAGGCGTAGCCGACCGGGTGCCCGTCCGCGTAGGCGAGGACGGCCGTGAACCCTGGCTCGCCGCCGTGTCGATCCAGGCGCTCGCCGAACGCGGTGACCGCGTAGTTCGGCAGGTGGAGGAGCGGGGCGCGAACCTCGGCGTACACGTCGAGCAGGTCACCGCGGACGGTGTCGAGGGAGGTGAACGTGCGCAGTTCGATGGCGGGCGCCGTGGTCATGCGGCCATCCTCCAGGAGGCGGTGTGCTCGGTCCAGGTCTCCAAGATGGTGCTGCCGGGCGCGGTGGCGCGCAGCGCGGCCCCGAACTCCTGCAGCATGCGCGTCACCCGGGCGTGCTGGGTGGCCACGTCAGCAGGGACCTTCATTGCGGTGGCCGTGGCGGCGTCGGCGTCGCCCTGTCCGAGCTGGGCGTGTGCGAGCCGGGCAGTGTTGAGGGCGCGGTCGCGCTGCATCTGGGGGCGGAGCAGGGTCAGGCTTCGGTGGGCGTGCGATTCGGCCTGTTCGAAGTTGCCAAGGCGGAGGTACGCGGACAGAGCAAGTGTCTCAAGCTCGGCTCCGTCGCGGACAGCAGCCATCCACACCGGGCGAGCGAGATCCAGATCGGCACGTTCGAGTGCGTCCTGAGCGCAGCCGAGGGCATGCCGTACGGCTGCGGTGTCGCCGGTGAGGCCGAGGGTGGCGGCCTGGCGGGCGTGTCCCAAGCAGGCGAACAGCGGGTCACGGCGGGTGATGTGCAGGTTGCGGGCGACGTCGTTCGCCGCGAGCGCGTCGGCGGGCCTGCCCATGTGCCGGTACATGGTCCCCGAGTGGCTCCAGATGCGGAACTTGATCGCCTGGTCGCCGGACATCTCGGCCAGGGCCTGAGCCTCTCGCATGTGGGCCTTGGCGATGTCGTAACGGCGGCCGTCGATGGCGGCCCACATAGCCGAGGAGCGGAACGCCGCTGCGGAGGCGTAGAGGCGGCTGCGTACCCGCTGGGTGGCGCTGCCGGCGTTCTGCAGGTTCAGCGCCTCGTCGGCCAGTGCGGCAGCCCGCTGCTCGATGCCGAGTTGGCCGCCGTGGCGGTGATCGCTGGCGATGATCTCGGCGAAGCGCTTCTGTAGACGGTCGACGTCGCTCATGCCGATGCGTCGTGGGGATGCGGTGCCGGGCGCGGCTGCTGCGACGGCGGCAGCCGCCGCGATGCCGCCGACGAGGGTACGGCGCTTCATGTCGGGGTCCTCCTGCTGCGGTGGGGACGGGGTGGCTGGAGCCCGACCCCGTGGCACGAACCCTAGAGAGACGGCCGGCAGGCCGCTGACGTCCTCAAGTGCCTTGCGGGTAGCCGATTTGGGCCACGTGACCCGGCCAGCTTTCCAGGCCCGGACCGATGAGCCGTCGAGGCCGCCAGGCCGTCCGGTCAGCCGCTCTAACGCCCTGTTCACAGCGTCAGCAAGGCTGTTGGAGCTGTAGCCGTGTTCGGCCATCCACGCCTCAAGAACGACGTTGCGCGTGGTGTCCATGGACACACGGTAGCCCCGCCACCGCTCGCCCATCATGCCAAGAGAAGGTCAAATCGCCCTAGGTCTTTCCCTCAGCAAGGCGGCGGATCGCCCTAATCACCCTGATGCAAAAGGGAGTTGTCTGGTTGCTGACCGCCCGCCGTTCCCTCCGGTGCGGGTGGCTGTTGACGGCCCGGGCCCGCATCTGAGTTCTTCTCAGGGGGAGCCGGGCGCCGAGACAACGCGAAGGCTCAACCCGATGACGAGTCTGTTCACGCCCGTTCAGTCCGCCCCTACCGGTCATCCCGCCTACAGCCAGACCTCCCCGTGCGAGCCGGCCACCGCCGCGATCGGCCGCAAGCTCGTCCGCGACGCCCTCGACGTATGGCACCTCGAACCCCTTGCCGACATCGCCGCACTGATCATGACAGAGCTGATCGCGAACGCTGTCAGGCACACCTCGTGCCACTCGATCCGCCTGATCGTTGGACGGCCCTGCGCGACACAGGTACGTGTCGGAGTGGTGGACCGAGCACCCTTGCGCCTGCCGATCCTCGGCCGGGCTGGTGAGGAGGACGAGTCAGGCCGCGGCCTGCTCCTGATTCACAGGCTCGCCGACCGCTGGGGCTACGACCTGCACGGCCCGGACAGGCGCCCATGGGGCAAGGAGGTCTGGGCCGAACTCCACGCCAGGAGCGACGAACGAGCACTCCGGCCACAGTGACCCCGGCCCGTCCCGGATGCCGCTCGCCTCCGGCGTCGCCTCAAGGACCAGGCGGTCGCCTACCTCGTGCAGCGGCGGCCGGCTGCCGTCCGACCAGACTCCCGCCCTCGACCGCGCGGTGCTGTGCCGTGCGGCCGGAGGCGGGCACCACCGCACAACGACATTTCCACCTCAGAGGAGTTGGCATGACACGCAGCACCGCAGTACCGAGCAGCACCCAGCCGAGGCAGCAGGCCTCGGGGACGTGGGACGGCTTCGACCTGGACGTCTCCCTCGTCGACGTGGCCGACCCAGCGGGCCTGGTCAACCTGACCGACGACAACTGCGGAACCACCTGCGGCGCCTGCACCACCAACGTCGCCTGATCCAAGGCTCCAGGTTCCTACAGCCGGTGCCGTCGCGCCTCGTGGCGCGGCGGCACCAGCTGCCCGTTCCTCACCTACGGAGGTAGTGGTGGCTGCTCCGCTCCCGGCGTTCCGAACCGGCAGGACCGCGCTCGTACGAGCCATTGCTCGGCCGGCACCGCCGTCTGCGCTACCTGACCTCGGCGATCGCTCTCCCGACGGCGTGGTCTCCTGCGTCACGTGGCTGCGCAAGGTATGGGCGAACAGCGACCTCGCCGAAGCCCTGGAGCACGCGAGCCCGGTCCTGGCCGCGCGAGTACGGGCGGTATGCACGGCCAATGAGCCGTCAACACGCGACGCGCGGCGTACGGCGCTGTCCGTGGCTCGCTACCTCCTGCGTTCCCAGCACCGGGCGACGCCGTTCGGGCTCTTCGCCGGTGTGACCATCGCGAGGTTCGGTCCTCGGGCGGGCGCACGCTGGGGTGTGGAGCATGTGGCCGTCGGCCATGCGGGCGCGGAGTGGTTGGCCGCCGTCGTCAAGAGGCTGGAGTCCTGCCCCGACCTCCTCGAACGGCTGTCCGTGGTCGTCAACAACACCGTGACGAACCGCGGTGACCGGCTCGTCGTGCCGTTTCAATCCGATGCCCGAAACGGTCGGACTCGTGCGGTCGAGGTGTCCCTCGCTCTGACCGAGCCCGTGCGCGCGGTCCTCGCCGCGGCGCGGGCACCTGTCCGGGTGGGTGCGCTCGCGGACAAGCTCCGGGCGGAGTTCCCCGAGGCGGGACCGGAGAAGGTAGACCGGCTGCTGGTGGAGCTGATCCAGCGGCGCGTACTGATCACGAGTTTGCATGCGCCGAGCACCGAGACCGACGCCCTCCGACATCTGATCGACCAGCTCGACCTGATCGACGCCGATACGCTCCCCCCGGTCGCGGAGACGGTGCGCGAGCTCCGGACGATCCGGACAGGTCTGAAGGAGTGCGCTTCGCGCGGCGGGCGGGACAGGGTCGCAGCGCGGATGAAGGCCCTCGTACCGGATCTGCGCCGCCACCCTGTCGCGCTCGACCTGCGCTTGGACGCTCAGCTCGTACTGCCGGACGCGGTCGCCCGCGAGATCGAGCGCGCCGCCCTGATCCTCACCCGAGTCAGTGCCCGCCCGTACGGCACCGCGGCGTGGGGTGCGTACCACCAGCGCTTCTACGAGCGTTACGGCATCGGCACGATGGTGCCACTCCAGGAAGTCGTCACGGACAGCGGCACCGGCTATCCCGACGGCTATCCGGGCACCCCGCCTGGCGCGCGCCGGCCACGCGTCTCCGCTCGGGATGACACCCTGGTACGGCTCGCGCAGGCCGCCGCGCTCGACGGCCGCAACGAGGTGGTCCTCACCGACGAGTTGATCGACGCCCTGGACGTAGGGCCCGACGAACCACGTATGCCGCCGCACCTGGAGGTCGGGGTGCGGGTTCACGCCGCAAGCGTGGGTGAGCTGCAGCGCGGGCGGTTCCGGCTGGAGGTCGTGAGCGTGTCCCGCGGCCTCGGCGTCTCCACGGGCCGGTTCCTCAGCGTCCTGGCCCCGGCCGACCGGGAGGCCCTGGCCGCCGAGTTGGCTGACCTTCCGACCGCCGACAGCAACACCGTGCCCGCGCAGCTCTCCTTTCCGCCGCTCCTGCCCGAGAGCGCCCACGTCACGCGCGCCCCGCGAGTCCTGCCGACCGTGATCAGCCTCCGGGAACACCGCGCCCTCACCGAAGAGGTCCTCACGCCTGCGGATCTGGCGGTGGGGTGCGACGGCCGCCGCATGTACCTGGCTGCCCCCGGGCGCGGCCAGCGCATCGAGGCCGTCGGGATGCACGCGCTGAACCTCCACACGCACACTCCGCCGCTGGTGCGATTCCTCATCGAGTTGTCCCGCGCTCAATGCGTGCAGGTCACAGTGTTCGACTGGGGCGCCGCAGCGGCGATGCCGTTCCTACCGCGCCTGCGGTACGGGCGCACGGTGCTCGCCCTGGCCCGCTGGCGACTGGAGGCGTCAGAGCTGCCCGGCCGCGCACGCCCTCGGGCCGAATGGGACGCCGCCCTCACCGACTGGCGGGCCCGGCGCAGGCTGCCTCGGAGGGTCTCCCTCGTGGAGGACGACCGATGCCTCTTCTTCGACCTCGACCAGGCCGGCCACCGGACCCTGCTGCGCCACCACCTCGACCGAGTGGGCCTCGCCGTGCTCGTTGAGGCCGCGAAACCGGAGGCGTACGGCTGGTGCAGCGGTCGCGCCCACGAGGTGGTCGTGCCGCTCAGGGCGATCCGGCCGCCTGCGTGGCCAGCGCTGCCCGCCCCCACCCCGGCCCGCGCCCTCTCCCCGGCCCAGATGCAGACCCCGGCCGCTTCGTCGGTGCTCCTGGCCGCCTTGTACGGAGACGCTCGCCGCCAGAACACCCTGCTCTCCCGCCACTTGCCTGATCTCCTTGGACGGCTCGGCGGCCCGCCCTGGTGGTTCATCCGCTTCCGTGACCCCGAACAGCACCTGCGCCTGCGCATCGCGCTCTCCGCCCCGGAGGCGTTCACCGAGACGGCTCGAACGGTAAGCGCGTGGGCCGACGAGCTGCGCGGCGCCGGTCTGCTGGCGGACCTGCGCTATCCCACCTCCTACCGAGAGATGGGCCGCTGGGGCTCCGGCGGGGCATGGGACGCGGCCGAGGAGGTGTTCCGGGCGGACTCGCGGGCCATCCTGACCCAACTCTCCCAGCCACGGCGCCCCCACGAGCGCACGCTGGTGGCAGCCCACACCGTCTCTATCGCCTCCGCGTTCCTCGGCAGCACCCAAGCCGGGATGCGCTGGCTGATCGACCACATCCCGCCCACAGCCCCAGCGCCCGTACCGCGCCCGCAGTTCACCGATGCCGTACGTCTGGCCGACCCAGGCGACGACTGGACGGCACTGCGTGGCGCCTCAGGAGGAGCGGCCATCGTGTCGGCGTGGGCCGATCGCGACGCGGCGCTCGCTGCCTACCGGCGGCACCTGCCGGGGCCCCACACGCAGGGCATCGCCCTCGACGACGTCCTGACCTCGCTACTGCACGTCCACTTCGTACGGCACATCGCCGTGAACTTCCCCGAAGAAGAGATCTGCCTCCACCTCGCCCGCGCTGCCGCCCTCGCCTGGACAGCCCGCACCACTGGGAGGACACCGTGACCGCACAGGCCGCGCTGGACCTGGCCGACGCCATCGCCGAACAGCTCGCCGATCCCCACAGGGCGCTCCCCGGGCCAGCGGTTTCACGTCGGCAGCACCTCGCTCATGGCCTCCCCGGCATCGCGCTCCTGCACATCGAGCGGGCTGCAGCCGGGATCGGATCGTGGCAGCGCGCCCACGACTGGCTCGCCGCCGCCTCCCGGGAACCGCTCACCAGCGGCCCTGACAGCCACCCCTTCTACGGGGCACCCGCCTTCGCGCACGCACTGGCCTGCGCCGCCGACCACCTGCCCGGCGCCTACCGGCGCGCTCTTGACACTCTCGACCGGCAGTTGGCGGCCGACGTGGGCCACCGCGTCGGCGCCGCTCACCGCCGTATGGATGCCGGGCGCCTCCCAGCGCTCGCCGAGTTCGACACCATCCGGGGCCTGACCGGCTACGGCGCCTACCTCCTGCGCCGCGACGCCGGCGCCCCCACCCTGCTCGCCATCCTCGAATACTGCGTACGCCTCACCCGACCGATCACGTGCGCCGGAGAGACCCTGCCGGGCTGGTGGACGGCTACGGGGCCCTCAGGCCGCCCGGACAACCGTTTCCCAGGCGGGCACGCCAACAGCGGCATGGCGCACGGCATCGGCGGCGTGCTCGCGCTGCTGGCGCTCGCCGCCCGGCACGGCACCTGCGTCAACGGCCACAGCGAAGCACTGCGCCGGATCCTGGCGTGGCTGGACCGCTGGCCAGAGGACGCTGGCCGAGGCCCAGCCTGGCCGTACTGGGTCACCCGGCGCGAGTTGCGCAGCGGCCACCGCGCCCCGTCCGCGCCGCGGCGGCCGTCCTGGTGCTACGGCACCGCCGGTCTCGCCCGCGCCCAACAACTAGCCGCGCTTGCTCTTGGCGACCCCCGCCGCCAGGTGTACGCCGAGAACGCGCTCGTGGCCGCGCTCACCGACCCCGCCCAGCTCAAGGCCACGACGGACAACGGCCTATGCCACGGGTTCGCCGGCCTTGCCCACCTCGCCGCCCGCGCGGCCGACGACGCTCATCCCTCGACCATCGGACAGCTCCGCGCCACGATCCCGGCACTCCTGGCCGCAGTCCACCCGCCGGGCACCGATCCGACACACGCCGCCACGAGGCTCATGCAGGACGGGGGGCGCGGCCCCGGCCTCCTCGACGGCGCAGCCGGCATCGGCCTGGCTCTCCTCGCATCCAGCACCGCCGCACCGCCCCGAACCCCCTGGGACGCCTGCCTGCTCATCGCCTGACTCCGTCACCACGAAGGACCCCTGCATGCCCCCGGACCGCTGGCAGCAACACAACATCACCTTCTCTGACCGCGAGAGCGCTCAGCGCGCCATCTCCGAACGCATCGTCCCTGTCCTCTTCACGGCCGAACGGGACAGGCAGCTCACCGGCTGGTGGTTCATGAACAAGCAGCCCTGGCCGCTGCGGTACCGCGCTGACCAGCCCTCAGCAGCCGTCGAAACGCTGCTGAGTGACCTCGTCCAGGACGGCACGGCCATGTCGTGGCTGCCCCACATCTATGAGCCCGAGACGGATGCCTTCGGCGGGACCGAGGCCATGGAAGTCGCTCACGAGCTGTTCCACCAGGACAGCCGCCACCTCCTTGGCTACCGGCCCGGCCTGGGGAACCTTGGGCACCGGGAAACCGCCGTGCTGCTGGCGAGCACGATGATGCGGGCGGCCGGCCTGGACTGGTTCGAGCAGGGCGGCGTGTGGGCGAAGGTCGCTGCGCTCCGGCCGGCCACTGGCCCCCTGTCCTCCGAGCGAGCCACCGAACTGAGCCGCGCGATGCGGAAGCTGATGACCGTAGACGCCCATAGCCTGTGTCGCCCGAGTGGCCCCCTTGCCGGGCACGACGGCTGGGTGGCGGCATTCGCGCGGGCGGGTGCCTCGCTGGCTGCCCTGGCCCATCGTGGTGCTCTCACTCGTGGTCTGCGCGCCGTCATCGCCCACCACGTGATCTTCCACTCCAATCGCGCCGGTCTCCTCTGGGGAGACCAAGGCGCCCTGTCCACCATCGCACGAGAGGTAGTCATGGGATCGAGTGACGACACCGCGTCTCCCGCTGAGGCAACGACCGAGACCGATAGCGTCGGCGCGGTGAACCCCGACACGATCGCCACCCCCACGGCGGACGCCGAGCGCCTCCGCAACGCCCTGGTCGACCGGCTTCGCGCGGACGGGCACGCTCGCACGCCCGACGTCGAGAATGCGCTGCGGACCGTGCCGCGCCATGCGTTCGTGCCCGATGCGTCGCTCGAAGACGCCTACGCCAACGCACCGGTGCACATCAAGTACGACACCGACGGCACCTCGATCTCCTGCGCCTCCCAGCCGGGCGTCGTCGCACTCATGCTGGACCAGCTCGACGCCCAGCCCGGCCAGCGCATCCTGGAAGTCGGCGCCGGCACCGGCTACAACGCGGCTCTGCTCGCTCACCTGGTCGGCGACAGCGGACACGTGACCACACTCGACGTCGACGACGACCTCGTGGAGGGTGCCCGCGCGCACCTCACCGCCGCCGGGATCACCAACGTCAAGGCCGTAACCCGCGATGGAGCCCTCGGCTACGCCGAAGGAGCGCCGTACGACCGGATCATCGCCACCGTCGGCGCGCACGGCGTGCCGCACGCCTGGCTGCAGCAGCTCGCGCCCGGCGGGCGGCTCCTCGTCCCCCAGCGCCTCAAGGGCACCGTGTCCCGTTCCATCGCCTACGAGCAGCGCGACGGCCGTTGGGTGTCCCTCGGCAGCGAGATGAACACCTTCATGCCGCTCCGTCGCGGCATCGCCGACGACGACCGCCGCGTCATCCCACTCAGCGCGGACGGCACCGTCCGGCTTCAGGCCCCCGCCGGTCAGAACATCGACGCCGACGCGCTCAGCGGCGTCCTGGAGCAGCCGCGCACCGAGGAGTGGACCGGCACGACGGTCCGCGCCATGGAGTCACCGGAGTGGATGGAGCTGTACGTGACCTGCTCCCTTCCCTCCGGCCTGATCCGGATGCTGTTCCCCCGGAGCGCCAAGGGCACTCTGCTCACGGAGGACCCCTACCCCTCGTCGACCGCGGCCGTCGACAAGGGTGCCGTCGCGTACCTCACCCGGCGCCTGTCTGCGGAGAGGACTCCCGAGGGCGGCAAGCTCTGGGAGTTCGGCGTCATCGGCCACGGACCCGGCAGCGGTGAGCTGGCCGCGCAGGTCGCCGACGCCGTCCGCACCTGGGACCGCGAGTACCGCGGCCGTGAGGCCACGTTCGGAATCCAGCCCCTCGACGCCCCCGCCATCAGCCGGCGCCCGGGCCTCTTCGCTTTCGACACGCCGCTGAACCGCATCGTCGTCGACTGGCAGTGACGCCCACGTGTGGCGGACGGTGGCCGTCGGCGCACGGCTGGCGGGCACCGTCGTCCCAGTGTTCTCACTCACGCCCGGGGGACCCATGGACCCGCACGGACTCACAGCCCGACGCTTCCCGCTCGTCGCCCGATTCCGGCCTCCCTGTCTGCCCTTGCCCACGCGGGTGCGCGGTCTCCTTGAACTTGCCGACACGGCGGTGAAGAAGAGCGACCAAGGGCTCGCATCGGCCGTCTACAACCAGGCCGCGCTCATCGCCTCCGATCTCGACCTCCCCGACCTCGCCCGCGAGATGTGCCACCGGCACGCCGCCGCCTACCTTCACGCCTGCCCCCTGCCTGGCATGAGCGCCATCCGAGGGCTGGAACCGGTCGTCAACCTCGCCCGCCTCCAGATCCGCGCTGGCCGCGCAGACGAGGGACGTCAGCGACTGCTCGACCTGTATGCGGCGGTCGAGGCGGGCGCAGCCACCCAGTTCGAGGGCGTCACCGTACCGGTGGATCTCACCGCGACCGACGGGGACCACCACGAGGTCCGCAGGTGGCTATGGCGGGTCCTCCTCGCCGACGGCACGCGCGCCCTCACCACCCAGGGACGTTGGGCCGAGGCCCTGACGCATGTCGAAGCCCACCGCGGCGTAGGCAGACGGATGCTCGACGGCCGCCAAGTCGCTGTTCTGGCCACCCTCGTCACAGGCGATGTGGCACAGGCGGCCACTCTCATCGCGGACACGGTGCACGGCGACTCTTGGGAGCAAGCCGTCACGGCATGCCTGACCGTCCTGTGCCGCCGCGACGCCGGTGAACCGGTCGATGGCCACCTGGCGGACGTGGCTGCTTCCTATCTTGAGCGGCAGGCCGAACCCGGGATGACCGTCTTCGATATTCGGCTCGGCCTTACCCTCCTCGACGCGATCGGCTCCGCCGATCGGCCCGCCGCGCACCGGATCGTCAAGGATCTCCATCGCAGGACGACAGACGCCGAAGACGGCTACGCGGCTCGCGAGAATCTGGCGCACCCCCTGTTCACCGCGATCGCCACGGAACAGCAAGCACAGGACTGCCGTGCGCTCGTGCGGACCTGTGCCCTCGGCGGAGGGATCCTCCCGGACGAGTTGCGGGGAGAACTGACGGCGGCCCTGCGTGCCAGCGACACCGTGATCCGGAAAGGTCTCGGCCGTAGAAGCTGACGTGTCCGCAATCAACTGCTCGATCACCTCGGGCACCTCGCACTCGTCGAAGACGAAAGACGAGGAGCCTTCCGCCGACGAGCGGCGGGGGTCGGGTCGGTGTGCTGGGTGGGCGACGACGGGGAGCACGGCCGGCGTGGTCCGCGCGTGCCGGCCGTGCTCCCGCTCCCGTCACCGGATCCGTCGGGCCCGGCGGGCCGTCAGCCCAGCCCCCAGGTGTGGCCGAGGTGGTACGCCGCGCAGAGGTTGACGTCCAGGATGTACGCCCCGGTGGTGCCGCACTGGGTGGTGCCGGTTCCCGGGTCGACCGGCTGGCCGTGTCCCATGCCGGTGAGGGAGTACGTCTCCACGGCCGGCCGGCCCGCGGTGTCGTGGTAGACGCGGTGGGGGTATCCGGCGACGGTGTCGCTGACGTCGGCCGTGGCGTCCGTGCCGTGCACGTTGGTCCACTGGGCGACCAGTTCGGTCATGTTGGCGGGGACGACGGTGTAGTCGGCGGTGCCGTGGAGCACCGTCAGCCGCGGCCAGGGGCCGGTGTGCGGGCTGGCGGCGCGCACCAGGTCGCCCCAGTGGTCGGCGGTGCGCGGCACGCTCCCGTACATGCACAGGTAGGGGGTGCCCGCGGTCTGCGCGCACCGGTAGGGCAGCCCGGCCACGACGCCGCCGGCGGCGAAGACCTCCGGGTAGGTGGCCATCATCACCGCGGTCATGGCGCCGCCGGCGGACAGCCCGGTGACGTGGATCCGCGAGCGGTCGGTGCCCAGGTCGACGACCATCCGCTCAACCATCTGCCGGATGGAGAGCGCCTCCCCCGACCCGCGGCTGTTGTCGCCGGTCAGGAACCAGTTGAAGCAGGAGGTCAGGTTGTTGGCGGCGGTCTGCTGGGGCAGCAGCACGGCGAAGCCCCAGCGGTCGGCGAGCCGCGTCCAGCCGGAGCCGGTGCCGTAGCCGGAGGCGTTCTGGGTGCAGCCGTGCATGGCGACGACCAGCGGGCGGCCCGGCGGCAGCCCGTCCGGGACGTAGCGGAACATCCGCAGTGCGCCGGGGTTGGAGCCGAAGCCGGTGACCTCCTGTATGGAGGCGGCGTGCGCGGTGGGCGCGGGGGCGAGCAGCGCCCCGAGCGTGAGCAGCAGGGTCGCCAGCGCGCCGAGGGCCCGCGGCCGTCGGCGCGGAGCGGGCGGCGCGCCCGGCGACGGGCGACGGAACCGGGGAAGCGGGGTGGGCAGGGGCGAGGGAGCGGGCATGGGAACCTCCCGTCCGCGCCGGGCACCGTCGCCCGGCGCGGTGTGATGGGTGTCACATCCAGGTCCGCCGAGATTAAATGTTCATGACATGCCTCACCATGGGCCGGCGCCCCACCGGCGGCCGGGCCGGCATGTGGCCCGGCCACCGGCGTGCCAGACCGGTGCGGCGAACCGGTGGCGACTACCCCTCCGCGGAGCCCAGCTTCCAGTAGCCCGAGGCGTACAGCGACTGCCGCGGCAGCCCGCGCTCGGCCTGGAGGTGCGCGCGCAGGTCGCGCACGGCCGAGGACTCCCCGGCCACCCAGGCGTGACCGTCGCCCTTCCACCAGGTGGCGGCGCGGACGCCCTCCACCAGGGCGCGGCCGGGCGCGTGCCCGGCCGGTTCCCGGTGCAGCCAGACGGTCTCCAGGTCGGCGGCGGTCTCCAGCGGCTGCTCCTCGGCGGCGTCGGCGACCTCCACGAAGGCCCGCGCCCGCACGCCCTCGGGCAGCGCCTCCAGCATGGCGGCGATGGCCGGCAGGGCGGTCTCGTCCCCGGCGAACAGCAGCCAGTCGTGTCCCTCGGTGTGCGGCACGTGCTCGCCGCGCGCCTCCGACACGGCGATCCGCTGGCCGGGCGCGGCCTGCGCGGCCCAGGCGCCGGCGGGGCCGTCCGCGTGCACCACGAAGTCCAGGTCCAGTTCGTCGGGCGCGGTGCGCAGCGCGCGCACGGTGTAGGTGCGGCGCACCGGCCGCAGACCGTCCGGGTTGCCGGGCAGCACCGGCACGCCGCCGGACTCCGCCGTCGGCAGGAAGATCTTGACCCGGGACGCGGGTCCGGCGACGGTGAAGCCGGACAGCGCCGGGCCGCCCAGGGTGACCCGGACCATGCGCGGGGTCAGCCGGCGGGTGCGCAGCACGTCGAGGGTGCGCGGGCCGGGACGGCCGGCGCGCGGGCTGTCGGGGGCGGCTGCGGGCATGGCGGGTCGGTCCTTTCGAAGGGTTGGGCGCGGTGGTCCGGCGGCTTGACCGGACCACCGAAGCGGGCGTGGCGGCACGGTTCGCGGGGCGCCCACGGCGCCGGTCCGTCCGACCGGGCCGGGCCGTCCCCGGACCTTGCGACCCTACCCCTCGGTGGCGGGTGCGGCGGTCCCGGCGGCAGGCAGCGGCTTGGTCCAGCGGGTCCACTCCTCGTTGGGGGCGTAGCCGGCGGTGGCCCAGATCCGGTGGGCGGTCTCGTTGGCGTCCAGCACCATGGCGTCGCCGCGACGTCCGCCCAGCGCGACGAAACGATCCTCCGCGGCCCGCAGCAGGGCGGAGCCGATGCCGCGACGCCGGCGGTCCGGGTCCACGGCCAGCCGGTACAGGTGGCAGCGCCAGCCGTCCCACCCGGCGATGACCGAGCCGACGACCCGCTCGGGCTCCCCGTCGCCCCGCTCCACGGCGAGCAGCAGCGCCTCCGGGTCGCGCCCGATCAGCCGCGCGACGCCGTCGGGGTCGTCGGTGATGCTGGCGCCCTTGGCCCCACGGGCCCACAGGGCGAGCACGGCGGGGACGTCGGCGAAGGTGGCGGTGCGGATCCGGATGGCGTCCATGGTTCTTCCTCGGTCTGACGGGCGCGGGCGGCGGGCGGCGGGCGCCCGGGGGACGTCCCGCGGGTCGGGCGGGGTGCTGGGGGGGCGGGCGGGTGGTGCGTGACCTCCGCCACGCGGTACGCATCGGCGCCATCACCGGTGCGTCACGAACAGGTCTCGGGGGGCGTCCGCCGCTCGGCGCCCGGGTACGGGCGGCGGCGGAGGTGACCGTCTGATGTCCACGAGCGTGCGCGAGCGCCGGAGCGTCCCGGCCGGAACGGGCAGGGCCGGGACGGGACCGGCCCGGGCGGCCGACCCGTCGTCCGGCGAGCGGCTGTGGTCGGCGATCGTCGTGATGGGCGCGCTGGTCGCCCTGGTCGCCGTGCTGGTCGCGACCGGCTGAGCGGCGCGCGCCGGCCGCCGGCGTGCCCCGGTCGCCCGGAGCGGGCCGGCGGCGGCGCGGATCAGGCGGACGGCGCCGCGGCGGCGCCGCGCAGCACGGCGTCCAGGACGGTGACGGCCCGCCCGGTGATGGCCACCCGGTCGCCCCGCAGCTCCAGCTCCAGCCGGCCGCCCCGGGCGGAGGCCTGGTAGGCGGTCAGCCGCCGCGTGCCGAGCCGCTGCGCCCAGTACGGGGCCAGCGCGGTGTGCGCGCTGCCGGTCACCGGGTCCTCGGCGACGCCCACGTTGGGGGCGAAGAACCGGGAGACGAAGTGGTACGGGCCGCCCTCGTCGGCCGCGGCGGTGACGATCACGCCGCGGCCGCCCAGCGCGGCCAGGGCCGTGATGTCCGGGCGCAGCGCGCGCACCGTGGCCTCGTCGGCCACCTCCACCAGCAGGTCGTCGTCGCCGCCCCGGGCGGTGCGCAGCGGCTGGGCGCCCAGCGCCGCGGCGAGGCCCGGCGGGACGGGCGTGTCGGTCGTCGGCCGCGCCGGGAAGTCCAGGGTGACGGCGCCGTCGGCGGCGACCTCGGCGCCCAGCAGGCCGCCGCGGGTGGTGAACCGGAACGGTCCGGCGTGGCCGTCCTCGGCCAGCGCGTGGGCGGTGGCCACCGTGGCGTGCCCGCACAGGTTCACCTCCACGGCGGGCGTGAACCAGCGCAGCGACCAGTCGGCGTCGTCCTGGTCGACCGGGTGGGCGAAGGCGGTCTCGGAGAGGTTCATCTCCGCGGCGACGCCGCGCATCCAGTCCTCGGCGACGGGGCCGTCCAGGATCACCACGGCGGCCGGATTGCCCGCGAAGGGGCGGTCGGTGAAGGCGTCCACGACGCGGATCCGGGTCGCGGTGGGGCTGGTCGCGGGGGTGCTCATGTCGGGGATGCTAACCGGCGGCCGCCTCGCCGATCCACGCGTTTGCCGCCCGCTCACCCGGTGAACAGGCCGATCACCTCGCGGGCGCACAGCACCAGGAACAGTGCGCCGGCCGCGGTCAGCATGGTGTTGCTCAGCCATCCGTTGCGCCACTGCCGGGGGGTGCGGGAGGAGTTCAGCAGCCACAGCAGGGTGCCGGCGAGGAACGGCATGAACAGCGCGCCGATCACCCCGTAGGCGAGGACCAGGGCGAAGGGCCGGTCGACGAACAGCAGGAGCATCGGCGGGAAGGTGAGCCACAGCATGTAGCCGCGGAAGGCGGCCGAGCGCTCCCGGCCGCCCTCGGCGGCCGGGGCGGCCGGGGCGGCCGCGGGCGCCTGCGGGCCCAGCGCCCGGGCGGCGCGCTCGGCGCGCTGGTGCTCCACGAAGTCGGCGACCATCGTGCTGACCCCGTGCCACACGCCGATCAGCGAGGAGAAGGAGGTGGCGAAGAAGCCGATCATGAACAGGGTGGACATCCAGGTCCCGTAGCGGTCGCGCAGGACGTCGGCGAGGTCCAGCAGGCCGGCGTCCCCGGTGGACAGCGCGACCCCGGCGGCGTGCAGCAGTTCCGCGCCGACGATGAGCATCGCGATGACGAAGACGCCGGTGGTCAGGTACGCGATGCGGTTGTCCCAGCGCATCACCGGGATCCAGGCCGGCCCGTGCCAGCCCTTCGCGTTCACCCAGTAGCCGTAGGCCGCCACCGTGATGGTGCCGCCCACGCCGCCGACCAGGCCCAGGGTGTACACCAGGGAGCCGTCCGGGAGCACCGGCACCAACCCGGCGAGCGTGCGCGGGACGTTCGGCACGGTCAGCGCGGCGAGCAGCACCACCACCACGAACATCACGCCGACCAGCACCGTCATGGCCCGTTCGAACACGGCGTAGCGGTTGAACCAGACGAACGCCAGGCCCACCACGCCGGCGGCGACGGCCCACAGCTTCAGGTCGACCGCCGGGAAGAGCGCCGCCAGCGGGAGGGCGGAGGAGGTCATCGCGGTGGCCCCGTAGACGAAGCCCCAGACCACCACGTACCCGACGAAGTACCAGGTGGTCCAGCGGCCGAGGGAGGCCCAGCCGGCGAACAGGGTGCGCCCGGTGGCGAGGTGCCAGCGGCCGGCGGCCTCGGCCAGCGAGATCTTCACCAGGCAGCCCAGGACGGCCGCCCACAGCAGGGTGGTGCCGAACCGGCTGCCGGCGATGAGGGTGGCGACCAGGTCGCCGGCGCCGACCCCGGTGGCCGCGACGACGATGCCGGGGCCGACCAGGCGGAGCCGCGGGGTACCGCCGGGGCCGCCGTCCGCGGCGGGGCCGCGCTCCGGTGGGGTGGAGTCGTCGGCGTTGGACGCGTCAGCGATGGGCCGTACCACGGGACCTCCTCGTCCGGGACTTCGCTCAGCGTGAGGATCCTCCCCCGGTGCCGGGGGGTTCGGAACCCCCCGGGCGAGGTGCGCCGGCCGGGGCCGGCGCGTCCGGCCGTAGGATCGATGGCGTCGGGGCGGCTTCGTCCAGGGGGCGATGCGGTGACACGGCCCGCGCCGACGCGTGTCGACCGGTCCGTGACGGACCGTTGCCAGGGCGGAGGGACTGCACAGATGACGACTGCCTGGGTACTGCCGGGTGGTGGCAGCTACGGAGCGGTTCAGGCGGGCCAGGCCCGTGCCCTGATGGAGGCCGGGATCTTCCCGGACATGGTGCTGGGCACGTCCGTGGGTTCGCTCAACGCCGCCTGGCTGGCGGGCGACCCGACCCGGGAGGGGGTGGAGCGGCTGCGCCGGATGTGGCTGGAGATCCGCCGCACCCAGGCGTTCCCGGTGGATCCGCTGCGGATGCTCGGCGGCGTGCTGCGGCTGCGCAACCACGTGATGGACAACGCGCCGCTGGGGCGCTGGCTGTCCTCGCGGGTGTCGTTCCACAACCTGGAGGACGGGCGGCTGCCGCTGACCGTCACCGCGGTGGACGTGCTCACCGGCGATCCGGTGTACCTGGACCGCGGACCGCTGATCCCCGCCCTGCTGGCCTCCTCGGCGCTGCCGGGGATCTTCCCGCCGGTGGAGATCGACGGGCGCTGGCTGATCGACGGCGGTCTGGCCGCGCACACGCCGGTCACCCGCGCGGTGGACCAGGGGGCCGACCGGGTGTTCGTGCTGCCGTCCTCGGGCACCCAGCCGTTCAGTCTGACGCCGGAGGCGCGTGGTCTGACGGAGCCGCACGGCCGGCCGAGCCCCAGCCCCTCCGAACCGCCGCACACGCCGGCCTCGGTGCGCGCCGCCGCGCTCGGCGCGGCCATCGACACCACGGTGCGGCTGGAGCTGGAGCTGGGCGCCCAGCGCTGCGAACTGTACGTGCTGCCGGCGCCCAACCTGGCGGGGCTGTCGTCGTTCTCCTTCCGCCACGCGCGGCAGCTGATGAACGCCGGGCTGGCGCTGGGCCGGCGGTGGATCGCGGAGGGCGCGCCCCGGGTCGGGCCGGGACCGGTGGCCGTGGACGGCGCTCCGGCGCTGCGCTGAGGCGCCCGGCCCGGCGGGCCGGCCGTCCGTCGGCGGTGGTCAGGGCGTCTCGGCGGCCCGGTAGCCCTCGATCTTGCGGTCGATGGTGAGCAGGGTCTGCTGGAGCTGCGCCACGTGGGCCCGCACCCGGTCGCGGTGCTCCTCCAGCATGCGGCGCCGCTCGGGGCTGGTGTGGTCCCCGGCCCGCATCAGATCGGCGTACCGCACCATGTCGGCGACCGGCATGCCGGTCAGCCGGAGCCGGCCGACGAACTCCAGCCAGCGCAGGTCGCGGTCGCTGTAGCGGCGGCGGCCGGCGTCGGACCGGCCCACCGGGGGCAGCAGCCCGATGCGCTCGTACCAGCGCAGGGTGTGCGCGGTCAGTCCGGTGCGGGCCACCACCTCGCCGATGGTGTGCCGCGGGGTGGTGTCGGCGCCCTCGATGACCACCGGGTCGGCGAGGGGGGCGCAGGGGGCCGCCGCGGGCGCCGGCGCGGCGGCGGTGGCGGTCTGCGCGGCGGGGGTGGGCGTGGCGGCGGGCGCCTGGCTCGGGGCGGTCCGCCGGGAGGCGGCGCCGCCGCGGACCGTCCGGTGCGGCGCGCCCTCGGCGCGGCGCCGGACGGGGACGGAGCTGGTGTGGGTGACGGACATGGTTGCTCCCTCGACGACTCCGCGCGGCGGTCCGGCGTCCACGCTACCGACTTGGAGCGCACTCCAAGCAAGGAGTTCCGTGCCTTGTCCGGGGAGCGGGCGGAGCGCCAGGATGTCCCGGTGGATCTCACCGCCGACGCCCCCCTCGCCCGCATCCTGGAGTTCGAACACCGCCTCGCGCTGCGGTCGGCGTCGACGTGGCTGCCGTGCCCGGGCGGTTTCGCCGTGCTCAGCTCGCGCTATCCGCTCTCCCACTTCCACAACCGACTGGTCGTCACGGCCACCGCCGGGGCCCCCGGCGCCGGCGAGGTGATCGACGCGGCGGACGCGCTGCTCGGCGCGGCCGGTCACCGGCACCGCCAGGTCAGCGTGGTGGACGGCGCCCTGGCCGACGCCTGGGAGCCGGTGTTCGCGGCCGCCGGCTACCTGCGGCAGGACGAACTGGTGATGCTGCGCGACCCCGGGGC